>JBHYDF010000251.1:0-11229 GCA_051861145.1 Nostocaceae cyanobacterium
ATGCCCCTTGCCCGATGCCCGATGCCCCTTGCCCAATGCCCGATGCCCCTTGCCCGATGCCCGATGCCCCTTGCCCAATGCCCGATGCCCCTTGCCCAATGCCCCTTGCCCCACTCCCCATTCCCACTTTCAGCATCACACTACCAGTTTCGGTAAATTTAATGGCATTTCCCAAGAGGTTGAGTAAAACTTGCCGCAATTTGCTAGAGTCGGTTTTTATGTAGCGAGGAATATCGGGTGCATATTGAAATTCTAATTCTAAACCCTTGGTGGCGGCGCGGACTTGCAACATTTGTTGGAGGTTTTCCAACAGGTGAATTAAATCAAAGCTGTTAAGGTTTAATGTAGTTCTACCTGCTTCGATTTTGGACATTTCTAAAATGTCGTTGATTAAGTTTAGTAGATGTTCGCCAGCACGATTGATGATTGTCAGGTTTTGCTGATTTTCGCTGGAGAGTGTATTGTCACGGTTCATTACTTGGGTAAAGCCGAGGATGGCGTTGAGTGGAGTACGCAACTCGTGACTCATGTTGGCAAGAAATTCACTTTTGGCACGGTTAGCAGCATCTGCGGCGATGACTGCTTGTTGCAGTGCTTGTGACTGTCTTTGCGTTTGTGCGAGTAATTCTGCTTGCTGCAATGCTACTCCCAATTGATTGCCGATTTGTACTACTATATTGATTTCACCTTTTTTCCATTGGCGAGAATCGGTATTTTGATAACTTGCCAGCAGTCCCCAAAGTTGATTACCACAAAATATGGGAACGATAATATATGCTCTAACCTGGAAGCGTTCTAACAGTTCGATATAACAAGCGTCAAATCCTGCTTTGTAAATGTCCGGTACGCAGAGGAAACTTGCACCTCGGCTGTAAACTCCGCCTTGGGTTTCTTGCAGATAGGTATCTAGTACTTGGTTATCTGCACTATTCAATGTTTTAACAACACAGCGATCGCTCTCAATCGTAGTTTCTATAAAATTGGTATCATTATTATCTTGCTGGATTAGCGAAATCCAACCGCTAGCCACGGATTCGGCGACAAATTCGCCACTCCAATCGGGGTTGAAACGATACACCACAACGCGATCGCAGTTCAGCACTTGCCGTAATTCTTGGGTGGTGGCAGTAAAAATTGTTTCCAAATCCAATGTCTGCCGCATTCTTTGAATTACTTGGGCTATGGCTCTTTCCCGTTCTGCACTCTCCCGTAAGGCATCTTCTGCTAGTTTGCGCTCGGTAATATCTGTTACTGTACCGATATAGCCATGAAATTCACCGTTTTCACCAAATTCCGGTAAAGCTTGACCAATGACCCAAACAATCTTGCCGTTTTGATGTAAAAAACGATACTCAGACTGAAATATTGTTTTTGCTGCTACTATCTCAAACCATTCGCTCAAGACGCGATCGCGATCGTCAGGATGTAAGGCGTTAGTCCATCCAGTATTGAGAGCAGCTTTGGCAGACATTCCGGTAATATCGCTCCAACGCTGATTCACATAAAAACAATAACCTAACTCGTTGGTATGGAAAATACCCACAGGTGCGGCTTCAGCTAGGGTTTGATAGCGTTTTTTGCTTTCTTGCAATGCTAATTCAGTTTGCTTGCGGTCTGTTATTTCTATTACCACTGTACCCACACCCGAAAGGCTGCCATCCTCCCCAGGAATGGGAAAGAAAGAAACGATGAAGTGACGTATTATCTCTGCTTTTTGGGATAATAAACCGCTTATTTCCACATTGAGAATAGGTTCACCAGTCTTAAAGACTTGCTCGCAGTATGGCATAACCAAGGGTGCAAGTAGTGGTACTATCTCCCCAGCAGTCTTGCCGATATGTTCTTGTTGAGGTTTGCCGTTAATATCTGCTAGCACTTGGTTGATTTGCACATACCGCAGTTGATGATCTAAAATGCATAAGCCCACGGGAACGGCGCTGAAAAAGGTATTTAGTCGCGCCTGTCTTAACGCTAGTTCTCGTTCTAAGGTTTTGCGTTCGGTAACATCTTTATGTGTACCCGTCATCCGTAGCGGCGCACCATTTTCATCGCGCTCAAACACCTGGCCGCGAGATTGTATCCATTTCCACTCGCCGCACTTAGTACGCATCCGAAATTCTACTTCATAAACGGGACTGTCACCGCGAAAATAGATATCTAGTGCTGATTTGATTAAATCTACATCTTCTGGATGTACCAAATCTAGAAAATCTTGCAGCTGATCTCCTATTTCGTGTTCTTCATATCCCAGCATTTTCCTCCAGCGCCAGTCGCGGTAAGTTTTATCATGCTTGATACTCCAATCCCACAATCCTAAATCGCTGGCTTCTAATGCTAACTCCAAGCGTTCTTCACTCTGTCGGTGGGCGGCTTCTACCTGTTTTCGTTGAATTAGCGCCCCTAACTGGGCTGCTACAGCACTGACTAAGTAAAGCAAGCGCCTGTCTATTGCACATGAACTACGTTTAAAGAATCCCAAAACAGCTACTACTTGATTTCCTGCCAAAATTGGCACGGCAAAACCTGCTCTTAATCCTAATTGTGCTGCTTGTTGCGATCGCACAAAAATTGTCTGTCCCACCAGAGAAACATCTTCTATCCATTCTGATTGTCTGTTTTGCCAAACTCGCCCTGGCAGTCCCACACCTTTCTCAAATCTGATATCTTGGCTTTGCTGGGAAAATTGTTGTAAACTATAATTTTCTCCGTACCAATCCAACCTATATTCCAAAACTCTGCCATCTTCAGTGGGTATCCACGCCTCACTAAAATCCCAGCCGATGGTAGTACAAATTAAGCGGAGGACAAGGATTAAAGCGTTGTTTACGTCCACAGCGCGACTAATGGCTTGAGTTGTCAACAGCAGCAGGCGACTTTCGTTTTCTGCTTGTTTGCGTTCAGTAATGTCACGAGCAGTACCAAGTATATATTTTTGCCCATCAATCTCTATCAATTCTGCACTAAATAGCGTCGTCTTGATTTCGCCACTGGCAATGCGAAAATCAACTTCATGGTTACGAATAGTTTTTGCTTGGCGCAAAATCCGGGCAAGTATGGCACATTCTTCTTGATGCACCCAAATATTCAATTCTTGATAGGTGCGGTTGATTACCTGAGAACGAGAATAACCAAAAAAATTACAGAAGCTGTCGTTAACTTCGATATAGCGCTTTTCCGGGAAAGTACTGAGGGCGATGGGGTCGGGAGAGGATCTAAAGGCTGAGGCTAACTTAGCTTCAGACTGTCGCAGTGCTGCTTCTGCACGCCGTCTTTCCCGCGCTTCTAGTGCCAAAGATACTAAATTGCTGAGGGAACCGGCAAAATTCAGGTCTTCTGGTGTCCAATCACGAGCTGTACCTACGTGTTCTAAAGATAAAACACCCACTGTCACACCCCCTAGTTTCAGAGGGATATCGAGCATAGAAGCAATTCCCAAAGGAGTCAAGTAGGACTCGGAAAATTCTCTGGTTCTGGGATGGGTGTGAGCATCAACTGCTGCAATTGGTTGGTCTTGCTGCAATGCTTGGAAGTAAGTGGGATAGTCTGTCACTAACAGGGAAAAGCCGTCGCTATGTTGGTTACGGCTTTTTTCGTATAAATCAAGGCACTGAATTTGAGTGCGTGTTTCGTCATACAGCCAGACACTGACTCGCTCTACGTCTATATTATTTGCACTAACTTCTGTAATTTCACTTAAAACCGCTTTTAAATGACCGTGATAAAGTACCTGATTTTTTGCCAGTTGCGTTAACACCAGGTTATGCTTGCGTAGCTTTTCGGCACTTTCTCTTAATGCTTGTTCTGCTCGTTTACGCTCTGTGATGTTGTTAGCTGTACCTGTAACTCCAAGGATATTACCTTCTTCATCCCGCAGGGCGATCGCGTTAAACGTCATGTAAAGAAGGCGACCATCTTTATGAACACAGGTAGTTTCGTATTGAAAGACAGATTCGCCATTGAGAATACCACCGAAGGCTTCCATATCTTTAGCGGCGTTTGCAGGCGAGATATAATCAGTGAAAAGACGCCCATACATTTCTTCGGGTTCGTAACCGTAAATTTGTTTTACGGCTGGATTGACAAAGGTTATCAGTCCTTGTAAATCTACAGACCAAATCATGTCTTGGGATGTTTCGACTAGCTGGCGGTATTTACTTTCACTTGCCCTTAAAGCTGCTTCGGCGTGGAGGCGATCGCTAATTTCTTGCTGAAGTTGCAGATTCTGTCTATCTAGTTCTAAACGTGCTTGTTTTTCTTGTTCTAGCAGTTTGGCTTGTGCCAATGCAATTCCCAGTTGGGCGGCGATAGACTCTAATAGTTCAATTTCTTCGGGACTCCAGTTGCGGTAGCGATCGCACTGATGCAAACAAACCATTCCATTTGCTTTACCTTTGTAAGAGGTGCGTACTGACAGTATGGACTTAATCGCAAATTCTTGGCAGATATCCTGAACGTTTTGCAACAATGGTTCACGTGTAACATCAACAGAGGCGATCGCTTTGTCTTGGGCTAATAACTCCTGAACATGGGGGTTATCAATCACCGGTATTTGGTAACTATTGAGCGAGGTAAAACCAGAAGCTAAAAATTCGCCTAAGATGGGAATCTGCGGTGTAGGTGAATCTATGTAAGTATGAATCAGGGCGCGACTGATATCGAGTACCTGACCAATTTGTGTAGCAGCTGTCTCGATAATTTTTTGTACGTCTAATTCAGAACGTATTTTATCAGTAATTTCTCTGAGGAGATTACTCCGGTTTAGTTGTTGTTGCAGTTTTAAATTTGCTCGATAGCGTTCGTGGGCTATGGATAAAGCACCTGCAACAGCTTGTAAAAAAACTACCTCCGAAGGTTCCCAAATACGTGCTTCCACGCAATTATCAAAACCAATAAAGCCGAAAAACTCCCCTTTGACGATTATCGGCAAAATCAGAACAGAAAGTATGTCTTGTGGTTCTAAAATTGCTCGTTCTGATGGGGGAAATTCTGCTACAATGCCGGAAATAATGTCACCTTGGGATAGTAAAGTAGCCCAACGCGGAAAGAATTCTGTATAGGAGAGATTTTGCAGTGCGGGGTTATCTATTTGGGGTTCAATACCCTCAGCACACCACTCCGCCTGTTGACTCATCAGCAGATTGCCAGTAGCATCGCGATGGTTTTCAAACACGTATACGCGACTAGCTTTGGAGACGGGGCCGAGAATTTGCATAATTTCTTCGTAGCATTTATTGCAACCGTCCCAAGCTAGTAACCGCCCTTGTACTTCTACAAGGGCTGCTAGATAACGTTCACGAGATTTGCGGGCTTCTTCAGCAAGTTTGCGATCGCTGAGATCCACAAGGGTACTGACGACAAAAAACTTACCATCCCTTTTTTGAAAAACCCCTTGCGTCATCTCAACGCTTAACCGCGAACCATTTTTATGCCTAAGAGTGAATTCTCCTTTGTTCTGTTGGGAACTATTGTAAATAAAATTTTGATATTGCTGAATTAAACTTACTTTTTCTGCATCTGATAAATCACGATAAAGCAGAGTAAATGGTTGCCCGATTAATTCTTCTCGATTAAATCCATAAAATTGACAGTAGGATGGATTGACATCGACAAAAATTCCGTTTTCATCCGTCAGGCAAATGCCAACTTGTACAGCATTTAAAATTGATTCTATTTGTTTATTACGGTTACTCAACTCAGTCGCCATGCGCTGACGTTCTTGCATTTCCCAAAGCAGTTGCTCATTTTGCTGTTTTAACTGATTTTTCAGCCTGTGAATAGTGAGTTGATTTTCTATACGTGCTAAAACTTCTTCAGCTTTTAATGGCTTAGTAACATAGTCAACAGCACCTAATTGAAATGCTTTAACTTTATCCGAAACTTCGTCTACAACACTAAGAAAAATTATTGGAATATCCTGAGTTTTCGGATTGGATTTAAGTTGCTTGCAGACTTCATAACCATCCATTCCTGGCATGAGAATATCCAGTAAAATCAAATCAGGAGGAGAAGCCAGTACTGCATTCACCGCCAATTGTCCGGAAATGGCTCTTTGAACCTTGTAACCTTGGCGGATGATAATCTCGGATAAAAAATGTAAATTTTCTGGTTTATCGTCAACTATCAAGATTTTTATCTGCTGAGCAATCATTACCTTTCAAATAAATTATTTAACTTCGTCAAGTATTTATAATTTTTCCAGTTAAATTTACTATAATATCAAAACGAAAATCTTTAACTAGGGATTGTAAAGTTTCAAGTAAACCTACGTAATTTTTCGGAATTTCCTGTAGAAGCTTGTTAATCAATTCTTCATCGACTTCATTAGCTGCATGATGTAAGTCTAAGAGCCAATTTGAGGACATTAGTGCCAATTGCTCAAGTAAAAATGAATTAGTTGTGGGATTAATAGGAGAAAGTTTGGTATTAGCATTATTTGCTGTAGGTAATTGTTCATAAATATAACTTACCTTTAAATATTCAGCCATCTTGGCAAAGATTTTTTCTTCAGTAAAAGGTTTGCAAACTAAATCATCATAACCAGTTGTAAAAATTTGTCTTTGCGTCTCAATAGAAGTACTTGTAGTTAAAGCAATGATGAAGGTGGGGGAATTGGGCATTGGGAATTGGGCATTGGGCATTGGGAATTGGGAATTGGGCATTGAATAATGATTTTTCTCTTGCCCATTGCCCATTGCCCCTTGCCCATTGCCCATTGCCCCTTGCCCAATGCCCGATGCCCCTTGCCCATTGCCCGATGCCCCTTGCCCATTGCCCGATGCCCTCTCTCGCCTTCTAATTTCTCTAGTTGCAGCCAAGCCATCCATAATTGGCATACGTGTATCCATCCAAATTAGGTGTGGTTGCCAAGTTTCCCAAAGTGCGATCGCCTCTTTGCCATTTCCAACTGTACGCACTTCAAAACCAACTGGTTGCAACAATTTAACTAGTAACTTAGCGTTTTCTGGTGTATCATCAACCACTAAAATTCGATAAACTGGTTGCCCTAACTCTAAGCCAATAACTCGTTGCTGTGGTTGAGTGATGACACCAGATGCATCTACTACAGCAATTTTGATATGAAATTTAAAAATAGACCCTTTACCTAAAACACTCTCTACCGTAATATTTCCTCCCATCATTTCCACAAAAGAACGGGTAATAGTTAAACCTAAACCAGTTCCTTCTGCAAATACTTTTCCCGCTTCTGCTTGTACAAAAGCATCAAATAATTTATCAATTTCATTCGGTGCGATACCGCAACCCGTATCTTCTATCTCGAAGAAAAGGGAGTAGGGAATAGGGAATTGGGCATTGGACATTGGGCATTGGGCATTGGATTTTTCCGGATTCCCGATTCCTAATTCCCAATTTCCTACACTAACTCGCAGTGTCACAATTCCATTTTGAGTAAATTTAATGGCATTACTGAGGAGGTTAATTAAACAGCAACGCAATTTCTTTTTATCAGTTTTTATATATTGAGGAACATGAGGACAAACATGAAATATCAAATTATTTTTATTTTGTGAAGCTTTGAGTTGAAACATTTCTTCAATATTATCGAGGAGGCAATACAAATCAAAAGTACTTTCATTCAGACAAGTTCTTCCCTCCTCAATTTTAGATAGTTCTAAAATATCATTAATTAATTCCAATAAATACTCACCACTACGATGAATAATTTTGATATTTTCTTGAATATCAGCATTTAAACTGAGGTCGCGTTCCATGATTTCTGTAAAGCCAAGAATAGCGTTTAAAGGTGTTCGCAGTTCGTGGCTCATATTTGCCAAGAAGTTACTTTTTGCCTGAGATGCGGCGGCGGCGGCTGCTTCTGCTTGGCGTCGTTCGGTTATTTCCTGTTGGAGTTTTTGATTTTGCTCTTTGAGTTGCCGAGAAAGCCTTTGGATTGTTAGTTGATTTTCCACTCTGGCTAAAACTTCTTCAACCTGAAATGGTTTAGTAATGTAATCTACACCACCAACTTTAAAAGCTTTTACTTTGTCAAAAACATCATATAAAGCACTCAAAAAAATTACTGGAATATCGCAAGTTGCTTCATCAGCTTTTAGTTGTTTGCAAATTTCATAGCCATCAATATCTGACATTTTAATATCAAGCAAAATTAAATCAGGTAAAGCTAATTGTGCTACCATCACAACTGTAGAGCCTGTCATGACAGCGCGAACAGTATATCCACTTTCAGATAAAGTCGCAGATATTGCTTGTAGATGTTCTAAGGAATCATCAACTACTAAGATGTTTCCTTTATTTACCTGCTGTGAAATACTATCCATTATTTTTTGCGTAAACTTGATTTGTGAAAATTAAGAGTTCTAGTGAAACCCGGTATTTCTTATATACCAGGTTTCTTGTTTTCACGAATGATACGCTGACTGCTATAGAGAGAACCTCAGATAATTTCAATGTTTCACAACTAAACAAAACAGCCACAGATACAGCTTGCAGCACATGGCGTCAAGTCATATTTGTATTTGCTGGATCAAAATAGTAATATTTAGTAGCAAAATTACGTAGTTTAGAAACGCCACCAAGTTCTTTGCACGTAACTAAGAATGCCCATTGCGATCGCCGCTAGGAACAATAGCACAATAATACCTCCGGGAAGAAAACTGAGTATCCCGAAGCCTCTGAGTACCCAAACGGCAATTGTAATACCCAAAATCATACCGAATGCTTGGGTTAATCTCCGATTTAATTTTGACGATTGACTCACGTAATTGGCCTCTTAACTTTACACCCACTCCACCGAGCTATAGCTATCTTAAACCAAGTACTGAATCGCATAAATACCTATCGAATTATTTTTGTAGGGTGGGCAAACCTCACACCCTGTCAAGGTGAATTGTAAAATCTTGGTATACGTATTTACGTTTCGTTACATAGCTGGGTTTTATCTTGCCTATTCACGTCTTGCATCTACCCAATAACCCGCCCGGAAATAAATTTCGTGCTGTGTAGAGACGTGCCATAGCACGTCTCTACATTAGCTTTAGCTAACTAGGATGAAACATTAATACCATTTCTATGTGAAGATGCACATTATTAGCCTGCGTAGGCAGGCTTTGTATGTGTAGCCCCAGGCTTATAGCCTGTGGGGATAATATGCAGCCTCATAGAGAATTGGTATAACCTGCTTCAGCAGGTTTAAGCTTTAAGCCGGAACTTTAGTTCACGGCACTTGGTGTAAGATGTGAACCTACCTACTATAGTCTCTGTAATATTTTACCTATTAAAAACAAAGTTTTTCATTATCCCTGTCACACTTTTTGCAGTTATTTAAGTATTTTTACTTAAAAAAGTATTAATATTTACTTTTTTGTGCAAATTACTGAACATAATAACTGAAGATAACTATTTCCGGAAATTTTGTATATTAATCTGGAATTACAATTGGTGGGATAAACTCAATCTAAAATATAGATTTTCATCTTTGTAAGTGTTTAGTGGATGTGTTGAGGAGTGACAGAATACATGAAGTCTGCGTCTTATATTTCAGACTCAGTTAAGACAGGTTCACAAATGGCTTTGAGTCATGAAAACCAGCGGTTGCTAATCCAGGGTGAAATTTTGGTAGAGACGCGATCGCATACAGCTTGGGGTGGTGCTGTGACAGCTTGGATGTACGTACCCCTAGTGCGATCGCAAGTCTTTTCACAACTTACAGACTACTCTCGCTGGGTACAGTATTTTCCCGATGTGACTAAAAGCGAAGTTTTACAAAGACGAGGCGAAGTTAAGCGTCTGTATCAAGCAGCACAAAAAGCCTTTTTGTTTTTCAGCGCACAAGTAGAAGTATACCTAAACGTGGTAGAAGAACTGGGGCAGAGAATACAATTTCGCCTAGAGAAAGGAACTTTCCACGATTTTAGCGCGGATTTGAAACTGCAAGACTACGGTGATGGTACATTGCTCAGTTATACTGTGCAAGCTACCCCTGTTATCCCCATACCATCAATTTTTATTCAACAAGCAATGAACTTTGAATTGCCTGCGAATATGCGTAAAATGCGACAAGTCCTATGTAAGGGTAAGTAAAAGCAATGTCACAGGCACAGGAAATTTTAGACTTTTGGTTCGGTAAATCTGACGAACCAGATTACGGAAAACCAAACAATCTCTGGTTTAGTAAAAAACCAGAATTTGACGAAGAAATACGTAGTCGGTTTCTCCAAGATTACCGAAAAGCAGCAGAGGGATACTTAGATAACTGGATTGAGTTTCCCGATACTTGTTTAGCGTTAATTCTGCTGCTGGATCAATTTCCCCGCAATATGTTTCGCGATACTCCCGAAGCCTTCGCGACTGACTGGGAAGCCCTTTCAGCAGCACAACAGGCCATTAGCAAAGGTTATGACCGAAAAATGCTGCCCGTACAGCGCTGGTTTATCTACTTTCCTTTTGAACACAGTGAAAACCTGGATCATCAGCGTCAGGCAGTAAAGCTCTTTCAGCAACTCAGTAATGACCCTGATAGTGCTAGTTGTATTGAATACGCAAATCGTCACAGGTCGGTGATTGAGCGTTTTGGACGCTTTCCCCATCGTAACGCGATTTTAGGAAGAACCTCAACTCCAGACGAAAAGGAGTTTTTGAGACAATCTAGTTCCTGGTTTTAAAATTAACTTCTTAACTATAAAGACGCATTCCCCATCCAGGAATGCGTCTTTTGCTAAAAAACTCTGCGATCCTCCGCGTTTCAAAAAAATTATACTAAACATTACTAAGTATAATTAGCATAAAACTGACCGTATTCTGATACATTCATAGAATCAGCAACAATACTTTTATCGCCACCAAACCATACTGCATCTAATTCACTCTCGGTAAAGCAGTAGCCAAGATTAGCAGCAAAATCAATAATCTTACTTTTATCCCAATTCCAAATGCCGAAACAGCCCCGATCACAGCACTGATTATAGTATTGCTCGTAAATATCCCGATCTGCCATTAAAACATCATAAAAAGCGGTAGCCTGTTCTAGCGACATAAAATCCTGTCTCTCATTCGTGTGATGTTCGTACCCAATCAAAACTACATTAGCTGAAAAGAGAATTTCGGTTTGCACTTTTATGAAGTCAATAGTCAATAGCCTAAGATTCTTGACTATTAACCATGAACCATTAACCATTAACCATTAACTATTAACCATGAACCATTAACCATGAACCATTAACCATTAACCATGAACCATTAACCATTAACCAT
>JBHYDF010000252.1:0-11143 GCA_051861145.1 Nostocaceae cyanobacterium
CTAACTCCTAACTCCTAACTCCTAACTCCTAACTCCTAACTCCTAACTCCCCACTCCCCAACGCCACTTGCTACAACGCGGGAAACCCGCGCAACGCAGTGGCTCCTCCCCACTCACGCATAAACCGCCTTTTTTGCGCAATACTGGTACAAGAACTTTTACACTCAAAAGCAAAAATGGAAATTCGACCGAGTAGCACCCCTCTATTAGAGTGGGCAGGAGATGGATTAGCAATAGGATTATTTGAAGAAGTAGAGTTAACTGGCGAATTAGCGACATTAGATGAAAAATTTGCCGGTATATTAAAAGAATTAATTGCTGAAGAAGAATTTAAGGGAAAATTGGGCAGCACCATTTTCACGC
This sequence comes from Nostocaceae cyanobacterium, assembly GCA_051861145.1. GTDB lineage: Bacteria > Cyanobacteriota > Cyanobacteriia > Cyanobacteriales > Nostocaceae > JBHYDF01. Next base: position 364 of record JBHYDF010000252.1, read on the forward strand.
GGGTGGGTGGCAATAGTCCTGTTCGCAAAGTGATGCTGGTAGGTTTAGGCAAACCAGATGCACTGAAACTTGACTCTCTGCGTCGTGCTGCTGCTGCTGTTGCCCGCTTAGCCAAAAAGCAAAAGTGCAAAACTCTCGGAATTAGTTTGCCTGTTTGGAATAACGATCCTGCACAAACAGCCCAAGCTTTGGCTGAAGGTATACAACTGGCACTATACCAAGATAATCGCTTTAAATCCGAATCAGAGGATAAAGGGCCACAAGTAGAAACCGTAGATTTACTAGGATTAGCGGGACAGGAAGCAGCCATTACCCGCGCTAATCAAATTAGTTCTGGGGTAATTTTGGCTAGGCAATTGGTAGCGGCTCCTGCGAACGAAGTAACACCAATTACTATGGCAGAAACAGCCCAAGCGATCGCTTCAGACCACGGTTTACAAGTGGAAATTCTGGAACAAGAAGACTGTGAAAAGTTAGGTATGGGTGCTTTTTTGGGAGTAGCAAAAGCTTCTGATTTGCCCCCAAAATTCATTCACCTCACTTACAAGCCAGAAGGCACACCGAAGCGCAAGCTAGCAATTATTGGTAAAGGCTTAACTTTTGACTCTGGCGGACTTAACATCAAACCAACAGGTAGCGGCATCGAAACCATGAAAATAGATATGGGCGGTGCTGGGGCGACTTTGGGGGCTGCAAAAGCCATTGCTCAACTCAAGCCAGATGTGGAGGTTCACTTTATTTCCGCAGTCACCGAGAATATGATTAGCGGTCATGCCATGCACCCAGGCGACATTCTCAAAGCGTCTAACGGTAAAACAATTGAAGTTAATAACACCGATGCAGAAGGACGTTTAACTTTAGCAGATGCTTTAGTATTTGCTGACAAGCTAGGATTAGACGCGATCGTTGATTTAGCAACTCTCACTGGTGCTTGTATAATTGCCCTTGGTGATGAGATTGCTGGTTTGTTCACTCCCGATGATGGTCTAGCTAAGCAGTTAGAAACAGCAGCCGAAGTTGCAGGAGAGAAAATTTGGCGTTTGCCAATGGAAGAAAAATACTTTGAAGGAATGAAATCAGGCATTGCCGACATGAAAAACACCGGGCCGCGTCCTGGTGGTTCAATAACTGCTGCCTTGTTCTTGAAGCAGTTTGTTAAAGATACTCCTGCTTGGGCGCATTTAGATGTTGCCGGACCCGTTTGGACAGACAAGGAAAATGGCTACAACGGTCCTGGGGCAACTGGTTTTGGTGTGCGGACATTGGTAAATTGGGTGTTGAGCGACAATTAAGACTCACGCAAAGACGAGCCAGCGCTCTCCGGAGGGTTTCCCTCCGCAGGCGACTGGCGTGCAAAGACGCCAAGAAATTCTTAGCGGCTTTGCGCCTTTGCGTGAGCTTATTTACGTTCAGGATGTCCCCTATCTTCTGCTGAGGGCGTACCCATATTATTAATAGCTGCAATCATCTGATACAACCGCCCTAAGTCTCGTTGATTGAAATAAAGAAGGAGGCGGGGTAGTTCAAAAGATTCGTCTTGTGCTTCTTGGGGTAAAGCCTGACTTTTTTCAATCCGTCCTTTGACCAAGATATCACTGAAATCAGTATTGAGTTGCTCTACTTCAGCCTCCGATAAATCTGACTTGAGGCGGATTACTAAGCGATCGCCTACATAACGGCTGGAGTGGTAAACCTGGAAGAAACGGGTAATAGCATTGCAAGCCACAACCAAATCGTCTGTCACCGTGTACAAACTGGGGTCTTCCGGACTAACCAGACCTTTTTGCACTAATTGTTTATCGATGTATTCACTCCAAGACCGCCAATAATCGCCGCCTGGAGGGTCAATTAAAACTACAGGTACCGGGCCAAATTTACCTGTTTGACTTAAAGTCATGCATTCAAAAGCTTCGTCTTGAGTACCAAAACCACCGGGGAACAGAGCAACAGCATCACTTTCTTTTAAAAGAAATAACTTACGAGTAAAGAAATATTTAAAGTGAATCAGTTTGGGATCACCCTCGATAAAGGGATTTGCTTCCTGCTCAAAAGGTAGCTGAATATTTAAGCCAAAGGAATTTTCTCGCCCAGCACCTTCGTGGCCGGCTTGCATGATCCCGCCGCCACCGCCAGTCATAACCATGAATCCCAGCTGAGAAACATAGCGGGCAAAATCAACTGCCATGCGGTATTCTGGGGTTTCAGGCGACAAACGAGCCGAGCCAAAGATGGTTACTTTGCGAACATGTCGGTAGTTATAAAATAACTCGAAACCCCGCTCCATATCTGTGAGAGCGGCGGATAATATCTTCCAATCTAAGCGCTCAACTTCACTCCCAGCCAAACGCACTATGGTTGCTAGTGCTTGCTGGATATATTGCCGATTCTTTAAAGTTGGTAAGCGCTCAATTAATTCAGCGAGATCGGCTTGGAGAGACTCTAAAGTGTCAAACGACGTAGATGAGGTCATGAGAACTATAGCCAAAGCGGCATTATATTTTATCTAAATTTGTTGTGGATTTTGCCAACCGTTACGGATCGTCAAAAGTCCATAGTCAAAAGTCGAAATTTTGACTTTTAACTCCTGTAGGGGCGGGTTTTGTTGATATGTTTTCACTACAACTAATAATTAATCAGTGATTACCTGCCCTTATTAATAATTCCTAACTCCTATCTCGTAACTCTTAAATTTTTACTAATTTGTCACATTAAAAAGCACCTTTGGTTGAGAAGAAACCAAGGCGCTGGTGACAGCTGCCGTTGCTAACATTCCATAGGGGTGCTAAGTAGTAGGGTGGGCATTGCCCACCAAGTCATAACATAGGCTTAAGCCTACCTGCTAAAACAATTTGATACGAATTTATGCAATTTAGTCCTAAGTATCTGACGTGGAATTTTATTTTGAAGTACCCACTATCATAGTGCGAAACTCTATAGCGAGAGCTTCCTGCTTCATTTGCCCAGCCTTCTGCGCGGATATCGCATTTCAAACTTAACCCACTTTGTAGACTGCTGCAAGTCTAGAATACCGATTCACTAATCCCAAAAACCTGGTTTCTGTTACGCTGAAGACGAAAAATTTGTGGGCTACTTTAGAAGAAACCGGGTTTTTGCTTCACAATGCGCGAATACTAAATCGGTGTTCTAGAATACTTGTCTGCTTTATCTTCAAAACAAAAAAGCACCTTTGGTTAAAAAACCCAAGGCGCTGCTACTGTTTTGCCAAATATCGAATATTTTTCAGCAACAGACAAAAAACTAGTTTTTTGCTTTAGGAAGGTTGGCTAAAAACAAGGTAAAGATGAATCACAGATGAATTTACTAGGGGCAATCTTTAACTGTTTAGGCAGTAAAACACAGCGCAAACTAAAACATAAAAAGCTGAACCCAGAGGGAAAGCTTACCAGCAATATGGTTTATTGACTTGAATTAACCTTTGAAGCCAAAGGAATACTCTAAAGGTATTTTCAGATTAAGCCTCAAAGATATTTTTCCAAAGTGTTAGCTAATGTTGTTTTCGGCACGGCACCTACCACCATATCGACTTTTTGCCCACCTTTGAAAATCATTAATGTCGGAATGCTGCGGATACCATACTGGCTGGCAACATTAGGGTTCTCGTCAGTGTTGACTTTAACTACCTTGATTTTACCTTCGTACTGAGCTGCGATTTCATCTACAACAGGGGCTACCATCCGGCATGGACCGCACCAGGGTGCCCAAAAGTCAACTAAAACAGGAACTTCGCTTTCCAATACTTCCTGCTTGAAAGTAGAGTCGGTAACTTGTGCGGCTGCTGACATGGCTACAAACCTTTGCCTTATGATATTTTTTGATTGTGCTGAAATTCTACCATAGCAAAAAGCACTGCTTGGCAGCGAGCCATATACATTTGTACATAGCTTAATTTCTTACATTTTAAAACTTGACACTCCCCGGTCTGAAGACACAGGGATTCTTGGTTCATCGAGTCAGCCGTAAACCTTCATGTCCCTATTCCCATCGCTGATGGTACACGGGCAATACCTGACCAAATACCCGCTACGACTGTACAAAGTATCGAGCCAGTTCATGAAAGACCGTCATGGCAACTCTCCCCAAGCGTTCAGGTATTTTACAGCAAGTGCCAACGAAAGCTGTTTCTTACTTTTCCCTGCATTTGGTAATTATTGAGGAGTACCTTAGAAACTGGTTTTCCTCTTCCCATTTGTTCCGGTGTGCCCCACCGTACTATTCGTAAAAAGTGTTTACTTTTCTAGGTTCACGCGCTACGTGTTAGGTAACGACTGGGTTTTTAAGGAGGACTTTCCCTACCCTCCGAGCATTACTACTTTCTAGCCAGTCGTGTGGGGACACCCCAGATTTGTATAGTCACGTGCTAGCGGTTTTTCAGCCTGTACTTTATACTCTGATTATAGAGTATTTTTTGGAGTATGGCAAGTGAGTAGACCAAAAAAAATGCAGTTCAATGTCACAGAGCATGAGTATGAAACACTTAAAAAATATGCGGACATGAAAGGTTTGTCTATGGCAGAGATTCTTAGAGATTACATTAAGTCTCTTGAAAGCAGGGTAAACCCTGCGTAGTGGTTTTCATCCCCGGCATAAATGCACTCTTGTTTTCAACCTACTTTCTTATAAGGAACCGCCCGAACAGCAGTCCGGGCGGAGTGTGGTGTGAGGAGTGAACGGAAACATGCGTCTCCGCTATTTCTATTGTAGGCTACATATGGGATTTTTCCAGTAGTTGTTTAAGACTCTGGAAAAATTTCTTCAAGGATTAGGGGCTAGGGGCTAGGCTAGGGGCTAGGGGCTAGGGCGTGTTTTCAAACTCTCTTTACACTTTTCGCGCTGTGTTGGGATCCCCCTAAATCCCCCTTAAAAAGGGGGACTTTGAAAAGATTTCCCCCCCTTTTTAAGGGGGGACTCGGGGCCCCCTCTGGGGATAGGGGGGAGAGGGGGGGATCTCACAGTTTGAAAACACGCCCTAGGGTCTAGGGGTTAGGGGTTAGGGGCTAGGGGAAAAATTTAATGCCCAATGCCCAATTATAAATTCCCAACTACTAACCATTAACCATTAACCATTAACCATCAACCATTAACCATTAACCATTAACCAATCCCTTTATTTACCCATCCCCAATTGTTGAGCTTTTTGGTAAACTTTACCCTCTGTTAATAGGGAAGGTGCAATCACAACTTCTACTTGTTGCATTTCTTTAATATTTTTGGCTCCTAATGTGCCCATACTCGTTTTTAAGGCTCCCAAAAGATTATGAGTTCCATCATCGAGTTGGGCTGGACCTGTAAGAATTTGCTCTAAACTGCCTGTTGTGCCTACACGGATACGTGTCCCTCGAGGCAATACAGGACTGGGTGTTGCCATGCCCCAATGATAGCCCCTTCCGGGTGCTTCGGTGGCTCTGGCAAAGGGAGAACCAATCATCACTCCATCTGCACCGCAAGCGATACACTTACAAATGTCGCCACCGGTAATTAAACCACCATCGGCAATTACTGGCACGTAGTTACCGGTTTCTTGGTAGTAATCCTCGCGTGCAGCTGCACAGTCAGCGATCGCTGTCGCTTGAGGTATACCCACTCCTAACACTCCACGAGAGGTACAAGCAGCACCAGGACCAATTCCTACTAGTACCGCAGCTGCACCAGCTTTCATTAAGTTCAAGGTGACTTCATATGTCACGCAATTCCCTAATACCACCGGCATGGGCATTTCCCGGCAAAATTGCGCCAAGTCTAGCGGTACTATAGACTCTGGCGATAGGTGTGCTGTAGAAACTACTGTTGCTTGTACGAAAAATATATCTGCCCCAGCTTTTGCTACTACCGAACCATATTTACTTGCTCCCGCTGGGGTGGCGCTGACTGCGGCAATACCGCCTTGTTGTTTAATTTCTTTAATCCGTTGTTCGATTAATTCTGGTTTAATTGGTTCGGCATAAAGTTTTTGCATCAGAGAAACAAATTCTTCTTTCCCTGTGTTAGCAATCTGGTCTAAAATTGGCTCTGGATCGGCATAACGAGTTTGGATTCCCTCTAGATTTAGTACGCCTAATGCCCCTAACTGTGACAAAAGCACAGCCATGCGGACATCGACTACACCATCCATTGCGCTAGCAATAATTGGGATTTCTCGCTCAATATTGCCAATACGCCATTTTGTATCCGCTAAACTTGGATCGACTGTTCCTCTGCCAGGAACTAAAGCAATTTCATCGATTCCATAAGCTCTGCGAGCTGTTTTTCCCCGCCCAATTTGAATGTCCACTCTGTTAATATTCCCAAATCTCATTTTAGTTAGGGTATCAAATTGTGAGGGTATTTGCAGTGTTTTTTTCAACTATCCCCTCTTGTTTCAATAGACCTGCTTTGAAAATAGGGACTAGGGGCGCTTGGACTAGGGGCTAGAGAAAAAGAGATTTTCATCAGTTTGTTGTGAAGTTTGTTCATGTAGACTCTTGCATAAGTCGATTTTTTTAGATGGAACCATAGATAGACACAGATAAATTATCTGTGTCTATCTGTGTCCATCTGTGGTTAATTATCCACAATCATAAATGCCTGCAAGAAGTCCTTATTTGTTTTTAATTACGCAAAAACTCTCTTCAAATTTTATTTATTCGTATCAGAGCGTGTTTTTTGTAGTTTGTTTTAATCTTACTTCTGCATTAGTCCTATTTGTTTAAACAATTTTGTTTATTTGGCTTAAATACCTTGTTTACTTTACTTATTTTGCTTAGATGCATTATTGGATAACTTGACAATTAATCTAAGCCAAAATCTTTGTGTGTTTGCCAAAAGCTATTTTTGTCTTTAATGATATTTTTTAATTATTATAAAACAAAGTATTATATAAATTGATTCAGAAAAAATTTTACTTAAAGCTAGGTTAGCAAAAAGTTAAATATAAACAAAAAATAATATTTGAAAATAAAATTCAACCTGCCGATAGATGCAGGTAATAATTTAGAGGCAGTTAATTGTTAATTGCTAATTGTAGGGCAAGCTTTAAAGATAAATTTGACAAAATAAAATTAGCCAGAACTTTTTAACCCAAAATACTACTTATGCCCGTCAGCGATCGCACTCCTCACCCATACGCTCCAAATCATGTCTAATGCAACACGACGACCTTACCTGCTGCACTACAGCATTGCCGTGCTATCCGTGTTGTTAGCATTGGCACTCACAAAGTGGCTGCAACCATTCATAGCACCGGCGACTCTTTCCTTATTCTATGCAGCTGTAGCCATTAGTACCCGCTATGGGGGCATGAAAGCCGGGATAGTATCTACAGTTCTATCCTCCCTGTTTGTCAATTATTTCTTTATCCCGCCTTTCAATACTTTCAGCATCCGTTCGGCTAATCTTGCGCCTTTGAGCGTGTTTATATTAGTTACACTGCTGATTAGTTCGCTTGACTCTAAACTCAAGCGGGCAAAACAACGAGTCCAAATAAATCAACAAGCGCTGGCTGAAAGTGAAGAACGTTACCGAATATTAGCGGAAAATGTACCACAGATGGTGTGGAATGCCCGTCCAGATGGGTATGTGAAGTATTTTAACCAGCGCTGGTACGACTATACGGGACTCACAGCTTCTAAATCTTTGGGGTGGGAGTGGCAACGCGCCATCCATCCCGACGACTTAGCATCAACGCTGAAGGTTTGGAAAACAGGTCTTGCTACAGGTAGTAGGGTGGAATCACAGTACCGCCTACAAACAGCGGATGGAAATTATCGCTGGCATATTACAAGGGCAGTACCGCAACGAAATTCTCAAGGTAAAATTGCCAATTGGTTTGGTTCGTGTACCGATATTCATGACCAAAAGCAAGCAGAACAAGAGAGGACTCGTCTACTAGAGGAATTGGAATCTAAGCAAAGGCTGTTGGAAGCGGTGTTGCAGCAAATGCCAGCAGGATTGCTGGTAGCAGAAGCTCCTTCTGGTCGCTTTTTGTTGAAAAATGAGCAGGTAAGGCAAATTTTGGGCGAAGATTTGCCTTTTGTTGAAGAATTGGAGGAATACAAGCAGTTCCATTATGAGGAATTTCACACGAATGGACGAGTATACCAAAATCAGGAAAAACCTTTAGTGCGATCGCTCACAACAGGAGAAGTAGTAACTAATGAGGAAATTGAGCTAGTATGCGCTGATGGTACTCGTAAAACGATATTGGTTGACTCTTCCCCGATCCGCAACGAGCAAGGGGAGATTGTTGCAGCGATTGTCACCTTCTATGACATCAGCGATCGCAAACAAATACAACGAGAGATACAACAAACTAACCAAACTTTAAAAACTTTAATTGCAGCATCTCCTTTACCGATAGTGGTAATAGAACCTGACAGCACGGTAAGGCTGTGGAACCCTGCGGCTGAGCAGTTGTTTGGATGGAGTGAAGCGGAAGTTCTGGGTAAATCTATACCAATTGTCCCAGAGGATAAGTATGAGGAATGCCGTTTGGTACGAGAAATGTTACTCAACGGAGAGACGTTCTATGGTGTAGAAACTTACCGCTGTAGCCGTGATAATTCGCGAACTATTGTGAGTATATCTGCCGCTCCCATCTTGGACGAAAGCGGTACGGTAAATACGATGATGCTCATTTTTCAGGACATTACCGCCCGTCAGCAAGCGGAAATGGCACTGCGAGAAAGTGAAGAACGTTTTCGTCAGTTAGCTGAAACCATCCAAGACGTGTTTTGGGTATCGAATCCTTTTCAAGGTGAAATATTTTACGTTAGTCCTGCTTACGAACAAGTTTGGGGACGTTCCTGCGAGAGTTTGTATGCTGACCCCGGTATCTGGATAGAAACCGTATATTGCGAAGACAGAGAAAGATTGCAAAGAACCTTTTTCAGTCAAATTACGCAAGGAAAATACGACACAGAATACCGGATTCTCCGTCCGGATGGTTCAATCAGATGGATTCGCGATCGCGGCTATCCCATCAAAAACGATTCTGGAGAAATATACCGCGTTGTCGGGGTCGCAGAAGATATTACAGAAGCGAAACTAGCGCAAATTGCTTTACGGGATGCCTTGCAAAGGCTAAATTTCCATGTCGAAAACACTCCTCTAGCGGTGATAGAGTGGGATACAGACTTACGAATTACCCGTTGGTCTGCCGCAGCCGAAAAAATATTTGGTTGGCAAGCAGAAGAAGTTTTGGGTAAGCCGTTTGGTGATTGGCCATTTGTCCATGAGGAAGACTTACAATTTGTGCTGAATGCGTGGAGTCGAATCCTCAGCGGCAATGAATCACAAATTTTCAGCCGTAACCGTAACTACACGAAAGCAGGTGAAATTGTCCATTGTGAGTGGTACAACTCCAGCCTGACCGATGAAGCGGGTAATATGGTTTCAGTATTATCTCTAGTACAGGATGTTACTAAACGCCATTGCGCTCAGCAAGAGCTAGAACAAAGCGAAGCCAGATTCCGCTTAATGGCAGATAGCGCCCCTGTATTTATCTGGATGTCCGATACAGATGGACACTTTACCTACATGAATCAACCTTGGTTGAATTTTGTCGGACAAACCTTAGATGAAGCCCTAAGAGTTGGCAGGTCTGATGGTGTTCACCCGGAGGATTACAAGCACTGTTTTGATACCTACATAGCGGCTTTTAACGAGCGACAGCCATTTGAATTAGAATACCGATATCGCCGCGCCGACGGTGAATATCGCTGGATTTTGGATAAAGGTATACCTCTGTTGATGGCAGATGGGACCTTTGCAGGCTATATCGGTTCTGGAATTGACATTACTGATCGCAAGAATGCTGAGTCGGCACTACGCCAGAGTGAAGAAAGCTTGAGCCTAGCAATGGAAGCGGCTCAAATGGGTTTCTGGGACTGGAATCTCAGCAGTGGTAAAATCACTTGGTCGTATTATCACGCACGTCTTTTTGGCTTGACACAAGAAGATTTTCAAGGAAATTACGAGTCGTTTTTAGAGTCAGTTCATCCAGAAGACCGCCCCCGGATCGAACAAGCCATCACTGACTCAATTCAGGGAGATGGTAACTATGAAACTGAGTTCCGTGTAATTTGGCCGGATCAGAGTATTCACTGGATTGTAGGTAAAGGTCAGGTATTTTATAATAGTGCCGGTCAAGGTGTGCGGATGATTGGTGTTGTCAGGGATAACACTGATCGCAAACTAGCCGAACAAGAAAGAGAAGCACTTTTGCGTTCCGAAAAAGCCGCACGGGAATCAGCAGAAACCGCAAACCGGATCAAGGATGAATTTTTAGCAGTACTTTCCCACGAATTGCGATCGCCCCTGAATCCGATTTTGGGCTGGACAAAACTACTGCGTTCCCGGAAATTCGACGCCGACGCCACAGATCGCGCCCTAGAAACCATCGAACGCAACGCCAAATTACAAACTCAATTGATAGAAGATTTACTAGATGTCTCGCGGATTTTACGGGGTAAACTCAGTCTCAATGTTATTTGTGTGAATTTGGCAAGGACAATTGACGCCGCACTGGAAACAGTAAGTTTGTCAGCAGAAGCCAAAAGTATTCAAATTCACAAAGAAATTGCACCAGATGTGGGACTAGTAGCAGGCGATCCGAATCGTTTACAGCAGGTAGTTTGGAACTTACTCTCCAACGCGATTAAATTCACCCCCAGTGGCGGACGTGTTGAAGTGCGATTGTCAGTAGTGGAAGGGAGTAGGGAATTGGACATGGGGCAAGGGGCATCGGGCATTGGGCAAGGGGCATCGGGCATTGGGCAAGGGGCAT
>JBHYDF010000253.1:0-11082 GCA_051861145.1 Nostocaceae cyanobacterium
CCATGAACCATGAACCATGAACCATGAACCATGAACCATGAACCATTAACCATGATCCATTAACCATGAACTATTAACCATTAACCTTTTTAGAAATTTGCAAAAATTCTTGTACCCGTTGCAGATAAGTTGGTGCATCTTCCAACATCGGGAAATGAGCCGTCTTAGGAATCACAACATGCTCAACTGTATCGTTCAGTGCTGCGGCTTGACGCCCCATTTCGGCGGGAATAATTTTGTCATACTCTCCTGACACTACTAGTGTCGGAATAGTTAATTGAACAAATTCCTGCGGCATTAACTCCGCTGCTGCTTTACTTACCGAAGTAAAAATAGTGCCTAAAGCAGCATCGTAATCCGCTAGAAGAAAATCTTGCAAGAAAGCGCGGCGTTCAGGTGCGGGTATGGGGCGATGCAAAAATCGCGCCATGAACATCCGGTCTACTAATGGTATTTTTTCTAACCATTTGGGACGAAATTTGACAACGTAACCACCAAATTTATAAAAGGCTGCAAAAGCTTTTTCGTCGTACTCAAAAACTCCGCTACAAGTTAAAATTGCTTTTTCTACTTGCTGTTGATAGCGGTTGAGGAACAAAGTACCAATTGACGCGCCCATAGAATGGGCATGAATATACACGCGTTGAATTTGCAATTCATCTATCAACACGGCTAAATCATGCGCATATTCCTCTAGTTCATAAGTTAATTCTGCAACCGCCTCAGATTCTGCTTGCGGAGACTGTGACTCAATAACAGCTTCACTCGCTAAGGCTACAGTAGGTTTGCCACGGGAACGCCCAAACCCGCGCAAGTCATAAAGCAAACAATCAAATTCTTCTGATAAAGCTTGGGCGGTACTTTGCCAATAACGAGCGGAACCAGCCCAACCGTGGATAAAAACCATCACTGGCTTTGCTTGAGAACCGGATGGTTTTCTAATCCACTCGTAGTAATGCTCAACGCCACGAACATTAATGTAAGACATTGGTCATTTGTCATTTGTCCTTTGTCATTAGTTATTAGTCATTAGTTATTAGTCATTTGTCCTTTGTCATTTGTCCTTTGTGCTTTACTAATGACCAATGACCAATGACCAATGACTAATGACCAATGACTAATGACTAATGACTAATGACTATTATGCTGATTCTGGCTTGGGTAGTGTGGATGGATGCATAATCAACTCGGCGGTAGAACGTTTTTCCACCATTTCCCGTGTTACTGTACAGCGAGTTACGTCTTTACGAGAGGGCAACTCATACATTACATCCAACATCAATTCTTCCACAATGCCTCGCAGCGCTCTTGCGCCTGTTTTGCGGCGATAGGCTTCTTGAGCGATCGCTCGCAAGGCTTCTGGTATAAACTCCAACTGGACATTATCCATCTTCAGCAGTTTTTGATACTGCTTAACCAAAGCACTACGCGGTTGCGTCAATATCGCCATCAGTGCTTCTTCATCCAGCGGATCTACCACCGCCACCATTGGCACGCGTCCAATGAATTCCGGAATCATGCCAAATTTGACTAAATCATCCGGTTCCAAATACCGGAGAGTATCGGCTGCACGCTTTTCTTTTGATTGACCTTCTCCTGGTTGCACAAAGCCTATTGACTTTTTGCCAGTTCTCTGCTCTACTACTTTCTCTAAACCAACGAAAGCACCACCACAGATGAACAGGATATTGCTGGTATCAATCTGGATGCAGTCTTGATAGGGATGCTTCCGTCCACCTTGTGGAGGGACATTAGCAACAGTCCCTTCTAGCATTTTCAGCAAAGCTTGCTGCACGCCTTCGCCAGACACATCCCGCGTAATCGAGGGATTTTCGCTCTTGCGGGCAATTTTATCAATTTCGTCGATATAGATAATTCCCCGCTGCGCTTCTTCAACATCCAACTCAGCTACTTGCAGTAGTCGCAGCAAGATATTTTCCACATCTTCGCCCACATACCCAGCTTCTGTTAAGGTGGTGGCGTCAGCGACGGCAAAGGGTACATCCAGAACTTTCGCCAGAGTTTGTGCCAGGAGAGTTTTGCCGCAACCTGTAGGCCCAATGAGCAAGATATTCGACTTTTGTAGTTCTACGGCATCTTCGCTTGAACCCTTGCCGTTGTTCTTGGACTGTACGAGTGCCAACCGCTTGTAGTGATTGTATACTGCTACTGACAAAACTTTTTTGGCTTCGTCTTGCCCAATCACGTGTTCGTCTAGATAGTTCTTTATCTCTCGCGGTTTCGGGATTTGATTCAACGAAAGACTGGTGGAGCGGGCGCGGCGTTTCTGAGGAGGTTCTGACCGTGGTGCTGGTTGCGACGCAGCACTACTAGTACTATTGGTATCGAGTAACTCCTCATCTAGTATTTCATTACACAAGTCAACGCATTCATCGCAGATGTAGACTCCCGGTCCTGCGATTAATTTACGCACCTGCTCCTGAGACTTGCCACAAAATGAACATTTTAAATGGGAGTCGTACTTAGACATACCAGCCTCTTATTTCACAACGGTGACGTTTTCCCCTGCTGTGGGAAGATTTTGCCTTAAGATGACCTGATCGATCAATCGATAATTTTTAGCCTCTTCAGCCGACATGAAAAAGTCACGTTCGGTATCGGCTTCAATTCTTTCCAGTGGTTGATCAGTATGCTTAGCAAGTAACTGATTCAACTTAGATTTATGATAAAGAATTTCTTTGGCTTGTATCTCGATGTCAATAGCTTGTCCCTGCGCTCCACCTAATGGTTGGTGAATCATAATTCGGGAATCTGGTAGAGACATGCGCTTACCTTTAGCGCCTGCTGACAACAAAAATGCCCCCATGCTCGCGGCTAATCCAAAGCAAATAGTCACCACATCGGGACGGATTTGTTGCATGGTATCATAAATTGCCATGCCTGCTGTAACAGAGCCGCCAGGAGAATTAATGTACAATTGAATGTCTTTTTCTGGATCTTCAGCATCTAGAAACAGCAATTGGGCAACAATTGAGTTTGCCACAGTATCATCGATGGGCGTTCCCATAAAGATAATTCTCTCTCGCAGTAAGCGGGAGTAGATATCGAAAGCCCGTTCTCCCATGCCCGACTGTTCTACCACCATCGGCACGATGTTGGTTGGTCCGTCGAGTGAGCGAATTTCAAATCGACTTAAACTGTTGATTGGGTAATTTCCCGACTGCGATACAAGCATACAAAATGTTTGACAATCAAAATAACAGTGGGTGAGACGGCGTATGCCGCCTAAGATCCCGATTGGATTTGTATAGGTATGTGTTAACCATTATGCCTTAATAATTTCCTATCGTTATGACACTTCTAATCCTTCTTTAGATGGGATTGTCGGAAGAAAACTGCTAAGAGCGATTTTTTTGTTGCTTTTGACAAAATCCTGCCTGATTCAAAATGGTTAACAAGCCTATGCTTTCAGCCTTTTGGTGGTGTTTTCCTGTGCCTCACGGTAAGCGTTTTTGGACAAATATTTTGTCTACTTTTTAGTTATGTTGAGAATTGTGTTGCAGTGCCGCCAAGCATTTTTTCATGGATAATAGTAGCAATTTTTACTTTGACCAACCCTTTTGGGCTACAGCCAAATTATTTATAAAGCAGCACACCTTTAGAAAGTCAAAAGTAAAGAAATATTTTTGACTTTTGATTTGTTTTGGGGTTGCTTCCGTGATCGGATATTGTTGGCGAATGGTTGAAAATCTCAATTTGTAGGTGGGGCTATGCCCTACCTACATTAGATTCGTCAACAGTATTCTGTTTCACAACGGCCACCCTGGCATTTAGTTCAGGGCTTTTACCTAGGTTGACCATTACTACTTTATCATGGCAACTTTGGTTGCCTAGGCATCAACCCACACTGAGAAAGTGTGGGTTTTTTGCGGGAATTTGTATAATTACACTACCAAGCCAAGGCGGTAATGTACGATGCTTTTGATTTAAGTTTTCTTAAACATTACGCCTTGGAACGGTAAATTTTAATTCTTGACTATTTACTCCTCTTGTGGTGAAACTGCCTCTTCTGTGGTTGCCTCAACAGTTTCGGCGGTTTCCTCCTGGCTTGCGTCTGCTTCTTCTGGGGTGGTTTCTTCTGAAGTCAAAGAACCTTCGGGTACGAGTTCAACTGTTGACTTTTCCAACAACCAGTCTATGGTTTTGTCTGTCAAGAGTTCGTTATTGACGACTTCTTGCAGTCTGTCCATGTCAATGTCTTGCTCAGAGTACTGTTCCATAATTTCTTTGACTCTGGCTGCGACTTCATCATCAGTTACCTGAATGGACTCGCGTTTGCTGATTTCTTCTAGGGCGAGCGATCGCTTCAAACGTTCGATAGCTTCATCGCGAGAACGCTGGCGCAATTGAGGAATTATTTCTGGTGTAAATAATTTCTTAATATCCAGTCCTTGCTGTGACAGCTTAATTGCTGTTTGCGTCAGCATCTGATCGACTTCTTGCTGAATCATAGATTCTGGCAAGTCAATTTCTATCACTTTGAGAAGTTCCTTCAACAGGGCATCCTGCTTGTTTGTTTTAGTTTTCTGTTCCGCCTCTTGTTGAAATCTCTCTTCCAGGGAAGAACGCAATTGATCCAAAGTTTCGTGTTCGCTGACTTCTTGGGCGAAGTCATCATTCAATTCCGGTAGTTCTTTTTCCTTGAGTTCGTTGAGTGTTACCGTGAAAATAGCTGGTTTACCGGCTAATTCTTCATTAGCATAGGGATCTGGAAATGTCGCGGAGATTTCTTTGGTTTCTCCAGGGTTCATTCCTATTATCCCCGTAACGAAACCAGGAATAAATTTATCTTCCTGCAACTCTACTTGAAAATCAGTTGCTTCCCCACCGGGAATAGGTTGGGGTTCTGCGGCTTCGTCTTCACCCTCGGCTTTGGCTAGCACGCCTTTAAAATCAACTACGGCAATATCGCCTATTTGCGCTGCGCGTCCCTCTACAGGAATTAACGTCGCCATTTGCTGGCGTTCGTTTTCCAGTACTTTGTCTACTCGTTCTGGATCGTACTTAATTTCTTCGGCTTTGATTTGCAAACCCGTGTACGAACCCAAATTTACTTCTGGTGGCACATCGACAGCGGCGGAAAAAGTCAAGGGTTTACCTGGTTCATAATTATTAATCAAATCCTCAAACGAGGAGCGCAATTGCGGTTGTCCGATCGCTTTGATTTCTTCTTGTTTTACCGCTTCGGTGATACCATCTTGAACCAGTTCTTCTAGCGCTGCTGCCTTAATTCTAGTTATCCCTAGGCGTTGTAGCAATATCTGCCGTGGTACCTTGCCCTTGCGAAACCCAGGAATATTGGCAGAACGACTAAAGTTTTGAATAACCTGTTCGTAAGTTTGCTTGGTTTTTTCTGGGGTAATCTCTATTTCCAATCCGATTTGACTGGCGGGAAGTTTTTCCTGGGTGACTTTCATGCTTCGTCTCTATTGCTTTCTGCTACTATTTTTTTACTTCTTGCTCGTACAACAGATGCAAATTTCGCCGGAGGGGGCTGTTTTCTGGTTGGAAAATTTACCCATCAGGCAATCAGGCATCATCAGCTTTCTAGATGTGGGAGCAATACAGTTTGGTTCATGGTTCATGGTTCATGGTTCATGGCTATTAACCATTAACTATTAACCATTAACCATTAACCGAACCGTATTGGATGTTGGGAGTGCTGCTGAACAGAGATCCAGTTTACTGCCAATGCGAAAGCTCTTGACACTTTAGCGCAAATAAGTTTATGTATTTAACCTCCTAAATTGGTTTTTACCAGAAAGCTGCTAGCGTGATATCCTGGTTCTCAACCAGTAGTTGTGTTTCGCTATCAACCAAGCAGTGGACAAAACTAGACATCTGGTTCTTCCACTGGACAGATAGCCAGCTATCGTCCTAATTAACTACGTTTTAAGGGTCATGACACCTGACTTGAAAAACCCCACCCCCTACCCCCTCCCCCTTCGGGTTCACCAGAGCCGGCACGAGGGAGACCCTCCGGAGAGCGCTGGTTCACCGCAAGCGAGGAGGGGGATTAAGGGAAGTTTTTCATTCGTCCTGGTGTATGTAGTTCATGACGGCTACTTTGTGCGATTCGGTGCTTGTAGCTCTGTCGTTAGAGATTAAACAGGTGTAGTTGGTTAAGAAGCGTGTCTCTAACCCAACAAGCCTTCAAAACATTGACGATGAAAACATTACCCCGAAAGGGAGGCTTCCCAGGGTGAAAAATTGTGAAATTGATTAACCCGACGGAGGTGGGTTTTTCACGCCAGATGCTTTCCGACGCAAAGCGACAGGAACGCACTGGCTCATCAATGTCCAGAAATGTGAGGGCTAATCAGCGATGCGCAAAAAGACGCGATCGCGCTTTGCTACATTTGGTAGGCTGCCTGATGAGCAGGGACGCGGGTATTGCTTAGCTCCTATCTAGAAAGTGATTTTGGTTTGTTGCCTGACTGGTTTTAGTCCATTTGGATCATAGTACATCCACTGTCCAGACCGCCTTTCATTTTCACAGAACCCTTTTGTGAAGGAGTCACGCAGCTATAACTGTTTTATTGTCTGTATAGTTTTGCTGTATAATATATAATTTATAAATTGATTGTTGAATAATTGATAGTTACATTGTTGCAAACTGCAACATAAACTCTGTAAATGTCAAACTATAGATTATAAATAATATATATTAATGTAATTATTCAAAAAGTTAAATTTATTTAAAGTCAGTTATTTTTATCAAAACAAGGATAAATTGTGGAATTTTCTCGCAATAAATGGTAAATAAAAATTTTAAGGAGGAAGCAAGATTGTCTAATTCCTATTGTGTAGCTATTTTAGGAGCGACTGGAGCCGTTGGCAGAGAGTTGCTAGAATTATTAGAAAGTCGAAATTTTCCCATTTCCAAATTAAAATTGTTGGCATCAGAGCGTAGTGCAGGGCAGACACTACCGTTTAAAGGGGAAAATTTACTAGTAGAGCCAGTAAGTGATATTGCTTTTGAAAATGTAGATATAGTACTAGCAAGTGCAGGAGGCTCGACATCAAAAACTTGGGCATCTGTAGCAGTAGAAAAAGGCGCAGTAGTAATTGATAATTCCAGTGCCTTTCGCATGAATCCAGAAGTACCTTTGGTAGTTCCAGAGGTGAATCCGCAAGCAGCAGCAAACCATAAAGGCATCATTGCCAACCCCAACTGTACTACAATCTTAATGACGGTAGCGGTGTGGCCCCTGCATCAAGTTAGACCAGTAAAACGCATTGTTGCTGCGACTTATCAATCAGCGAGTGGTGCGGGTGCGAAAGCAATGGAAGAGGTGAAAACCCAAGCCAGCGCAATTTTAGAAGGAAAAGAACCAATACCAGAAGCATTTCCTTACCCGTTGGCATTTAATTTATTTCCGCATAATTCCCCGTTAAATGATATGGGGTATTGCGAAGAAGAAATGAAAATGGTCAACGAAACACGGAAAATTTTTGGGAATCAAGATATAAAAATTACTGCAACTTGTGTACGGGTTCCCGTACTCCGCGCTCATTCAGAAGCAATTAATCTAGAATTTGAGACACCATTTAGCCCAGACGAAGCCAGAGAAATTTTAAGTAAATCTACCGGGGTGAAATTGGTAGAAGATTGGCGAAAAAATTATTTTCCCATGCCAATTGAAGCCACGGGCAAAGATGAAGTTTTAGTAGGTAGAATTCGTCAGGATATTTCTCATCCTTGCGGTTTAGAACTTTGGTTATGTGGAGACCAAATCCGCAAAGGTGCTGCATTGAATGCAGTACAAATCGCCGAATTATTGGTAGAGAAAAATCTCTTGAAACCAAAGGTTTCATTGGTTAATGGTTAATGGTTAATGGTTAATGGTTAATAGCCATGAACCATTAACTACTAACCATTAACAAATTACCCTTGAAAGAAATTTGCAAATAGGTTATTAAAATAAAAGCCACCAAAAAAAACAAAAAACAAAAAACAAAAAAATTAGGAGTGAGAAAGGGTGGTAGATTTTGGCAGAGTTTTAACCGCAATGATTACGCCGTTTAAAGAAGACGGTAGTGTTAACTACGATGTAGCGGCAGAATTGGCAGCACATCTAGCAAAAAACGGCACGGATACAGTGGTGGTGTGTGGTACGACAGGAGAATCTCCTACCCTGAGTTGGGATGAGGAATACCAGTTATTTACTGTCGTGTTAGAAGCAGTGGCGGGAAAAGCACTTGTCATGGCAGGATGCGGTTCTAATTCCACCAAAGAAGCGATCGCAGCCACCCAAAAAGCAGCTAAAATAGGAGTACATGGTGCTTTACAAGTTGTTCCGTATTACAATAAACCACCACAAGAAGGACTTTATCAGCATTTTCAAGCGATAGCCCAAGCTGCTGGTGAGTTCCCCATTTTGTTATATAACATACCGGGTCGTACGGGTCAAAATCTCACTCCTGAGACAGTTGCTCGTTTGGCTAAAATTAAAAACATTGTCGGTATTAAAGAAGCAAGCGGAAATTTAGATCAAGTAAGTGAAATTCGTCGCTTGACACCAAAAGAATTTCAGATTTATTCTGGTGATGATTCTTTAACTTTGCCACTGTTAGCAATCGGAGCAAAGGGTGTAGTTAGTGTGGCTTCTCATCTGGTAGGGAACGAACTACAAAAGATGATTCAAGCCTATGGTTCAGGGCAAATTCAAGTCGCTACCGACATACATTTGCGACTGTTTCCATTATTTAAAGCTTTGTTTGTAACTACAAATCCTATTCCAGTCAAAAAAGCATTACAACTGCAAGGGTGGCAAGTTGGCTCAACTCGTCTACCACTTTGCGACGCTGATGATGCAAAAGTCAGTCAAAAGTTAGAAGTAGTTATGAAAGAACTTGGCTTACTTTAGCAAAACTGGAAATTCAGATATTTTTGTAGCCAAACTTACATATAAAAATTATAAGTAATTTTGACAATGTAGCAGGTACAAAGTCTGTGCTACTAAAGAAAAATTACTAATAAGTTTATTTGTGTAAAGTTCATCTGATTGAACGTATTGAACATATTGAACGCCCGAACCGCTGATAAAAACTAGACTACTTGCAAACTGACTTAATAGAGAGATATTCTCAACTGTCTTCAAAGACTCCTAAATTTCAATTCTTTAACAACAAAAAACAATCTCAGGAGAAAATGACTAAAAACGAAACGAACTCCGCCCTTAAAATTATTCCATTGGGCGGCTTGCATGAAATTGGTAAAAACACCTGTGTTTTTGAATATGACGATGAAATTATTCTGCTAGATGCAGGGTTAGCATTTCCTACAGATGGAATGCATGGGGTAAATATTGTTCTTCCTGATATGACCTATGTGCGGGAAAATCGCCATAAGATAAAGGGTATGATTGTCACCCACGGTCATGAAGACCATATCGGCGGAATTGCTTTTCACCTCAAGCAATTTGAAATTCCCGTGATGTATGGCCCTAGGCTAGCAATGGCAATGCTAGAGGGTAAATTGGAAGAAGCAGGAGTGCGCGATCGCACCGAATTAAGAACCGTCCTTCCTCGCGATGTCGTGCGAATTGGCAAACACTTTTTTGTAGAATACATTCGCAATACTCACTCCATCGCTGACAGCTTTACCGTCGCTATCCACACACCACTAGGCGTGCTGATCCACACAGGTGATTTTAAAATAGACCATACCCCTGTCGATGGCGAACGTTTTGACTTGCAAAGGTTAGCCGAACACGGTGAAAAAGGTGTCCTTTGCTTAATGAGTGATTCGACTAACTCAGAAGTACCCGGATTCACCCCTTCTGAGCGTTCAGTTTATCCCAATTTGGATCGGATTTTCGCTCAAGCTTCTGGACGACTGTTCGTAACCACATTTGCTTCTAGCGTGCATCGCATCAATCTAGTTTTGCAATTAGCGCAAAAGTATAATCGCGTCGTTACCGTTGTTGGGCGTTCCATGTTGAATTTGATTGCCCATGCCCGTAATCTCGGTTATATCAAGTGTAATGACGATTTGCTTCAGCCATTGAACGCTGTCCGCAATTTGCCTGATGAAAGCGTACTAATTTTGACTACAGGTTCTCAGGGTGAACCAATGTCGGCAATGACACGGATTGCCAAAAAAGAACACCCACACATCAGAATTCGGGAAGGAGATACGGTTGTCTTCTCAGCTAACCCCATTCCTGGAAATACCATCGCTGTGGTCAACATCATCGATAAATTGATGATGCAAGGGGCAAATGTCATCTATGGTCGGGATAAAGGTATTCACGTCTCTGGTCACGGCTGTCAGGAAGACCAAAAGTTGATGTTGGCATTAACTCGTCCCAAGTTTTTCTTACCTGTTCACGGTGAACATCGGATGCTAGTGAAGCACTCCCAAACAGCCCAAAGTATGGGTATTCCCGCTGAAAACATGGTAATTATACAGAATGGCGATGTTGTAGAATTGACAGAAGAATCAATTCGTATCGCCGGTAAAGTACCATCAGGTCTAGAATTGGTAGATACTTCTAGTTCTGGGATGGTCAGCGCTAAGGTGCTGCAAGAACGGCAAAAGATGGCAGAAGAAGGTCTTGTTACTATTGCTACCGCTATTGATTGGAGTGGTAAGCTGATGGCAAAACCAGAAATTCATCTGCGGGGTGTGGTGACGAGTATGGAGCGATCGCTCCTGCAAAAGTGGGTACAACAGCGCATAGAAGAAATTCTCAGTGTGCGTTGGTCGGAATTTGCAAGAGGCTTGGATAGTGAGCAACCCGAGGTAGATTGGGGTGGGTTGCAAGAAGTGTTAGAGAGGGAAATGGCACGTTCTATCCGTCGGGAGTTGCAATGTCAACCAACTGTGACATTGTTGATGCAAATACCGGATGAACCACCTGTGAAAGTTGCTGATGGGAGAAGGCGACGGACGCGGACGGCTGCTCAGGTGGCTTCGTAGGGAGTTTAGATAATCTCACGCCAAGACGCAAAGCCGCCAAGAACAACTTTGCGTCTTTGCGTCTTGGCGTGAGATTTAATCTGAACTTCCCCAATTGACAAAAAGCGTATGCAGTGTATATCAAGGGTTGTAGC
>JBHYDF010000254.1:0-10960 GCA_051861145.1 Nostocaceae cyanobacterium
AGTTAGGAGTTAGGAGTTAGGAGTTAGGAGTTAGGAGTTAGGAGTTAGGAGTTAATGGTTAATAGCTATACACCATAGACAAACAACTACTAACCCCTCACTCTTCACTCCTCACTCCTCATTCCTAACTCCTCACTCCTCACTCTTAACTCCTCATTCCTAACTCCTCACTCCTCACTCCTCACTCATCATTCCTAACTCCTCACTCCTAACTCCTAACTCCTAACTTAAAAACATGGCTGAATTTTTTGCTACTTACGGTTCTTTAATCATCTCTATGGTACTTGGGGCGATGCTGGGAATGTCCCTGTATTTACCGCTGATGGCTGGACAGTTGTCTTTGGCTAGCCCAGGATTTTATGCATTGGGTGGATACATAGCAGCAATTTTATCCACACAAGTTTTTACTACTACCAGTAATTTATTTCCGATTCCGCTATTGTTATTAGAAATGTTAATTGCTGGTGTAGTTTCTGGTTTGTTGGGTGTAGCGATAGGAATTCCAGCTTTGCGGTTGCGGGGAATTTATTTAGCGATCGCCACTATTGCTTTTGTAGAAGTTCTCCGGGTTATCTCCCTCAATTTAGATATCACAGGCGGCGCTGTCGGGATTTTTGCCATTCCTCAACCCTTCCAAACACCAATCGAATATTTGTGGATTGCTTTACCATTACTGATAATTAGTATGGTATTAATTTATCGCTTGGAACGCATTCGAGTCGGTAGGGCTTTCACCGCTATCCGCGAGGATGAATTAGCAGCAAGCGCAATGGGAATTAATCCTACTTACTACAAAGTTTTAGCTTTTACACTAGGGGCAATTTTAGCAGGTGTAGTTGGTGCAATAAGTGCCCATTTTCTTAATACTTGGAATGCCCGTCAAGGTACATTTGATGCTAGTATTATTTACCTAACTTTTGTCTTAATTGGTGGTTCCAGAACTTTTTTAGGGGCGGTAGTCGGAGGTATGGCATTTACAGCCCTACCAGAAGTTTTGAGAAGCATCGCTGATACAGGAGGTTTACCCACTTGGCTAGCACAATTTTTACGAGATGGTCGATTAATTATTTTTGGCTTGCTGATAGTTGTAGGAACAATCTTTTTCCCCCAAGGTCTTGTAACTCCAGATATATTTAAAGGACGAAAACCTAGAGATAGGCAAACCAACAAGCTGTAAAGTTCATTTGCGGAGGTAATGATGAATTTTGTGACAAAAATTAGAAAAAGATTAAAATTACAACAGTTATTTCTAGCTGTAATGGTAGTGCTTTTGTTATGTACTACAAGTCAAGCTCAACCTGCAAAAAAAGCTTCAAGCACCTCTATTAATGCAGACTACGTTAATTCTCTCAGCAGAGCTAATCTATTTTTAGTTGCTTGGAAAGAAAGAAATGTTGAAAAAGGACTCACACTGATATCTCCCGAACTCAAGCGCAAAATGTCTGAAGAAGATTTAAAAACTTATCTATCAGGTACACCTAACCCTAGTGATGCAGCATTTGAAGTAAATTCTGGTAAAAGACAGCCAGATGGTAGATATGCTTTTGAAGTTAAAAGTTATGAATATCTATACTCAACACCACCCGAATCGCAAAGTTGGAAGTGTCCTAAATCAACAAAAATTGTTTTAGTCAAAGTAGGAAACGTTGAATCTCCCACAATTAAGATGGGAAATTGGTTAGTTGATGAATTGCCTGCGAATTGTGAATTAATAGCACGCTAAAAAATGTCTTCTAGGAATCTGGAATCTAATAATAGTATTTTATTAGAAGCAAAATCCCTGACTCGGCGGTTTGGTGGTTTAGTGGCGGTGAATAATGTATCGTTTACAGTCAATAAACATGAAATTTTTGGATTGATAGGGCCTAACGGTGCAGGTAAAACAACACTTTTTAATTTAATTACAGGTTTAATTCTACCTTCTAGCGGACAATTAATTTATCAGGGTAAAGAAATTTCCCAACGGCGTCCCCACGAAATTGCAGCTTTAGGTATCGCCCGCACATTCCAAAATATTCGTTTATTTGCAGAACTTTCGGCACTGGAAAATGTCATAATTGCCCGTCATTTGCATACTAATAGTAGTATGTTAACGGGAGTTTTGGGAGTACCACCAGCACCCAAGGAAGAACGCAACAATAAGCAGAAAGCTTTAGAATTATTGGAACTAGTTGGCTTGCAAAAACGCGCCGAAGAAAAAGCGAGAAACTTCGCTTATGGGGACCAACGCAGGTTGGAAATTGCCCGCGCTTTAGCTTTAGAACCGCAAATTTTACTTCTCGATGAACCCGCAGCGGGAATGAATCCCAGTGAAAAGCAGCAACTGAGTGAGTTTATTCGTAATTTGCGCGATCGCTTTAATTTGACGATAATTCTGATTGAACATCACGTACCTTTAGTGATGGGGTTGTGCGATCGCATTGCTGTTTTAGATTTTGGTCAATTAATTGCTTTGGGTGAACCTGCTGTGGTTAAAAATGATCCGGCTGTAATTGAGGCGTATTTGGGGAATGAATAATTGGGGCATTGGGCATTGGGCATTGGGAATTGGGAATTGGGAATTGGGCATTGGGAATTGGGCATTGGAAATTGAAGCACTGATTTTTCCCTAGCCCCTAGCCCAAGCGCCCCTAGCCCTTTATTATTAACCACAGATGGACACAGATGAACACAGATAGTCAGATAAATACACAGAAATATCCTATTTTAGAAGTAAAAAGTTTATATGTTAATTATGGTGGTATTCAAGCGCTGCAAAATATTAATTTAGTTGTGAATAATGGTGAGGTAGTTACTCTAATTGGTGCTAATGGTGCTGGTAAAACTACTACTCTCCGGGCTATATCGAAAATTGTCAATCCTAAAAGTGGGGAAATTATCTACAGTGGACGCAATATTACTCGTCGTCCACCTCACAATGTTGTACAACTTGGGATTGCACATTGTCCGGAGGGAAGAAGAGTTTTAGCGCGGCAAACTGTTTATGATAATTTGTTTTTGGGTGCGTATATTCGCTCTAATCAAGCAGAGATAAAAGCTGATATTCAGCGTCAATTTGAGTTATTTCCACGTTTGGCACAAAGGCGTAATCAACTAGCAGGAACTCTTAGCGGTGGTGAACAACAAATGTTAGCGATCGCTCGTGCTTTGATGAGTAGACCAAAACTTTTGTTATTAGATGAACCGAGTTTGGGTTTAGCGCCAGCAATAGTCAGGGAAATTTTTACTATTATTGAAAATTTGCAAGCTACGGGCGTGACAATTTTGTTAGTTGAACAAAATGCAAATCTGGCTTTACAAATTGCTGATAGGGGATATGTTTTGGAAGCTGGTTGTATTACTTTAACCGGTGCAGCGTCGGAATTAATTACTGATGAGAGAGTGAAAAAGGCTTATTTGGGGTGATTGAGAATAATCTCTAAGAAAGAATGACTTGATTATACAAGGTCTTTAAGCTGGTATTTAATAAGCTACTGTTTAAGAAGAGGATTTGAGAGGCAAATATATATGGTACAGTTACCAACGAAAATCCTGACTTTGGAAGAGTTTCTCAAACTGCCAGAAACAAAGCCAGCTAGTGAATATATCAACGGTCAAATTATTCAAAAACCGATACCTCAAGGAAAGCATAGTACCATACAAGGAGAACTAGTTAGCAACATTAATGCTTTAACAAAATCTCAAAAAGTTGCTCTTGCTTTTCCAGAACTACGGTGTACCTTTGGTGGGCGTTCAATTGTACCAGATGTAGCTGTTTTTGCTTGGGAAAGAATTCCCATAGATGAAACTGGAGATGTAGCGAATGTGTTTGAAGCTGCACCAGACTGGACAATTGAAATTTTATCGCCAGAACAAAGCCAAATGAAAGTAACCGCTAATATCTTGCACTGCCTTAGTTATGGCAGTATTATGGGTTGGCTTATAGATCCAGATGAGCGTACAGTTTTGGTATTTCCCCTAGGACAGCAACCACAAATTTTTCAAAAAGAACAAGAGATATTACCAGTTCCCAATTTAGTCAGCAACTTTCAGTTGACTGTAGGACAGTTATTTGGATGGTTGAGACTGTAGATGAATAAAAGTTAATCACATTAGAACGAACTCTTTAAATTCCTGAGCTTCCCAAACGTGAGATTATATTTATTTTGCAGCTTGCAACGTGTATTCGCTTGGGAATCTCCATGAGTCAAATTATTTGGATCGCAAGACACGCTAACCGTCTAGATTTTGTTAACCCTGATTGGTTTCTCACGGCTGAACGACGCTACGATCCACCTTTGTCTGAAGATGGTTTTGTACAGGCGCAGCAGTTAGCCCACCGTCTCAAAAAAGAAAAAATCGCCCATATTTTCGCTTCCCCCTTTTTGCGAACCGTACAAACAGCGAACGCAGTCGCAGAAGTTCTCGATTTACCGATTAATCTGGAAACAGGCTTGAGTGAATGGCTCAATCCTGCTTGGATGACGGAAGAACCAAAAAGACTCTCCACTCCTGCTTTAAAAGAATTATTTCCAAGAATTGATACCAGTTATACCCCGCGCATCGCCGCTAAATATCCAGAAACTCACCAACAAGTTAGGGCGCGTTCAGGGCAAACTGCTAGATGTTTGGCTATAGAATTCTCTCCAGAGAATATTCTACTCGTTGCGCACGGTGCATCTGTACTAGGTGCAGCAATGGGATTTGTCGGTGATATTGCTATAAAGGAAGTCAAGGCTACCCTATGCAGCTTAGTGAAGGTTGTACGTAAACACCCGGAATGGTTATTAGAACTAAAAGGAGATACTTCCCATTTAACGCAGGTGGAGGAAGTTGTTAGATTTAATTGAGCAAGCCGGGTTCCTGGAAGAATACAAGTAAACTGATATCTTGCACCTGTCGCAATAAACCGCCTGCTCATATCTTGCATCAATTGCAAAAAGCCCTGAAATAAATTTCGGGCTTAAAGCTTAAACCCATTAAAATGGGTTAAAACTCAAAAGCCAGCGCGGACTAACGTAAAATCAAGGGTTTTGAAGACTGCGTAGGCAGGCTTTGTTCGGGTAGCCGCGATTTTAATCGTAGGCGTGCAAGATATAAGGAGCGGGATTTGAGGCTTACTGACATTGGTGCAAGATTTGAGTAATTCTTCTCCTACTCCCTACTCCCTACTCCCCACTCCCCAATACTAAGATTTTCCATATTCAAAACAATTTTGGTAAATCTGCGTACAAAATAGTTTGCAGTAACAACACTATTACAATCATCATGTCTCAACCAACGATAGAATCAATCCTCCAAGAAAAACGTTTATTCTCCCCACCCACAGAATTTTCCCAAAACGCCCATATTAAAAGCCTGGAAGACTACCAACACCTCTACGAAAAAGCCAAAGCCAATCCCGAAAAATTCTGGGCGGAACTGGCAGACCAAGAGTTACACTGGTTCCAAAAATGGGACAATATTCTAGACTGGCAACCCCCGTTTGCGAAGTGGTTCGTTAACGGTAAGATTAATATTTCTTACAACTGTCTTGACAGACACCTCAGTACTTGGCGCAAAAATAAAGCCGCGATTATTTGGGAAGGGGAACCAGGAGACTCACGTACTCTCACTTACGCCCAACTCCATCGCGAGGTTTGCCAATTTGCGAATGTGCTAAAACAGTTAGGCGTGCAAAAAGGCGATCGCATCGGAATCTACATGCCGATGATACCGGAAGCAGCGATCGCGATGTTAGCCTGTGCGAGAATTGGCGCACCCCACAGCGTTGTTTTTGGCGGTTTCAGTGCGGAAGCTTTACGCGATCGCCTCATCGATGCCCAAGCTAAGCTAGTAATCACTGCTGATGGTGGTTGGCGCAAGGATGCGATCGTCCCCCTCAAGGAACAGGTAGATAAAGCCTTAAATGATAACGCTGTACCAACTGTAGAAAATGTCCTAGTTGTCAAGCGTACTGCTCAAAAAATTAACATGGAACCCGGACGCGACCACTGGTGGCATGATTTACAAAAGGGTGTTTCCGCAGATTGTCCCGCCGAACCAATGGACAGTGAAGATATGCTGTTCATCCTCTACACTTCCGGTAGTACTGGCAAACCCAAAGGCGTAGTTCATACAACTGGTGGTTATAACTTATATACTCACATCACCACTAAATGGATTTTTGATATCCAAGATACAGATGTATACTGGTGTACTGCGGATGTAGGTTGGATTACGGGACACAGCTACATTGTTTACGGTCCCTTGTCCAACGGTGCAACCACGATAATGTATGAAGGTGCGCCCCGTGCTTCCAATCCTGGTTGTTTCTGGGATGTAATTGAAAAGTACGGCGTGACGATTTTTTATACTGCGCCTACCGCCATTCGTGCTTTTATCAAAATGGGCGAACACCACCCCAAAGCGCGAAATCTTTCTTCTCTGCGATTGTTGGGGACTGTCGGCGAACCGATTAACCCAGAAGCTTGGATGTGGTATTACCGAGTCATTGGTGGCGATCGCTGTCCGATTGTCGATACTTGGTGGCAAACCGAAACCGGCGGTATCATGATTACACCTCTTCCCGGCGCTATTCCCACTAAACCCGGTTCTGCAACTCGTCCTTTCCCTGGTATTCTCGCAGATGTTGTAGATTTAGAAGGAAATCCTGTCGGTGATAATGAAGGCGGTTATTTAATAGTTCGTCATCCCTGGCCGGGTATGATGCGAACAATATATAATGATCCGCAACGCTTCCGCCGCACCTACTGGGAACACATCCCCCCCAAAGATGGAAAGTATGTCTACTTTGCTGGCGATGGCGCAAGACGGGATGAAGACGGTTACTTCTGGGTGATGGGTCGCGTAGACGACGTGATTAATGTTGCCGGTCACAGGCTCGGTACAATGGAAATCGAATCAGCTTTAGTTTCCCATCCGGCGGTAGCTGAAGCGGCTGTGGTAGGTAAGCCCGATGATTTGAAAGGAGAAGATATTGTAGCTTTTGTGACTTTAGAAGGTGGGCAAAATCCCAGTGATGAACTGAATCAGCAACTCAAGAAACACGTCGCCAACGAAATTGGTGCGATCGCACGTCCTGGAGAAATACGCTTTACCGAGGCTTTACCAAAAACGCGATCGGGTAAAATTATGCGGCGGTTGTTGCGAAATCTTGCTGCTGGACAAGAAGTATCAGGTGATACTTCGACGTTAGAAGATAGAAGCGTATTAGACAAGCTGCGAGAAGGCGCTTAATCTTTCAGTTCAACACGGGAGCATTCCTATTTTGCATGAATAGCCAACCAGACTATAAGCCAGGGACTATAAGTCCCTGTCTGAAAGCTAAAGTTCTCTATAAGAGAACTGGGAAGACTCTTTAATAAGTATTTTGTCAAAATTGGGATGCTCCCGTTCAACACCAAATATAAAGTTAGGAGTTATGATTTAAAGACAATTTTTAACTCCTAACTCCGCGCCTCCTGTACAGACGCAACCGGTTGCGTCTGTAAAACTCCTAACTCCTAACTCCTAACTCTTAACTCCTAACTCCTAACTCCTAACTCCTAACTGTCTTCAGGTAAAACCCACTTTGGCGGTTCCATCATTTTTCTCAGTCTTGCTTCTTCAGCCATTTCCAACATTTTGTCTAAGGAAGTTTCTTCGATAAACTGGGACGCCGCTTCT
Source organism: Nostocaceae cyanobacterium (assembly GCA_051861145.1). Taxonomy (GTDB): domain Bacteria; phylum Cyanobacteriota; class Cyanobacteriia; order Cyanobacteriales; family Nostocaceae; genus JBHYDF01. The sequence goes on from JBHYDF010000254.1 coordinate 7,648, forward strand.
CTATACTCGATATTGGGACATTTATCTCCCAAAACGCAGCCATTGACACAGGCTTCTTTACAATTGATATTGATGCTACTGTCCTCCATACAAACCTCCTTAATACAGCAATTTCGGCTGCTAAGCAAAAATACTTTACTTAGATAAATATTATCGCCTCTTTAGATTTTAGTCCTTCAGTGAAAAGCTACATTTGGAAAATGGTTAATGGTTAATGGTTAATGGTTAATGGTTAATAGCCATGAACTATGAACTATGAACCATGAACTATGAACTATGAACTATGAACCATGAACCATTAACCATTAACTATGAACCATTTTCCAAAATCCTATGTCGGAAATCTTTGTCACTACTGGAACCATCGCCGCGATCGCAACTGCTATTGTCCCCCAACAAGGTAGCGTTGGAATTGTGCGCGTATCTGGTTCGGAAGCTATGCACATTGCTGAAAGTATTTTTCACGCGCCTGGGCGTCAAGTTTGGGAAAGTCACCGCATCCTTTACGGCTACATCCGCCATCCCCAAACGCAACAAGTGGTAGATGAAGCACTGCTTTTGATTATGAAAGCACCCCGTTCCTACACTCGTGAAGATGTTGTAGAATTCCACTGCCACGGGGGAATTATGGCAGTACAGCAGGTATTGCAATTATGTTTAGAGAAGGGTGCAAGATTAGCTCAACCCGGAGAATTTACCCTACGGGCGTTTTTAAATGGGAGACTGGATCTAACGCAAGCAGAAAGCATTGCTGACTTAGTGGGAGCGCGATCGCCCCAAGCTGCACAGGCTGCTTTAGCTGGTTTGCAGGGAAAATTAGCTCATCCGATTCGGGAGTTACGCGCTCAATGTTTGGATATCTTAGCAGAAATTGAGGCGCGAATTGATTTTGAGGAAGATTTACCTCCGCTGGATGATAAAAGTATCATATCAGAAATAGAGAAAATTTCCAAGAGAATTACTCAGTTAATCGCAACCGCCGATAAAGGTGAACTACTGCGCACGGGGTTAAAAGTAGCGATTGTCGGGCGTCCGAACGTAGGAAAATCGAGTTTATTGAATGCGTGGAGTCGGAGCGATCGCGCTATTGTGACTGACTTACCCGGTACAACTCGCGATGTGGTGGAATCACAGTTAGTTGTCGGTGGAATTCCCGTACAAGTGCTGGATACTGCGGGTATTCGGGAAACAGAAGACCAAGTAGAGAAAATTGGTGTTGAGCGATCGCGCCGTGCGGCGGTTGCAGCTGATTTAGTTTTGCTCACCATCGACGCTTCCGCAGGATGGACAGCGTACGACCAAGAAATTTACGAACAGGTGAAACAGCGTCCGTTAATTTTGGTTATCAATAAAATTGACCTAGCGTCGGCGGAAATGGTGGATTATCCTAGCGAAATTAAGCAATTTGTGAAAACAGCGGCGGCGCAAAATCAAGGAATTGATGCTTTAGAAATGGCGATTTTGGAGACAGTTCAAACAGGAAAAATACAAGCCGCTGATATGGATTTAGCGATTAACCAAAGGCAAGCAGCAGCACTAGTAAAAGCAAAAACATCACTGGAACAGGTGCAAGCGACAATTGCCCAGCAGTTACCGCTTGATTTCTGGACGATTGACTTACGGGGTGCTGTTCATGCGCTAGGGGAAATTACGGGCGAGGAGGTAACAGAATCGGTATTGGATCGGATTTTTAGTAGATTTTGTATTGGGAAATAATTCTACTACTGGAAAATGGAAAAAGGTGATCGCCTCTTAAGCTTAATAATCAATTATGTCTAATGTGAATTAGTCAAATTCGTCGTATGTAGCTGTACCATACAAGATTGATTATAAAAATCCAGTTGTACGGTAATAATAACCACAGATGAACACAGATAGACACAGATAAGTTCAGTTATCTGTGTCCACCCCCCTCTATCCCCCCTACAAGGGGGGAAGACAGAGGAAAAACTTTTATTTATTGTCCATCTGTGGTTAATTTCCAAAAACTGAAGTGATGACAGTTGCATTGCACAATTTAGAAGGTAAAATTCTCTACAATGTAGATTTACAGCCAGAGGTTTAGATTAGAAGAACCCCACCCCGCCTTTGGCTTACGCCAAAGGTTCCCCTCCCCGCAGGCGGGGAGGGGTTAGGGGTGGGGTTTTGGAAATCAAGGAGATGAATCAAATTGCTGACACCATCATCTAAATTACCTTTATACGATAAGCGAATTATCATCACCGCACCTCGCAACTACGCCGCTAGATTATCTGAACAAATTATCAAAAAAGGCGGTTTACCAATTTTAATGCCAACTATAGAAACTTGTTTTTTGGAAAACTTTGCTGAGTTAGATGCTGCACTAAAAAAAATCGATAGATTTAATTGGATCGCTTTCACTAGTAGAAACGGTATCGAAGCATTTTTTCAACGATTCCAAGATTTAGGGCTATTTCCATCTGTGCTGCAAAACTGCCGTTTATCTGCTATTGGTAAGGATGCAGAAAGATTAGCTGCTTTTGGTATGAAAGTAGATTTAATACCTAAAGAACCCAGTCCACAAGGAATCATTACGGAATTAGCTAAAATTTCCGATATTGCTAATAAAAACATTTTAGTACCAGTTCCAAAAGTCGTTGGTGTACCAGAACCCGATATAATACCAAACTTTATTACTGGTTTGCAAAATTTAGGTATGAGTGTCACTCGCGTACCTACTTATATAACGCGGTGCATAAATAAAAATATTTATGAGGTGGAGTTAAGTTTAATTCGTGAAGGTAAAATTGATGTAATTGCCTTTAGCAGCGCTGCGGAAATAGCAGGTTTTTTGCAAATGGTCACTTCAAAAGAAGATTATGAACAGTCTGTCATTGCTTGTTTTGGACCATACACCGCAGCTAATGCAAAAAAATTAGATGTAAATGTCTCTATCGTTGCGAAAAATTACAGTTCCTTTGCGGGATTTGCAGAAGCGATCGCGGATTTTTTTAATTAATAGGGGCGCTTGGGCTAGGGCGTGTTTTCAAACTACTCTTTACGCTATTAGTTGAGGTTGTGATCCCCCTAAATCCCCCGCTAAATTGGGGGACTTTGAAAATATTTCCCCCCCTTTTTTAAGGGGGGTGGGGGGGGATCTCACAGTTTGAAAACACGCCCTAGGGGCTAGGGGCTAGAGAAAGAGATATTTTCATTACGAACGTTGTGAACTTTGTTCATTTAGTCTCTTGCATAAGTTGATGTTTTTTTAGATGGAACCACAGATGGACACAGATATACACAGATAAATTATCTGTGTCCACCCCCCTCATTCCCACGCCACTTGCTACAA
>JBHYDF010000255.1:0-10921 GCA_051861145.1 Nostocaceae cyanobacterium
GTTAAACGCTGAATTAAAATTCGCGCTTAAAGCTCAAGTTAGCTATAAGCTAACTAAAACAAGAGATTTAACCCGTTTTAACGGGTTTAAGCTTTCAGCAAGAAATTTATTTCTTGGCTAAATAAATTTATTTCTTGGCTAAATAAATTTATTCACAAGCGTGCCATATCGGTTTACAACCCCAGGTAAAATTAAGCAGATTTATTATTTTTTTATTTGCTACATCACGCTTTGCAAGATATCAGTTAGCAAACTTACATAGTTATTTTTCACAGATGAGGCATAATAACAATTTCATTGTTTATTTAAACAAATTTTCAGGAGTAAACTATGAGAATCAGTGTTGGTTCACCAATTCTAACAATCAATCATGGTGGCACCTTTATGGTGACTGACTTAAATGGACAGATTCACCATGAAGGCTATCAAGGTATTTTTACCGATGATACTCGTTTTTTAAGCTACTACGCCTGCTATATTGATGGTTACGATTGGACTTGTCTAGGTTCCACCACAACCACCTATTACGCTGCACGAATTTACCTGACCAACCCAGAATTTACTAGTAGAAATGGCAAGGTTCCTGAAGGCTCTGTTTCACTGATTATTAGTAGAACAGTTGAGGAAGGAATTCATGAAGAACTGGATTTAACTAATTATGGAATTGAGCCAGTGAGCTTTAATTTAGAAATTGCCATGCGCTCAGATTTTGCCGATATTTTTGAAGTGGAGAAGCGGCAATTTGTCCGACGAGGACGTATTGAAACTAGATGGGATAAAGAGAAAAAAGAATTAAGCACCAGCTATACTAACGGTGATTTTTATCGTTGCTTAATTTATCAAATTAGTAACTGTACATCCACGCCTCATTCTGCCAACGGTCGCATCACTTTTGAAGTCAAATTAGAACCAGGAGAAAGCTGGCACGCTAGTTGTAATTACATCTTAGTTGACAATAATCGCGTGCGTTCTACAGTAGATTTATCCTATAAAAAAGCCGTCGATAAGAACGTTGTTAATACAGAAATTGAACGCCTACATTGTCAGTGGGTTAATAGCGTTACCGAACTTAAAAGCACAAACGAGCAGTTGAATTTACTCTACCGCCAGTCTGTGGAAGATATCGGCGCATTGCGACTTTATGATTATGACCTTGCACCCGATGTGTGGATACCTGCGGCTGGTGTTCCTAAATTCGTAACTGTTTTTGGTCGGGACAGTATAATAGTTAGCTTGCAAAATATGATGACTCATGCAGGCTTTGCACTCGGTACCTTGAAAAAACTGGGTCAATTGCAAGCGACTGATTTGGATGACTGGCGCGATGCTCAACCAGGAAAGATTTTACATGAGATTCGTACTGGAGAACTGGCACGTTTAGGGCAAATTCCCCACACGCCTTACTATGGAACTGCTGATGCCACACCATTGTATTTAATTCTGTTACACGAAGCTTGGAAATGGCTAGGAGATACCTCGCTACTGCACGAACAGCGAGATGTTGCTTTGCGCTGCTTAGAGTGGATTGATAAATATGGCGATTTTGATGGCGATGGATTTCAAGAGTATCAACTTCGCAGCAATTCAGGTTATGGAATAGAAAACCAAGGTTGGAAAGATTCCGGTAATGCAATTGTCTACCCAGATGGTAGTCAAGTGAAAGCACCCAAGGCTTTGTGTGAGTTGCAAGGTTATGTATTTGATGCCTGGATGCGGATGGCAGAAGTATTTGATGTATTGGGGGAAAGAGAATTCTCTGGTGAGTTACGCACTAAAGCAGCAAAACTGCGTAAGTTATTTGAAGAACGCTTTTGGTGTGATGACATTGGTTTTTATGCTTTTACCCTTGACCCCGATAAAAAACCAGTCAAAACAGTAACTTCTAATCCCGGTCACTGTCTGTGGAGCGGTATGATTAGCCCAAAACGTGCTGAAAGTGTGGTTAAGCGCTTGTTTGCGCCAGATATGTGGACTGGCTGGGGTATTCGTACTTTATCTACACAACATTCCGCATACAATCCGTTTTCTTACCATCTTGGCTCCGTCTGGCCCCACGATAACAGTATCATTGCCTTGGGATTGAAACGCTACGGTTATTCTAAAGAAGTAGCTGATGTGGCTTTAGGAATCTTCGAGGCTGGTAGCATTTTTAGCAACTATCGTTTGCCGGAGCTTTACGCGGGAGTTGAAAAACAGCCTGGAAGTTTTCCCGTACCTTACATAGAGGCAAACGTACCTCAAGCATGGGCAGCAGCATGTGTGTTTCAGATTTTACAAGCAATGCTCGGTTTGCAAGCGGATGCCCCAAATAATCGCCTGCACGTAGATCCTTATTTACCTGAATGGTTGCCAGAATTGACGCTGCGACGTGTGGAAGTTGGTAAGGCGGTGGTTGATCTGCGGTTCTGGCGGGATGGAGAAAGTACAAAATGGGATGCTTCGGTTCAAGAAGGTAATGTTGAAGTTAAGCAGCAAACTTGGAAACCTTGGAATGTAGAAGAATCTGTAAAAGTTTGAAGCCAAGCGACAGTCACGAGGTCGAGATATGCAACAAGAATGGATAAACTGGTCTGGAAGCATCCGATTTACACCAAAAAGCATCGAAACACCGGAAAATGAGGAGATGCTTGTAGACCTTGTGCGCCAAGCGATAGCCTCTAAACGTAATGTGCGCGTGGTTGGTTCCAGTCACTCCTGCTCCCAGGTCTTCAAGACGGACGATATCCTTGTCTCACTGGAAAAGTTCGCCGACATTGAGTCATACGACGCCACAGCTGGTACAGCCACGGTGAAAGCTGGTATGAAATTACACGACATTAGCCAAGCCTTGCTCAAGGTAGGTCTGGCAATGGAAAACATTGGCGATGTGGATTATCAGGCGATCGCTGGTGCAATTGGAACGGGTACTCACGGCGCAGGGAAGCATCTGACAAATCTATCGGGTCAGGTTATTGGGCTGCGGATGGTCACTGGTACAGGGGAAATAGTCGAATGTTCGCTGGAACAAAACCCGGAATTACTACGAGCAGCGCGGGTGTCAATGGGCACGCTCGGTATTTTTACCGCAGTTAAGCTACGCCTGTTACCAGCTTATAAGCTTCACAGACAAGAATGGTGTACACACATAGATGATTGTCTTGCCAACCTCGATTGGCTTATGGAGGAAAACCGTAATTTCGCCTTCTACTGGTATCCCCGTAGCGACGAGGCAAGAATTAGGATATGGAATCCACCAGGACAAGGTTCAACTGACCTCTCTTTTGCTAGGCTTCACAAAGAGTGGAGTGGTTGGAGTGGTGAGGTTCTCGCAACTCCACAGGAACTTCGGTACGATGAGTTGGAATATTCACTGCCAGTTGAAGTAGCTCCTGAGTGCTTCCAAGAGGTGCGTAAACGAGTCAAGGAAAAGCATCGCCAGATGGTTGGCTGGCGGATTCTTTATCGACCGATAGCAAGAGACGATGCCTACCTCAGCAATGCTTATGAACGCGATATTGTTGCTATCACTCTCCATCAAAATGCCACCCTTCCCCATTGGGAGTATTTCACGGACATTGAACCTATTTTTCAAGCTGACGATGGACGACCGCACTGGGGAAAGAAGCATACACTCAAAGCAAAAGATTTGCGATCGCTCTATCCAATGTGGAATCGTTTCCAAGAAATCCGTCAGCGTATGGATCCTCATGGTATCTTCCTTACTCCATACTTACGTGAGCTTTTAGTAGGCGAGTAAATACAGAGGTGACTATGAAGACATTAGGTCAGACTACATGGGCAATTCCTGGGGGACATATTCCCCTGCACAGCACTGGACATGAGCCGGAATTAACCAGCCGAGACGAACTATGCCTGCTCAACACCTCAGATCAAGAGGCAAACATTGAGATCACAATCTTCTATGCCGATAGAGAACCCGTGGGGCCATACCGCCTAAAGGTGCAAGCGCGACGTGTCAGACATATACGCTTCAATGATTTAATCGACCCGGAAGCGATAATCCTAGATACGGACTACGCCAGCGTCATCGAATCAGATGTACCCATTGTTGCCCAGTTCAGTCGCCTCGATTCCAGTCAGGCAGAAAACTCCATCCTTAGTACTATGGCATTTCCTGCATCATGAATGACCTTTCCACGGTCTTAGGGATTCTTTCTGCAATGATTACACCAGCGGTGCTGATTGCAGCTTGTAGCTCATTAATCCTCGCGACATCCCAAAGGCTGGGTCGTGTAATTGAAAGGACAAGGAAAATATCGGATCAATTCGAGAAACTAATGCATAGTCAGGCAGATGAAGCACATCTAAAGGAAGAACGCAACGCAGTTTTCAAGCAGATTAGTAGAGCAACGAGACGCGCACGGCTACTACAACAAGTAATGGCTTGCCTTTATTTAACGCTCAGTGTCTTTGTGGCTACCAGTATTGTCCTAGGCATCATTGCAATCTTAGGTCAGCAGCAAGTTTACAGGTACACATGGATACCTATTTTATTGGGGATGATTGGGGCAGGATTGCTATTCTACGCTAGTGTGCTTTTAATTGCTGAGTCACGCATTGCACTTAGAGCCGTTAATGATGAGATGGATTTTGTTATACGTCTGAGTCAGTATCATGCACCAAAGGAGTTATTAAAGCGTAGAAGGGGAGGGGCTAGAAAAAGGTTGTTTCGCAGGTCGAGATGATTTGAATAATGTATATCGGTCTAGCCCCAATGTTACAGGTTAAAGCTTCAGCATTTATAAATATTTGATTCATCCAAAAAATATAGAGAGGTAAAATTCATGATTGGCATCATAATTACTTGGTTAGTTACTACCATCAGCTTTTTGATTATTTCCAGAATTCCAGCTTTGGGGATTGAAATAGATAGTTTTAAAAAAGCGGCGATCGCAGCGGCTGTATTTGGAATTTTAAATGCTATTTTGCTTCCCATTTTGACTATTTTTACATTGCCATTCATTATCCTGACGCTCGGATTATTTTTCTTTGTTTTAAATTCAATTATCTTTAGTTTAGCTGCTCGGTTAGTAAATGGTTTTCGCTTGCGTCATGGCTTTTGGAGCGCTACTCTAGGTTCTCTTGCTTTAACATTTATTAACTCTATTCTCTTAGCAATTGTGCCACCTTTTATTTAACATTTTCTACTTAAAAATCAACTATGCTAAAGTATAAAATTCCTATTTGATTTTTGAAATACACGTAGGTAGGCTTAAGCCTACATATTCAGGTTTTGTAGGCTTAAGCCTACCTACACTCTCAATGGACACACCATCATAGAGAAAATCCATCATGAAGAACCTGCAATGTGCAATCTTGATCAACAAGCCCGTCGATGCGGTCTTTGCCTAGGGCGCGATCGCTAACATCGCCATCAAAAAAGGTGTCCAATCCCCTCGCCATCGAAAAGCCACTGGTATGATAAAGCAGATCCCGGATCGTAATTTGGGCGGATGCTTGCGGGGCATCGGTGCGGAACCAAGGTAAATACTGCTGAACCGAGGTATCTAGATTCAGTTTGTCTGCTTCCACCAGTTGCATGACTGCGATCGCGGTAACAGCCTTCGTCAGCGAATTGATAAAAAAGGGAGTTTGAGGGGTCACTTGCCGTTGACTGGGATCAGCAATCCCATAGCCACGTAGATACACCGAGCGATCGCCTTCCACAATGCCTAATGCCAATCCTGGAATGTGCAATGTTTGCATTTCCGATTGCACAAATCGATCAATGGCTTCTAATGTTTTAGTTCTTGGAGTAAAAGCTGGCTCTCTGGCAGAACTTTCAACGACCAGTAAACTAAACCAAAGCACAAGGCAGATTACCCCAAGCCACAGTTTCTGTTTCAGTCGATGCTGTTTCATCATCAAAACTCCACAGCGCGATCGTTTTTATTCTCAGGTTCGATCGCAAATGTGACTGGAAAGTGATATATCGGTTTTGCTCGTTATCTCGCATTACCCCATTAGGAGCATACGGCGATCGCTCTTGTTGAGGTTAAATATAGAGGCATAAGGCTATTTAATGAAACCGATATTTCGGCGATTTTTGGCATGAGCGAGCGTCATTGATGAAAATCAAGTTTCAAGCCTGGTTTATGGGTTTATGCTGTGGCAGTTTGCTGGCTTTAACAAGCTGTCAGCGCAACATTAACATTAATGTTGGAAATGTTGGGGTTGAGCAAGATGTCAATAACTTACGTCGGGGTACAGGTTCGCAAATTATCGCCTTTGGAGATAGCATCACTGCGGGTGCAGGAGTCGGAACTGAGGCTGCTTACCCGAATGTTGTTAATCGTATCCTGGGTTTGCCAATTGTTAACCAGGGTAGAGGTGGCGATACAACCGCGACAGCTTTGAATCGTTTACAGCAAGATGTGATTTCCCAAAACCCTTGGTTAGTTATCGTCGGACTGGGTGGTAATGATTTTTTGCAAGAAGTGCCACTAGCACAGACAGAACAAAACCTCCGGCAAATTGTCACTCTTTTGCAAAAAGAAGGAGCAATTGTAGTTTTGTTAGGAATGAACGTCGAGCCATTTAATGGAGATTACGAAAAAATGTATGAACGGGTGGCGAACGATACCAAAGCTTATCTAATTCCTGAAGTTTTAACAGGCTTGAATGATCCTCGCTATTTATACGATGAAATTCATCCCAACCAGCAAGGACATGAGATTATGGCAAAGCGTATTGCTCAAGGGTTAAAGCCACTATTAGATGAAGCAACCCTACCACCTAATCTGTCAAAGCCCTTCAAAAGGATAAAGGGTAAAGGGTAAAGAGTAAAGGAAAATTTAATTCCTTTCCCCTTTCCCGAATGGCACGCGGAGTTTAGCCCAAAGTCTTGTGTTGCCTCGTTAAGCGCCTCCAGGCTGGGAATGTATTTCGAGAGGCTTTGCCTCTCGTCAAGCCTCGGTCGGCGGAGCCAGGGCGTGGATTGGTTCCCAGCCTCCAGGCGCTTAACCAGTCAGGGCAAAGGCTGTGTCTTAACAAGCGTGCCATTCCCCCTTTCCCCTTTCCCCTTTCCCCCTATAAAAGTGAACATAGACTATAATGGCAAAGTTTAGACCCTACTTTGACCGCCGCCATCCTTGGCAAGAACGCCTAATCGCCATCCTTGCCCTAATTAATCTGGGACTGGTATTTTTTGACTTTACCTACCTGTGGGGGCGAGATTTTTACCTGCAAAACATCCCCAGCCTCACCCAATTATATGACCCAATTAAGGGTATAAAACCTCACCCAGAAACTGAGAATTATCTTAAGCAAGTGGACGCTTTAGAAGCACAGGTTCTGGTAACAGGATTGCAGTCATCTCAAGCTGAAGCATCACTTGCACAGCTACGTTTGTTGAGTCAAAAACTCATCGAAGACAATCCCTTTGCTGGAGCGAACAAAAGCAGCACCTTAGAAACTATTAAACAAGAAATACGAGTACGGACAGGTGAAACATTTGCCCGTGATGCCTTTACTAGATTTTGGAGTCAGCCTTATCTTACTCAAAGAGATTGGCGACAGGAAATAGCGTTTTGGAATGCTCAAATTCGCCCGTTGATTCAATCTAACTACTATCGAGGTGTCAGCAAAATTGGCACACAAATTAACTATTTTTGGCTGCTTGACTTGCCATTCGTGCTAATTTTTACTTGGGATTTTCTCGCACGTATCCTGACTATCCGTCGTCGTCATCCTGAATTAACTTGGCTAGAAGTGATTTTGCGACGTTGGTACGACCTGTTATTACTGTTACCTTTTTGGCGATGGTTAAGAATTATTCCTGTATCAGCTCGTCTTTATAATGTCGGTCTGTTGAATATTGAACCTGTACGGGTAGAAATTCAACGAGATTTAGTCATCAGCTTTGCGGTAGAAATGACCGAGATGATAGGCATTCTAATTATTGAGCAGATGCAAGCTTCGGTACAACGGGGAGATTTTATCCAATGGTTGTTTCATCCAAAACCACCCCAACAATACGTGCAAGTCAATGAAAAAAATGAGGTAACTGCTATAGCTACCCGTCTGTTCGACATCGGTATTCATGATGTGCTTCCTCAAGTCCAGCCTGACATCGAAGACCTAGTACAATACAGCATTATCAGTACTCTCAACCAACTTCCTGGCTATCGGCGTTTGCAGCATCTTCCAGGTTTGCGTCGTCTACAACTTTCAAAAAAACTGGCAAAATCTTTATTTCAAATTACCTATAAAAACCTGACTTATGGCTTAAAAGACCCTGTGGGAGCAGAAATTACTACCCGTTTACGCAAAAATTTAAGAGATGCATTGGAAGCAGCATTGCAGAAAAAACATAACATTCAGGAAATACAATCTCTTTTGATAGATATTTTGGAGGATATAAAACTTAACTATGTTAAAAGTATCGCTGAAACTCAAGGTGAACAACTGCTAGAAAAAGCAGAACAATTGCACAAGCGGATACGTGATTAGGAATAAATTTATTCCTCAAGAGATGAAATCACTTTTTAGTCACATTTAATTTATATAACAAAGAAGGTTGTTGATTTTAGGTATGAAAAGCTCACGCAAAGCCGCAAAGGCGCAAAGAAAATCTGGGCGTCTTGGCGTCTTGGCACGCCAGTCGCCTCAAGTCGGGAGACCCGCCCACGGCGCTGGCTCGTCTTGGCGTGAGATTTAAAGAATTATTTCTTTAGGTAGAGGATTAGCAATAGATTTTAAATTTAGATTTCTGGAGCAATATCAATCTAATACAAAAGTTTTACTGCTCTAGCACAAACAAATAACAGTGAGGAAACCATGCGATTACGTACGATGATCATCCTCATCTCTTTGTTAGTTTTCGTTGCTTTTTTAGGTTTTCAGTTAGAACTTACCTTACCGGGAAGACCACCGAATATTAACACCACTTACACACCTTTGACACAATCCCCACCGCAAGGAATTGGTTCCTATGATGTGTTAGGTTATGCCGTTTCTAAGCCAGAAGCGGATAAACTTTTGCAAACTGAAGCCGGACAGAAAGCACTTTCTCCTGATAATGGTGCGGTTAAAATTACCGAAGAATTGATAGACCTTGGTCGTGATGCTTTTTACCAAGAAACTTTTGGTAATGAGTCTTTATTTACAGATGTTGTGGGTATTCTGGATGGCCCTATCAATTTACGTAGTATTGGCAAAGCTGTTTTGAGTTTGAAAGGAAAGGCAACTACTAATCTGCAAGTGCCTATAGACCAAGACGTTACCGTTGGTAAACGCACTTTCAAAGCTGGTACAGTTTTGAATACTGGTCTAGATGTACCTGGAGGTTCTCTGTTTCCTTTGGGGTTAATCACCCATCTTGACAAAGGTAAAGTGCAAGTTGGAATTAGCTGTGCTTTGTGTCATGCAACAGTGAGTGAAGAAACCGGACGTATTTTAGAAGGTGCAATCAATACAGACATCAATTTGGGCCCGTTAATTGCCATGGCGAGTAATTCTGCTGCACTCTTCCGTCAGACAGATGTCAATCCAACCAAAATTCCACCGGGTGAGCATACTTTCATCAACAACAAAGGGGAAACAGTAAAACTCCCTGACCAAAAAATCATGGAAGATGAAGTTGATGCTGCGATACTTTCATGGCCACCTGGCAATTTTGTTTCTAATGGCGACTTGAAGAATAACTCTGCGCAGATTCCTTCTTCCTACACCCACGAAACTTTTCCCTATGCTTGGAGTGGTGTTGCTTCCATCGGTTGGTTCCACGGACTGACTACATTGAATAATGCTGTATTTGGGTTAAATGCAGACCCAACAACCACAGCAGATGCAAGTGAATCGGTGTTAGGAATCGATAAAGAAGTCTACTTGGGGACAATGCTGCAAAATGCATCTAGTCGAGAATTTCGATTACCAGAGGGTGCAAAACCATCAGAATTTTTTGATCAGGTAGACCCCACTCCAGGAGAACCCGGAATCAACAGTGTAATTAAGATGCCAGAATACCCGAAGGGTACTTTGTTTATGCAAAACGGGTTAATGGCAAATACTCCCGGTTTACCCGTTGCGGCACAACTGAATGGAATGTCTGCGTTTCAAAACACTTTAGCGCCACCTCCCCATGAAGCTGCTGATATCGATACCTTAAAACGAGGCGCTGCTATTTTCCAAAAGGCGAATTGTGCTGAGTGTCACAGTGGGCGTTACTTTACTAATCACAAAGTAATTCCGGTCAAAGAAGTTGCAACTCAACCAAGACGGGCACCAGCTTCACGTAAATTTGCTGAGGAATTTGCACCACCAGATACTTATCCTCCTAATGTGCCTGTACCCTTACCTCCTAACCCGTCCGTATTACCAGTACCAACTGACATCACCCCACAGGAAGATATTGAGCTTGCCTATGCCCTCAGTGATCCCGATGGCGGTTACAAGGTACAGAATTTGATCGGACTATATCTAAGCGCACCTTATCTTCATGATGGTGGTGTGGCTGCTAGTGCTGAATCTATCCAACAAGATGAAAGCGGACGCTTTAGTATTGCAAAATCGGATGAGTTGGGAATGGCTGGAACTCTGATGCGTGGTATTGCACCCGACTCAGAAGCTAGTTTGCGAGTACTGCTTGACCGAAATTTGCGCACGGCTGTAGTCGCAGCTAACCAAGCTAATTCCGATTTGCAACGGTCAAATGTTGACGGTAGCGGACATGAATATTGGGTTGATGAAAAAGCGGGTTACAGCAGTCAAGACCAAACAGATTTGATTAAATTCCTGCTGTCAATAGACGATGACCCGGCAGTGCTGCTTGAGACATCGCATAATTAAAAAACAGATTGTTAATGGTTCATGGTTCATAGTTAATTGCTAATAGCTAATTGCGCTCTTGTTCATTGCCAATCTTACCTTAACCATTAACCATTAACCATTAACCATTAACCATTAACCATTAACCATTAAC
>JBHYDF010000256.1:0-10913 GCA_051861145.1 Nostocaceae cyanobacterium
CGATTTTGGGTAATAAATATGATTAATTAAAAACTTTTCAGACATCCTCTTAGACCTGCTATATTTGGCAACAGTAATTTTAGCCCTCAAACTGAAGTCTCTTCTTCACAGACAAAGCCTGCCAACCAACAGCTTTGAAATTAATTATTTCTTGCCTGGTGGACTTTTTTTATAGCCACGACTGTAGTTGTTGATTACTTGATTTAATGGCTCTATTAATACACCCTAATAAACATAAACTCGTTTTCAATTATTGGCAATGAAAACGAGTTTATTAATGCATATATATGCAAAAACTAATGTTTTATGTCTTCAGTAATACTGATATATCTTGACTGTGATTTTACTCTTTCAATCCAAGCTTGAATAGCAGGAAATTGTGTCATATCAAACCCACCTTCATCAGCTACATGAGTATAAGCAAATAAGGCGATATCAGCAATACTATAACGCTCAGCTACAAAATAGTTACGAGTTTTAAGATGGTTCTCCATTATCCGTAGCGCTGCATAACCAGGTTCGCGTTTTTGTTCAATAGCTTCCTTATACTCATCAGCTTTACCGATTATAGAAATCCAAAATCTCGATGGCGCAATGAAAGGTTTGAGGCTGTCTTGTTCAAAGAATAACCATTGCAGTACTTGCGCTCGTAAAACGCGATCGTAAGGTAAAAATTCTGTTCCTTCACTCAGATAAATTAATATAGCATTTGATTCTGCCAAGAATTTCCCTGATTCAATTTCTAATACTGGAATTTTTCCAACCGGATTTTTACTTAAAAATTCTGGTGTTCGAGTCTCGCCTTTTAATATATTCACCTCTACCCTCTCAAATGGCATACCAATTTGTGACAACAAAAGGCGTATCTTGTAACCATTGCCTGAAGGTAAAAAATCGTACAAACGCAGCGTTTCCATGCCAATAAATATTGAGATGAAGGTTCTGATTAATAATAATGCAGTAAAATATAATAGATTTTTCAAAAAAACGAATAAATCAAGGTAAATTTTTTCAAATGTGGCTTTTGACGGAAATAATAAATTCTCTGAAAAAGTAAATTTATGCAAGTATTATTTTTATCATTGAGACGTTTAATTCTATGCAGCAATCGAGGATAAAAAAATGTGTGGCAGATTTACTTTAAGCGTAAATCAAGAAGTTTTAGCCCAGGTATTCCATGTAGAAAAAATTGCAAACTTAGAGCCGCAATATAACATTGCACCTACGCAAATGGTGTTGACTGTTTTGTATGACTCCCACAACCACAAACGTGAATTACAGCGTTTACGTTGGGGTTTGATACCCTCATGGGCAAAAGATCCGGGAATGGGAGCGAGGCTGATTAACGCTCGAAGTGAAACCGTAGCTGAAAAACCTGCTTTTCGCTCAGCTTTCAAGCGCCGACGCTGTTTAGTAGTGGCGGATGGCTTTTACGAATGGAAGCAGCAAGAAGGCAAAAAACAGCCCTATTATTTTCATCTTCGCGATCGCCAACCTTTTGGCTTTGCTGGATTGTGGGAGGAATGGAAATCCCCAGAAGGAGAGGAGATAAAATCTTGTACAATTTTGACAACCCAAGCTAACGAATTACTGCAACCACTTCATGACCGGATGCCAGTAATTCTCCCACAGGAAGATTATGATGTGTGGCTAGATCCCGAAGTGCAAACACCGGAATTACTACAACCGCTATTGCACCCCTACCCCTGTGAAGCGATGAGTAGCTACCCTGTTAGCACTATAGTGAACAGTCCCAAGCATAATAGCCCTGAGTGTATTGCACCACTGCGTGAGAATTCCCCTGCAAATCAGTTAAATTAACTATTGAGCCATATATAAAATCCACAAATCCAACCGCACCAAAAGCCATTAGCTGAACATCATAAGAGGCGCTTATGCCAAGAACTCAGAGAAACGATAACTTTATTGATAAATCTTTTACAGTCATGGCGGATATAATCCTGAAAATCCTGCCAGCGAATAAAAGAGCGAAAGAAGCTTTTGCTTATTACCGAGATGGGATGTCAGCGCAGTCAGAAGGCGAATACGCCGAAGCCTTAGATAACTACAAAGCAGCCTTAGAACTAGAAGAGGACTTGCAGGATCGTAGTTTTATTCTTTACAATATGGGGCTAATTCATGCCAGCAACGGCGAACACGAAAAGGCTTTAGAGTTATATCACCAAGCAATAGAGTACAATCCTCGCTTGCCCCAAGCCTTGAACAATATCGCCGTTATTTATCACTACATGGGGGAAAAAGCGAAGGAAGCAGGTGACAACGACGGCGGCGAAGCACTATTTGATCAAGCTGCGGACTATTGGATCAGAGCCATTCGCATGGCTCCCAATAACTACATTGAAGCCCAAAACTGGCTCAAAACCACCGGACGAATCCAAATTGACGTATTCTTTTAAAAGTTAGGAGTTAGGAGTTAGGAGTTAGGAGTTAAGACTCTATACTTTTAACTCATAACTCCTCACTCATAACTCATAACTCAAAAAGTATGATTGACCGTGAACAAGTTCATAAAGTAGCCCATCTTGCTCGTTTAGAATTGACACCGGAAGAAGAAGAACAGTTCACTACCCAACTGGGAAGTATTCTTGATTATTTCCAACAGTTGAGTGAACTGGATGTGAGTGATGTACCACCCACAACACGGGCTATTGATGTCAGCAATGTGACACGTCCCGATGCTTTGCAACCTTATGGCGATCGCGAAGCTATTCTTGAAAGTGCGCCAGAACAGGAAGGCGAATTTTTCAAAGTGCCTAAAATTCTTAATCAAGAATAGTTAATGGTTAATGGTTAATAGTTAATGGTTAATGGTTAATACGCTATGAACCATTAACCATGAACCATTAACCATGAACAACGCTCCTACTATCCACACTTCTTCGGTAAATAACTATGGGTTTGGGAATTCTCAAGGATGGAAAGTGGATATCCGAACGGGAACAAGAAGACTCAAAAGGTAAGTTTATTCGTCCCTCAACCACTTTCCGTAACCACATTACAGCCGATGGTTCGAGTGGGTTTAAAGCTGAACCAGGACGCTATCATTTGTATATTTCTTGGGCTTGTCCTTGGGCGTGTCGCACCGCTATTATGCGCCAATTAAAAGGACTCCAAGATGTTATCAGTATGTCCGTGGTTGCTGCGGAAATTCACGATAATAGCTGGGAATTCTCCAATGAACCCGGAAGTATTCCCGATACAGTCAATCAAGCAGACTATCTCTGGCAAATTTATCTCAAAGCTGATCCTAACTACAGTGGACGAGTTACAGTCCCGGTTTTATGGGATTCACAAAAAAACACAATTGTCAATAACGAATCCCGCGAAATCATGCGGATGCTTGATACTGAGTTCAATCATCTGGCTAAGCAAGATGTAAATTTTTATCCAGATAATTTACAAAAATTAATTGATGAAACAATAGATGCAATTTACCAACCGATTAATAATGGTGTATATCGGGCGGGATTTGCTACTAAGCAATCGGCGTATGATGAAGCTGTCACAGAATTATTTGATGCTCTAGACCATTGGGAAAAAGTCTTAGGAAAACAACGCTATCTTTGCGGAGATAAAATTACAGAAGCAGATTGGTGTATGTTCACCACTCTATTTCGCTTCGATCCCGTTTATTATGTTCATTTCAAATGCAACTTACGCCGGATTGTAGATTATCCCAACTTGTGGAATTATCTCAAAGACCTCTACCAACAACCGGGAGTTAAAGAAACTTGCAACCTTGACCACATTAAGCGACATTATTATCGAAGCCATCCGAAAGTTAACCCAACTCGCATCGTTCCAAAAGGGCCACTGATTGATTTTGATGCGCCTCATAATCGCGATCGCAAAGCGCGCTCGGCGGGGGCGCAAAATCTGTAAAGATTTTGCGCTGGCGGCGAAGCCGCCGCGACAGGTGCATTGCACCTGTCGCCATCCCCGCTCGAGCGATCGCATTTTTGCAGCCTGAACTAGCAGTATATTAACCCTCTAGTTACACATTTTTAACAGCATATCAGCAAATATTGTGAAACGAACGGTAAGATATATACCGGCAGTACTGACTTGTGGGATAGACTAATCTCATGGTGTCAGGAGTGTGAATATGCTGAATCCACGGCTGGGAGATAGATTAATCTCATTCAGTTTCGTAGGTCTTTGTTTTTCTGTAGGAATTGCGATCGGATTATTTCTCCGCTATAGTAACTCGCAAGCAACAAACTCAACAAATACACCGAGTGAAACTTTACCAGCACCTTACTCTTTTCCAGAAGCGACATCGCCACCAGTTATAGAACAGCCCAGTTTTACAGATTCTATCACCATTCAAGCAGTTGGGGATATTATTCCTGGGACGAATTTTCCTAATCATAAATTGCCACGCGATCGCAATCAGTTATTACCAAAATCGGTGAGAGCATATTTGCAAAAAGCGGATATTTTATTTGGTAACTTTGAAAGTAGCTTAACCAAGCATCCCTACAGTTCCAAAGACATCAGTCGCGGACAAGTTTTTGCTTTTCGTTCTCCACCTTCCTACGCTAGGTTATTTGCTGACGTTGGCTTTGATGTATTTAATATAGCAAATAACCATGCATTAGATTTTGGTACGGTGGGATTTGCAGATACTATCAAGAATTTGTCAGCTGTCGGCATCGAAACATTAGGTCACAAAAATCAAATTCTCTTGCTACAAGTAAAGAATACTCCGGTTGCGATGATTGGGTTTGCTCCCTATGAATTTTATAATTCAATTCACGATTTAAAAGCAGCCAAAGCACTTGTAGCAGAAGCCAAAACTCAAGCAGAAATTGTGATTATATCAATGCACGCAGGCGCAGAGGGGACAAATGCACTGCGAGTTAAAAATCAAACAGAGTTTTTCTATGGAGAAAACCGAGGCAATTCGATCAAATTTGCTCGGACAATGATTGATGCGGGAGCAGATTTAGTTCTCGGACATGGCCCACACGTTCCCAGAGCAATGGAAATTTATAAAGGGAAACTTATTGCTTATTCATTGGGAAACTTTTTGGGATACCGGACTTTATCCACATCTGCTCAAACTGGTTATTCAATGATTTTAGAACTTAAACTTAACCCAGAGGGAGATTTGGTAGGAGGTAGAATTATTCCTGTACATATGGATCGGCAGGGAATCCCCCACATCGATGGCCATTTTCGGACTGTAGGACTTGTGCGTTATTTAATTAACAATGATTTTCCCAAAAATTCCTTAAATATTAACAAAAAGGGAGAAATTGTGATTGCTGATAGGGAGTAGGGAGTAGGGGGAATAGGGCATTGGGGATTGGGGATTGGGGATTGGGGATTGGGCATCGATAAAAAAATCAATTCCGAATTCCCTATTCCCAATACTCACTAACTCCGCGCCTCCTAACTCCGCGCCTCCTAACTCCTAACTCTTAATTCCTAACTCCAACTATGTTTAATCGTAGTCGCCGTAATTTGGCTCGTTGGTTTGCCCTTTCAATGGGTAGTATTCTGGTAGTTTTTGCAGGAGTGATTTACTACCAACAAACGGTTAAGCAGCTAGAGTCAATTGACCGCCTGCTTTACAAAAAAGCTAGGGTAATGGCGGTAAAGGTGCGGTACGAACTGTACCAAGGTCAGAAGCGCGTGGATTTAAAGAATGTACCACTGTTGGGAAACAACCCACCACCGCCCGATAGTGAAATTATCTACGCTCGTTGGTACGATGCCAAAGGCAAGTTAAGACAATTTTTTGGTGTATATCCAAAAGAAGGCTTTCGCGATACTCTCGAATTTCAAACGATTCAGACTAGCGGTGAATTATTTTCGTCGCCAACAAAATCTCTCTGGCTACGACAAATAACATTACCGGTGCAGCACAACAATCAACTTATCGGCTATATTCAAATTGCCACGCCGATGACAAGCATTCAAGCCTATCTCCGCAGGTTCCTACTGTTATTAATATTTACAGTGTTAATCGCTTTAGCAGTAGCAAGTCTGGCTGGTTGGTTCTTGGGGGAACTGGCGATGCAACCACTGCGCTATAGCTACGAACAACTTCAGCGCTTCACAGCCAATGCTTCCCATGAATTGCGTGCGCCTCTGGCTGCGGTGCTAAGTAATGCTCAGGTAGGGTTACTAGCTCCCATTGACGATGGTGCAGCTAAGCATCGGCGTTTAGAAAAAATTGCAGAGGTTGCCAAGTCGATGAATACTCTAATTGGTAATCTACTCTTTCTAGCACGGCAAGCAGGAAAGTTAGCACCGGAATCTCTACAAGAAATAGACCTGACTAACCTACTGAAAGAATTGGTAGCCTCTCAAACTACTCAAACTGCTGCTCGTAATTTGCAACTAAACACTGATTTGCCCGAACAGGCAGTTACTGTTAATGCCGATGCAAATTTGCTCTCTCAGGCAGTAGTGAATATCCTGAACAATGCCTGTTATTATACACCCACTGGCGGAAAGGTACAATTACGATTATTTAACGAGTACCGTCGGGCTGTGATTCAAGTTGAAGATAACGGTGCAGGTATACCAGCATCAGACTTACCGCATGTTTTTGAGCGATTTTATCGGGTGAATAAGGATCGAACGCGTTCTGCTGGTGGTTTTGGGTTAGGACTGGCGATCGCTCAGCAAATTGTCGAAGCGCATGACGGTCATATCAGTGTTAGTAGCAAAGTTGGACAGGGTTCGATTTTTCAGATTGAATTACCGTTGAGATAAAACCTGGCTAAGTAGCATTGGCTTGTTCAAATTAGAGACACTTCTCATTTACCTGTTTGCTTGTGGAAAATACCAAAATGAGTGCGCGATCTACTGAAATGAGAAGGCGATCGAGCATTTTGAGAAGTCAATATGCCTTTTTGCTTGCGGAAAACACCAAAATGAGTACGCGATCTACTGAAATGAGAAAGCGATCGAGCATTTTGAGAAAGCAATATGCCTTTTTGCTTGTGCGATCTACTGAAATGAGAAGGCGATCGAGCATTTTGAGAAGCCAATATGCCTTTTTGGTTAGTAAAATTAATTAAAACTTAATCTTGTCATTTTCCTGTCACATTTATTTTTAACTATGAAAAAAGAGGGATCACGTGAGATTCCCTCAAATTTTCCAACTAAATTTAAGGGTTTAACAAACCCTTTCCTTGTAGACCACGGTGGCGAATATTTCAACTTTCAGTTTTTCACCCCAAATTCACAAGGACTGATTATGAATTTTCTTGTTGTCAAGCACACCGTTTTTTTACTGAGTCTCACAGCTGCGATCGCCGGTTTTAGTGAACTCAAAGCTTCAGCAAAAACCCCTCCGGGTAAAGCCGAACAGTTAGCGCAAGTAATTTCACCAGGAAGGGCTACCCGTGGTGGTCCCAGCTATTTTGGTATTGGTGGCAATATTGGTTTGGGTGGCGATACGACTTTAAGCCAAGGTTCCTTTGCTGTATTCACCAAAATTGGTTTAAGTAGAAACTTTTCTGTGCGTCCCTCGGCTTTGATTGACGACGATGCAGTATTTCTCATCCCCCTAACAGTTGATTTTCCAATTGAATCTGTCACAGACACCCCTGTGCAACAACTAAGTGTAGCTCCCTATTTAGGCGCAGGTGCGGTGATTTCCACAAGAGGCGATGACACCGTTGGGTTTTTACTTACCGGCGGTGTTGATGTCCCCTTGTCAAATCAATTTACAGCAACTGCTGGTGTAAACGTCGGTTTTATTGATGAAACCGAAGCCGGGTTACTACTGGGTGTTGCCTATAACTTCTAGAACTTTGACGCAAAGGTGCTTTAAGTGAGTAGACCTGAAAAGTACACTTTTTTTGAGCCAGCATCAACAACTCAAGCAGCAGCACCAAAGCCATCGCTGACATTATTTGACGCAATAGCCCTAATAGTCGGTGTTGTCATCGGTGCAGGTATTTTTAAAGCCCCTGCTGACGTAGCTAGTAACGTTGGTAATGAGGCGACAGCGCTGCTGTTATGGGTAGCCGGAGGCGCGATTTCTTTTATTGGCGCTTTGTGCTACGCAGAATTGGCAACTACTTATCCTGATGTCGGAGGTACTTATTTTTACCTCAAGCGTGCTTTCGGAATGAAAGTTGCCTTTTTGTTTGCCTGGGCGCGGATGACTGTGATCCAAACCGGTTCAATTGCTTTGCTGGCGTTTGTATTTGGGGACTATGCTTCTGAGATATTTAATTTTGGTACTTTTTCTAGTTCCGTGTATGCAGCCTTTGTGATAGTTCTGTTCACAGCTTTAAACATTATTGGTTTGCATCAAGGTAAATCGGCTCAAAACTTGCTAGCTATAGCTCAAGTTCTGGGCTTGCTTGTGGTAATAGCGAGCGGAATTGCCTTCGTTTCTCCTCCGACTGCTGTCACTGCGCCTCCTCCTGAATCTTCTGGAACAATTGGGCTAGCAATGGTGTTTGTGCTTCTAGCCTACGGCGGCTGGAATGAGGCAGCTTTTATCTCCGCAGAAATTCAGAATCGACAGCGTAATATTTTGCGGTCATTGCTTTGGAGTATTGGTATTATCACTGGTATTTACCTGTTGCTGAATCTGGCTTTCCTGCGGGGACTTGGCTTAAACCAGGTGGCACAATCGAAAGCGGTAGCGGCTGACTTGATGCGGCAAACCTTGGGCGAACCGGGAGCGGTGTTTATTAGTTTACTGGTGTCAATATGTGCCTTGAGTTCAATAAATGCCAGTATTTTTACAGGGGCACGCACAAATTACGCTTTAGGACAAGACTTTTCCCTGTTTAGGTTTATGGGACGCTGGCGGGAACGTTCCAGCACCCCCACAATTGCCTACTTACTACAAGCAGCGATCGCCTTAGCGTTAGTATTTTTAGGCACTATCACCACCCGCGCAGGTTTTCAAACAATGGTGGACTACACCGCCCCTGTGTTTTGGTTTTTCTTTCTTCTCTCTGGCATATCTCTGCTAGTACTGCGCCAACGAGAACCGAATATGCCGCGTCCGTTTCGCGTACCCCTGTATCCTATAACACCACTGCTTTTTATAGCTGCTTGCGGCTACTTGCTTTACTCCAGCTTGGATTACACCAAAGTGGGGGCAATTGTCGGCGTTGTGGTCGTAGCACTTGGCATCCCATTTTTGGTATGGAATCACCATCATTCTCGTAGTCATTAGTTAATAGTTAATAGTTAATAGTTAATAGTTAATAGTTAATAGTTCATCGAAAAAACCATTAACCATTAACCATTAACCATTAACCATTAACCATTAACCATTAACAAAGGATAAGAATTATGCAATTGAAAAAATTACTGCTTGGAATAGTTACTGGAATTAGTGTTGCTAGCTTGGGAATTGCTGGATGTACCCCGCAACAACGCGACTTTGAAACTGAAGCACAAGCGCCCACTGCTACCACTGCTGCCGAACAACAACCTACTTCCACCACTCAAGCTCAAGCACCTGCTACCGAAACCAAACCCCAAGAACGCCCAGGCGATGTACCCTATGTACCAACACCGCAGCCAGTAGTAAACAGGATGCTAGAACTAGGGCAAGTGGATAAAAATGATGTGCTTTACGACCTTGGTAGTGGTGACGGCCGGATTCCTATTACTGCTGCACAAAAATATGGTGCGCGTGGTGTTGGTGTAGATATTGACCCAGAGCGCATTCAAGAAGCTAACGCCAATGCCCAGAAAGCAAAAGTAACTGATCGCGTGCGGTTTGTTCAGCAAGACTTGTTTAACACTGACCTCAGTGAAGCAACAGTAGTAACACTCTACTTGCTACCCGATATCAACGTTAAACTCCGTCCCAAGCTGTTGAAAGAACTTAAACCAGGTACTCGAATTGTTTCCCACGCTTTTGATATGGGTGAGTGGAAACCAGAACGGGTAGAGCAAGTTGAGGGTAGAACAATTTACGTATGGACTGTTCCCGAAAAAGCTCCGGCTAATTTACTTTAAACAATAGTATCAAGCCAAAGGAATATGAAAGGGCTAAAAGGAAAAAACGCCTTAGTAACAGGCGCAACATCAGGTATTGGACAAGCAATAGCCATTCGACTGGCTCAGGAAGGGTGCAACATTGCCATTAACTACCGCAAAAGTCCTGAAGGTGCGGAAGATACTGAAGAAATGGCAATGAAGAAAGCGTGTGGAGATATTGACAATTGCGGTGTTAAATCATTGTTAGTTCAAGGTGATGTCTCTCAGGAAGACGACATTGTGAACATGGTGAACACCGTGATTGAGAATTTCGGCAGTCTCGATATTCTGGTTAACAATGCAGGAATTCAGATAGAATGCCCTTCCCACGAAATCACAACAGAAGACTTTGACAAAGTAATTGCGGTAAATCTCCGGGGTGCTTACCTCTGTGCCCGCGAAACAATCAAATACCTTTTATCGCAAAACCGTCCGGGGATAATTATCAACATTTCCAGCGTCCATGAAATTATTCCCAGACCAATGTATATTAGTTATTCCATCAGCAAAGGGGGGATGGAAAACCTCACCAAAACTCTAGCTTTGGAATATGCTGACCGAGGTATTCGCGTTAACGCCGTAGCACCAGGAGCTACAATTACGCCTATCAATGAAGAATGGACTAATGACCCAGAAAAGAAAGCTGTTGTAGAGAGTCACATCCCTATGGCTCGTGCAGGAACTTCAGAAGAAATGGCAGCATCGGTAGCTTTTTTAGCCTCTGATGAAGCTGCATATATCACCGGACAAACCCTATTTGTGGACGGTGGACTGACACTGTATGCAGATTTTAGGGAAACTTGGTCTGCGTAGGATAGTGGTTAATAGTTAATAGTTAATAGTTAATAGTTAATAGAATAAAACCATTAACCATTAACCATTAACCATTAACCATTAACCATTAACCATTAACC
>JBHYDF010000257.1:0-10813 GCA_051861145.1 Nostocaceae cyanobacterium
TCTTTTCAACTCAGCTTCCCTGAGTCATTTTGTGCTTCTTAGTCTAAAGTTCAGTGATATCTTGCATCATTATCAACAAGAGCCAGAGGCTCTAATTCTCGTTACCAGGTTCAACCTGGTAACGAGGTTTTGGAGGTTTCGCCTCGCGCTTATTGCGACTTCGCCCTATTTTTACTTTATTTATGCCTATCTAACTTATCCAAATCTTTGATAAATTGAACAAAGTTTGAAATTTGGCAACGAATGAAAACCATAGACACCTACCAATCCCAGAAAATCGCTTATTTTTGAAAGCGTTGAAGTCTGCTAAGTACAGCTTTGCGTAAAATTTTAGCGTTTTTATTAAACGCAGAGTAACGCAAAGGAAGCGCAGAGGGGAGGCAGCGCGTTGCGGTGAACCAGTGCTGTAGGCGGGTTTCCCGCGCCCTGGCAACTGGTGAACCCGGAGGGGGGTTTCCCCCGTTGTAGCGACTGCCGTCACGCAGAGTATTTCTGAATTTAACTCGTTATGAATTTGTGCAATGTTGTACTAAGGAATTAATTAAAATGCCAGCTAAAATACTGGTTGTGGATGATGAGCCAGACTTAGAATACTTAGTCCGTCAGAAATTTAGAAAACAAATTAGGGAAAAGCAATTTCAGTTATTTTTTGCTCGTAATGGTATAGAAGCGCTAGAAAAATTACAGGCAGAACCGCATATAGATATGGTATTAACTGATATCTTGATGCCGGAAATGGATGGGTTAACTTTACTAACTCGGCTCAATGAGTTATATCCTACCATCAAAGCTGTTATTATTTCTGCTTAT
Organism: Nostocaceae cyanobacterium; assembly: GCA_051861145.1. Taxonomy (GTDB): domain Bacteria; phylum Cyanobacteriota; class Cyanobacteriia; order Cyanobacteriales; family Nostocaceae; genus JBHYDF01. The sequence continues at coordinate 811 of JBHYDF010000257.1, forward strand.
GGCGATATAGAAAATATCAGAACGGCGATGAATCGCGGTGCTTTTGACTTCCTGACTAAGCCAATTGATTTTCAGGATTTAGAAATTACTACTAATAAAACTCTACAACATGTACAACGGATGAAAGCGGCTTGGGAGCAGGAACGTTTAGCAAAGCAAGCTCAAGCTGATTTATTACTGCGTTTGCAACAAGAAGTCAGCGTCCGCCAGCAAGCGGAGAAGGCATTGTACGAAAGTGAAAGAAGGCTGGCTCAATTTCTGGAAGCTGTGCCAGTGGGTGTATTTGTCATTGATGCCAACACCCAACCCTACTACGCTAATCAAACTGCTCAGAAAATACTTGGTAAGGGAATCGTAACCACAGTCACACTCGCTCAATTGACTGAGATTTATCAAGTCTATTTGGCAGGGACGGAGCTGTTGTACCCCATCGAACAACAGCCTATTATGCGAGCATTAAATGGCGAAACTGTAACCGTTGATGATATGGAGATTCGCCAAGCTAACAAGATTATCCCCTTGGAGGTTTCAGCGACGCCAGTTTTTGATGAAAAGGGCCAAATAGTTTATGCCATAGCTGTTTTTGCTGATATAACCCAACGCAAACGAGCGGAAGCGGAGCGAATTAGATTCACTCAAGAACTTGCATTTAAAAATACAGCTTTGCAACAGGCAAAAGACGAGTTAGCAGAGTCCAACCGCACCTTAGAACAAAAGGTTGAGGAACGTACTCAAGAACTTTCACAAACATTAGAAATTCTCAAAGCTACCCAAGCTGAATTAGTATTTGAAAATGCTCTGCTCAAAAGTGCAGACCAATCCTTGACTTTTGATTATCAAGTTGGGGGTAGTTTGCCAATGGATGCTCCTACGTATGTAGTGCGTTCCGCAGATCGTCACCTCTACAAAGCTTTGAAACGTGGAGAGTTTTGTTACATTCTGAATACAAGACAGATGGGCAAGTCAAGCCTCATGGTACGCATGATGCACTATCTTTTGCAAGAGGGGTTTAGCTGTGCTGCAATTGACATCACCCGTCTTGGCGCTGAAAATATCACTCCTGCTCAATGGTACAAAGGGTTAGCGGTGGAGTTATGGCAGGGTTTTGACTTGCTAGGAAAGGTGAATTTGAAAGCTTGGTGGAATGAGCAAAAAGATTTATCACCTGTCCAGTGCTTAAGTCTATTTATAGAAGATATTATATTAGCTCAAGTGAAGAAGGAAAAAATTTTTATTTTTGTAGATGAAATTGATAGCATTTTGGGTTTGAATTTTCCTGTGAATGACTTTTTTGCTCTGATTCGCTTTTGCTATAACCAACGCAGTATTAATCCTGATTATCGGCGTTTAACCTTTGCTTTGTTTGGAGTTGCAACACCTTCAGATTTAATTACTGATCCCCAAAGAACACCCTTTAATATTGGTGAGGCAATTAAATTGCATGGTTTTCAACTTCATGAAGCTCAACCTTTGCTGCAAGGATTAACAGAGAAAGTAAGTAATCCACAACTGGTGTTGAAAGAAGTTTTAACTTGGACAAATGGTCAGCCTTTTCTCACTCAAAAGCTTTGCAAGCTGATCCGCAATTGTTCATGCCCAATTCCTACTAATAGTGAAGCCGAATGGATTGCAAATTTGATACGAACTCATGTAATCGATAATTGGGAATCGCAAGATGAGCCAGAGCATTTAAGAACGATTCGCGATCGCATTCTCAGGAGCGATCGCCAATCTAGCCGATTATTAGAACTGTATCAAAAAATTTTGCACGGAGGAAAAATTGATTCTGTTGATAGTCCAGATGAAAGGGAATTATTATTATCAGGGCTAGTGGTTAAACAAGAGGGTTGTTTAAGAGTTCACAACCGTATTTATGAATTAATCTTTGACAACAAATGGATTGAACTTGTAGTCTAAATTGAAGACGGCATATGCATAAAATAACATAAATAGCAATAAGCCGTGAAATAAATTTCCGGCTCAAAGCTTAAACCCATTAAAATGGGTTAGAACTTTAACCAGTCGGTTTTTAACCAATGTAGAGACGCGACGCCAGTCGCTACAACGGGGGAAACCCCCGCAACGCGCTGGCTCAAATTTCGCGTCTCTACAAACCCATTAAAAATGGGTTAAAAATCTTACTCAGTCGGTTTTTAACCGAATGCGCGCTTTTAGCCCGAAATTTATTTCATTGCTCTATTTAAGCCTTTATTGAGAATGGTGAGTCCAGCGCTGTTCGCGTAGCGTGTCCCCTTGGGACATAGGAGGGTTTCCCTCCGCAGGCGACTGGCGAACCCGAAGGGGGGTTTCCCCCGTTGTAGCGACTGGTGAGACCAGCGCTGCGGGAGGGTTTCCCTCCGCAGGCGACTGGACCAGACCAGTCCTGGAGGCGGGTTTCCCGCGCCCTGGGAACTGGCGAACCCGAAGGGCGAACCCGAAGGGGGGTTCCCCCCGCCCTTGCAACTGGCGTCCCTTGTAAGGGGAGCCACTGCGCCCGCAGCGGGTTTCCAAGGCAGTGCGTTGCGGAGCCAGTCCTGTTCGCGTAGCGTGTCCTCTTAGGACATAGGAGGGTTATACCATTTCACAAAAACTCTGATACAAATACAGATGGGTAGAGACGCGAAATTTGAGGCAGCGCGTTGCGGTGAGACCAGCGCTCTCCGGCGGGTTTCCCGCCGTAGGCGACTGGCGAACCCGAAGGGGGGTTCCCCCCGTTGTAGCGACTGCCGTCGCGTCTCTACAAGATTTATATGTATCGTGATTAACGTGAAATGGTATTAGACAAAAAACACCCAGAAAAAAGCCTCAAATCTATATAAAGAAAGACTTTGACATCATTTTGCTTAGAGGATGTCTGAGAAGTATGGTTTTAAACCAATTAATCTTAGATCCCCCTAAATCCCCCTTAAAAAGGGGGACTTTGAAAGGCTTTTTGCCCCCCTTTTTAAGGGGGGTTGGGGGGATCTAAATGATTTTGGGTAATAAATATGACTAATTAAAAACTTTTCAGACATCCTCTAAAGTTTATTCCTCTGTCTTCCCCCCTCTTGAGGGGGGATAGAGGGGGGTGGACACAGATGATTTATCTGTGTTCATCTGTGTTTATCTGTGGTTCCATCTTTGCGTCTTTGCGCGCCAGTCGCGTGGCTGTCGGGAAACCCGCCCACGGTGAACCAGTCCTGAAGGCGGGTTTCCCGCCGTAGGGAACTGGTGAACCCGAAGGGGGGTTCCCCCCGTTGTAGCAACTGGCGTGGGAATGAGGGGGGTGGACACAGATAAGTTAAGTTATCTGTGTCCACCCCCCTCTATCCCCCCGAAACGGGGGGAAGATAAGGAAGTAATTTTATTTGTTGTCCATCTGTGGTTAATTTCCACCCACTTGATAATTGCCATAATTTTAATTCACATAGCTGCGTGATTTTAGATTGTGAAAAGCTTGCTTTGTCACGGTTTAAATTCCTTCACTTTTTCCCTCACCATCTGGGAGTAAAGTTTAATTGCCTCGATGTATGTTCTTGCAGCTAGAATATGTGTCTCTACACTAGAGCAGTATAAGTGGGTTGAGCCATTATGGATTCCAACCAACTTTGAATACATCAGTGATTCCTGTGCGTACTGCTGTATAACATTTCCGCACTCTTCAATCACTCGACTGGTTTGTAAATGTCTGCCATTCCTTTTATTCCAAATTTTAGCAACAGATACTACCGATTTACCATGTTCTTGTGCTATTAGTGCGTGTTCTTGTGCTGCTTGAATGCTAGAGTTTGATATTTGATGCATAGTGAGAGCTTTTCCCTTAAGGTTTAATTTTTTAATAAAGTAAAAGTAATTATAAAATTAATTAATCTTAATCACTTCTGCTAAAGGGTTTATTTCCCTTGTAAAATCCCGAACTGGGAGTCAACGAGAATTTATCTGCGGGGTTAAACCACATATGTGGCTATGCGGCTAATTGCTAGAGTTAGTCATAGTGTTGACTAAATTTTTTTGTGTTCCCATGAATCTTGATCAAAGTATCCCAGAACTAGAAATATTGATTCAAAATTTCGATCAAACATTTGAGAAATGCTTAAACATTCTTCAAAGTGCGCTAGGCATTGAAAAAATAAGAGAGTTAGAATCAATAGAGCTAAAAATAAATTCTCAAAAAGATGTAGCAGAAATAGACAGCAATGAAACACACGAGCCGACAAAAAATGATTTAGATGCCATGCGTGTTATGGTTCTGCATAGACGCGCTGAAGCTAAGGCGTTGTTTACGAAAAATCAAGCGAGATTTGCTGAAACTCAAGCCAAGTTTAACCGTTATCGTCTAGATTACAAGAGCAGATGAGAGCTGAGCTATCTTTGCACCGGGGGATTGCTAAAACACTGCTTCAGTATTCACAATTGTGACAAAATTTGACTAAAAAACCCGGTTTTTTCGAGTTGAGCAAACGAAATTTTGGTCTTTCCCGTAACAAAAACCAGCTTTTCTAATATCTTGCACGCCTATGTAATAGTAGAGAGGCTGAACCTCCAAAACCTCGTTACCAGGTTGAACCTGGTAACGAGAATAAGAGCCTCTGGCTCCTATTGAAAATTATGCATTCCGGTCGTTAAAAACCGACTAGCTAAGAATTTTAACCCATTAAAATGGGTTGTCCCAGACGTGCCATGGCACGTCTCTACATAGCCGGAAATTTATTTCACGGCTGATTGTAACTGATGCAAGATGTAAAGCTTTTGACATTAGTAAATCGGTGTTCTAGCTTTTTCACAAAATCATTGTTACAGCCGATTGTAGTCATGGTTACAGGCTAACTTAAAAATAAGGTTATTCCTTTAGTATTAGTTACTTTGTTCTTGTGGGAGAAGCTATGGGTAAACATTACTAGCTATTTTGATTATAAGTTTTGTAATTGCAATAAAAAAAGCAAATGATGTTGAGAGTAAACAAATCTAGAAAATAGCAATTATTTTCTAACTACTTAGTCTGGTATCTGCTGTTGACATAATTTAGATGCTCATCTCAGTTTAAACAGAGTTTAATCTTCACATAAAGAGCAGGATTAGGAGTAGAGCAATCAAATAATTCAAAAACTATGTGCAAATTTAGCTGCTGTTTAGTACGCTCATATTTAACAGAATATTTAAAATTCTCTCACCAGAGATAGAAGTGATATCTCGCTCCGGCCTGGACAGCTTCCCTCTGGGAAGCTGTCCAGGCCGAAATTTATCTATTTTGGCAAACATGAATTCATTCTCAAAAAGTTAATTTTGTGGGAGCATCCCAATTTTGACAAAATACTTGTTAAAGAGTTTTCCCAGTCCTCTTGTAGAGGAATGCGCGCTTTCAGACAGGCACTTAAGTGCCTGCCTGAAAGAGCGCTGGAATTATTTAAGATATTGGCAAAATACATTTTCCTCCGAAAGGCGCTATGTATATTTTGTTCAACTTCTGTAACCAATAAGTGGGGATTGAAAATGGATATAGATAAGTCAAAAATAGATAGATTTGCTCAGATGGCACAGGCGATGGATAAGCGTATAGCTAATTTATACCAAAACGTTAGCACCACGCCTATAATACCAAATGCACTACCACAAGCTCTTATGGAACTTGGTAGCGCTTCACAAAAAATAAACCATGCATTGGAGGAACTTTACCAACAGAATGAGCAACTAGCACAAACACGGGATACTTTAGAACAAGAGCGCCTACACTACCAGGAATTATTTGAAGAAGCACCAGACGGCTATTTAATCACTGATGCAGAAGGCAAAATTCTACAAATTAACCGTACTGCTGCTAGATTGCTTAACAACGAAAAGCAGTTTCTTGTGGGGAAATTAATGATAAATTTAGTTCTTTTAGAAGAACGTCAATGTTTTCGTAATTTCCTCTCCCAACTAAAGCAATACAACAGAAACCAAGAGTTAGTAATACGCTTGCAACAACGTAGTGGTGAGTTCTTTGATGCAGCATTAACAGTGGCTGTTAGCCGCAACAACCAAGGCGAACCTCAAAGCCTACGCTGGCAGGTACGAGACATTACTGAACGCAAACGAGCGGAATTTTCATTTGTTAATAAAGACTGTTGCTTAGAGTGCGATCGCCCTGCGTATAAATATTCCAAAGAAGAAATTATCCCTCTCAACCCACTATCAATTTGGTATGTTCGTCAAGGTTTGGTAAAGCTGACTACGTTTTGTGAAAATAGCGAAGAAGTGCTAGTAGGGTTAGCAGTTCCAGGAATGATTTTTGGTTCTAATATGACTTCCTTGCATACTTACCAAGCCACAGCTTTATCGAATGTCGAGTTAGTATCAATTCACCTATCAGAATTAACAGCTTCTCCAATATTGAGTAATGCTCTTTTACCAAAAATAAATCAACGACTACAGCAAACAGAATCTTTTTTAGTAATTTTTGGTTTCCGACGTGTACAAGAGCGCTTATATCATCTTTTGCAACTTTTGAAACAAGAAATTGGTGAACCTGTGCCAGAGGGAACTCGCCTTTCGGCTCGCCTGACTCATGAAGATTTTGCTAAAGCCTGCTGTACAACCAGAGTTACCATTACACGATTAATGTGTAAGTTAAAAAAACAAGGAAAAATTTGTTTAGATGCTAAAAACCATATAATTATCAAAAATATATAGCAATCCTATTTTAGTTGTGAAAATGCTCATGAAGGTTGTTCATAGTTAATGGTTAACAATTCATGACTATTAACTATTAACCATTAACCGCCCTATTTGAGTTTTCATCCAGTTACTTGGAGAAATGTATTAGTAATTACACTTTAACTTTACGTTAAGTAGTTCTCAAGAATGATGTAGTAATTAGTGAATGTTTGGAAATATGTCAGCAGAGAAGGCATAAAGGCACGAAAAATAAGCTCATGGAATTACAAGAAACCCAAACAAAAGAAATAGAGAATCAAGTCCCTTCGTCAGAAAGCATACCTGATTACATGAATTCCGAAGAATCAAGAGAAATTGAGCCTATAACTCAGGTACAAAGAAATAATCTCATCAATACTAAAGAGTTACCTGACTTCCGATTAATCTTAGGCTTGACGTTGATATTGGGGAGTTTCTTATTTGTTACCGCTATTTACTTCGGAATCATTAACCCCTAGGTGTTTAACTTAAACCAGGAAGGGGCGTTTTACTCGCTTAGCTTAACAATTTTTAATGAGCCTGTATTGAGGATTACAAGTTGATGTAATACGAATCTCTATCCAGGGTTAGAAATGCGATGGAAGTAGTAGTAGTTAAATTTGTTTATTACTTCCATGCAAATGAATTACATCATTCAGCATGGAAAGTTAAAGTCTGGAAAGAAGCTTTTTTATCCTCAAACTCGCCAGCTTTTTTTATTAAATTGACCTCCGATTTTGCTGACTCGCGAGTTTATTAAATTGCTAGATGTTGCTGACTCACTAAAACTAGCAACTTGCAATAACTAAAAGGAGGATGTTGTAAAATACATGGCAAAAAAATTTCCTAAATTTAGCCAGGATCTCGCGCAAGATCCGACGACACGTCGAATCTGGTACGCGATGGCTACAGGCAATGATTTTGAAAGCCATGATGGCATGACGGAAGAAAATCTTTATCAAAAGATTTTCGCTACTCACTTTGGTCATGTGGCAATCATTTTCTTGTGGACTTCTAGCTTGTTGTTCCACGTAGCCTGGCAAGGTAACTTTGAATACTGGAGCCAAGATCCCGTTCATATTCGCCCGATCGCTCACGCAATTTGGGACCCCCACTTCGGTAAACCAGCAGTAGAAGCTTTTACCCAAGCTGGAGCTAGCAATCCAGTAAATATTGCTTACTCTGGTGTCTACCACTGGTGGTACACCATCGGTATGCGGACGAACAATGACCTGTACATAGGTGCAGTGTTCTTGTTGCTGTTAGCGGCACTGTTTTTGTTCGCTGGTTGGTTGCACTTGCAACCCAAGTACCGTCCCAGCTTGGCTTGGTTCAAGAGTGCTGAGCCTCGGTTGAATCACCACCTAGCAGGTTTGTTTGGTGTTAGCTGTCTGGCTTGGGCTGGTCACTTAGTTCACGTTGCTATTCCCGAATCTCGTGGTATTCACGTAGGTTGGAATAACTTCCTAACCACTCCGCCTCACCCAGCAGGCTTGCAACCCTTCTGGTCGGGTAACTGGGGAGTTTACGCTCAAGACCCGGATACAGCCCAGCATATATTTAATACATCCCAAGGTGCAGGGACTGCTATTCTAACGTTCTTGGGTGGTTTCCATCCTCAAACTGAATCGCTGTGGTTGACCGATATGGCACACCACCACTTGGCGCTTGCAGTCATCTTCATCATCGCCGGTCATCAGTACCGGACTAACTTCGGGATTGGTCACAGCATCAAAGAGATGCTCAATGCCAAAAAATTCTTTGGCATCGAAACTGAAGGTCAATTCAACCTGCCGCACCAAGGTCTGTACGATACCTATAACAACTCCCTGCACTTCCAGTTGGGTATTCACTTAGCTGCTTTAGGTACCGCTCTTTCCTTAGTGGCGCAGCATATGTACGCACTGCCTCCTTACGCCTTTATGGCTAAGGACTACACAACCCAAGCGTGTCTGTACACTCACCATCAGTACATCGCTGGTTTCTTCATGGTTGGTGCGTTTGCCCACGGTGCGATTTTCTGGGTGCGGGACTACGACCCCGAACAAAATAAGGGTAACGTGCTAGAGCGTGTGCTGAAGCACAAAGAAGCGATTATCTCTCATCTGAGTTGGGTATCCCTTTTCTTAGGCTTCCACACCCTCGGCTTGTACGTCCACAATGATGTAGTAGTTGCCTTTGGTACACCTGAGAAGCAAATTTTGATTGAGCCAGTATTTGCTCAATTCATCCAATCTGCTCACGGTAAAGCTATCTATGGCATGAATGTACTGTTGTCCAATCCAGACAGCATTGCCCACACTGCATGGCCCAACTACGCCAACGTTTGGCTACCAGGTTGGTTGGAAGCCATTAACTCTGGCACTAACTCCCTGTTCTTAACCATTGGTCCTGGCGATTTTCTAGTTCACCATGCGATCGCTCTCGGTCTACACACCACTACCCTGATTTGTGTCAAGGGTGCGTTGGATGCTCGTGGTACCAAGCTAATGCCGGATAAGAAGGACTTCGGCTTTACCTTCCCCTGCGATGGTCCTGGTCGTGGCGGTACCTGCCAAACTTCCGCTTGGGAGCAGTCTTTCTATCTAGCTATATTCTGGATGCTAAACCTGCTTGGCTGGACAACATTCTACTGGCATTGGAAGCATCTAGGTATTTGGCAAGGCAACGTAGCTCAATTCAACGAATCTTCTACATATTTAATGGGTTGGCTGCGTGATTATCTTTGGGCTAACTCCGCTCAGGTCATGAACGGGTACAACCCCTACGGTACGAATAACCTGGCTGTTTGGGATTGGATGTTCCTCTTCGGACACCTGGTTTGGGCAACTGGTTTTATGTTCCTGATTAGCTGGCGTGGATACTGGCAAGAGTTGATTGAAACTCTCGTCTGGGCGCACGAACGTACTCCGCTAGCGAACTTGGTTCGTTGGAAGGATAAACCCGTTGCTTTGTCCATCGTCCAAGGTTGGTTGGTTGGTCTAACTCACTTCACGGTTGGCTATATTCTGACCTACGCAGCATTCCTGATTGCCACAACTGCTGGTAAATTCAGCTAAATCGTTTGATATCCTCTGACTTTAGCCATCCTCCCTCTCTATCTCGCCAAGGTAGAGGGGGATTTCTGTTGAGTGGGCATTGGGCATTGGGCATTGGGCATTGGGCATTGGGCATGGGGAATTGGGCATTGGGCATTGGGCATTGGGCATTGGGCATTGGGCATGGGGAATTGGGCATTGGGCATTGGGCATTGGGCATTGGGCATTGGGCATGGGGAATTGGGCATGGGGAAAATCCAATAACTAATGACTAATGACTAATGACTAATGACTAATGACTAATGACTAATGAC
>JBHYDF010000258.1:0-10779 GCA_051861145.1 Nostocaceae cyanobacterium
ATGAACTATGAACTATGAACTATGAACCATGAACCATGAACCATGAACCATGAACTATGAACCATGAACAGAATCCCCCGAAATTTAAGCGGGGGAGCGAGTAAATTTGACTTTTCCTGGAAAGAATCAACTGGCTTAGTTGAGAGCGATCGCATTTTTTCTATCTACCAGTGTGCATCTACTACTCGCTGATTCTATAAATCCATTTTTGTGATATCAACTTGCATGTAATAACGCAATTACTCAAATAATATTTTATCGAAAAAAACATATTTTTCGACATTTTTTGCTGCAATATTTTATTTTTCAAACATCAATTATTTACATAAAAATGCAATTATATAAACAGTTACAAAAATAGCAGATGTTAATAATTAACAAAAAAAATTATATAAAAAAGCTAAAACATTTATGAACCCTATTGATAAACAAAAATTATGTCTTCTTCTGATAATTCCTTAGATTTGTATACAAATACTACAAATGTATCTAAATATGCTCAAATAGCTACAAATCTTTTTGAAGACAAGGTTTCTCCAAATACTGCTTCCAAATTTGGAGGTTCCTCACTATCACCACAAAATGAACAGCAAGCTTCAATAGCGGCAAAAAACCCTAATCCTAATCTCCGATTTAGTGATCCGGCGATTTTTGCAGATTTCAACGGGGATGGTAAGGCCGATAAATTTTGGCGTAACTCACAAACGGGTGAAACCGCCATTTGGCTAATGGAAGGAACGAAGGAAAATGGAGCTAGTTTAGCTACTATTGATTCATCCTGGGACTTTGCCTACGCTGATTTTAACCGCGATGGTAAGACTGATATTTTCTGGCGCAATAAAAATACCGGTGACAACGTTATTTGGCTGATGGATGGTACAAGAATTGCCTCTGAAGTTGGGTTGCAGAAAATAGACCCTAATTGGAATTTTAACATTGCAGATTTTAGCGGTGATGGTAAGAGCGACATTTTATGGCGTAATACTCAAACAGGTGAAAACGCCGTTTGGTTGATTAATGATGCAACAGTTACTACGGCGGCTTTTCTACCAACAACTGATTTAAATTGGAGTTCTAGCATTGTCGATTTCAACGGCGATGCTAAAAATGATATCTTTTGGCGCAATGGTGCTACGGGTGAAAATATCGTTTGGTTTATGGATGGTACAAATACCTCAGAATATGCTTTAGCTCAAGTTGAGGGGCCTTGGAATTTTACCACTGGTGATTTTAACGGCGATGCCAACACAGATATTCTTTGGCGTAATAGCGAAACGGGTGAAAATACCGTGTGGCTGATGAATGGTATTTTCTTCAGTTCGGGTAATCTAGATAAGCTTGATTCATCTTGGAAATCTAGCATTGGTGATTTTAACGGTGATGGTAGAACAGATATTTTCTGGCGCAATGAGAATACTGGTGAGAATACCGCTTGGCTAATGGATGGGACATCAATTGGTACTGCGGCTTTTCTACCTGCAAGAGACTTATCTTGGAAATCAGATATCGGCGATTATGACGGCGATGGTAAAACAGATGTCTTCTGGCGCAATGAACAAACTGGCGAGAATGCTATTTGGTTTATGAATGGTACCACCGCGTCGGAGAATTCCATATCGGAATTTGGTGCTGGGTGGTATGCTGCTTAGTACAAATTTGCACAAATTCGTAACAAATTAAATTCAGAAATTCTCTGCGATCCTCCCTTCGGGTTCGCCAGTCCCCCATCGTGACGGGAACCGCCAAGACGGGGGGCTGGTCTCACCGCGCGTACTCTGCGTGACTCTGCGTTAAAAACGCTACGTTTTTATGCAAAGCAGGTCTGAACCAAGGCGAAAAATCTGTAAATACATACCTAGGGATTTAAGATTTATTTATAAATCAAATTGAGAAAACACCTAGGTAGACAATCATTATGTTCTCGCCAGAAGAATTTTTTCAATTCACCCAATGGTCAGGTATCGCTACGCTGGTATTTGCAGCCTTAGCAATCGTGGCTTTTATTTTTAAATGGGGTATCCGCTTTCGGCTGGTGGGTACAACAGGCTTTATGTTAGTGCTGACGGGTGGTTTATTTGCCCTCTCTTTGGCTCCTTTGACTCGTACTGTAATTCCAGGTGCAGTGCGATACAGTTTAGTTTATGACAATGGGGCAACACGAACAGTAATTGCCATCCCTAACCAAATTACCCCAACCGAATTAGAAGCAACTTTACGCCAAGCAGCCAGCGATCTGTATTCTTACGGTCGCTCAGCTTTGCAGGGAGAAAACAAGTTGACAATTCGCGCACGTACTGTTATACATCCAGAAGCAGGGGTTTCTGTACCACTTTACTTAGGACAGGTAAAGCGATCGCTCGCTACTCGCGAAGATCCACAAATGGCAATTGAAATTTACCAAGACAAATTCGCTCAACTGCCAAAACCAACCGCGTAAGAAGTTAGGAATTAGGAGTTAGGAGTGAGGAGTTAAGAGTGAAGAGTGAGGAGTTTTAAAATTACGCCTAATGTGTATTAGAAGCTGAAACCTTGCATTTTTGTTGTAGAGACGCGAAATTTCGCGTCTCTACGGCGCACAGAATCCTTGATATATGGCTGGTTTTCATAATTCACATCAGACGTAAATTCCTAACTCCTAACTCCTAACTCCTAACTCCTAACTCCTAACTCCCTACTCCTAGTGCCGATATTTACACAATGTGTCCCAAGTCTTTTCATCAACGATACCAGTGTCCGGCAGATTGTGACCCATTTGCCAAGTTTGGACAGCTGCTTGTGTAATCGACCCAAAATTACCATCAACGTATCCTACATAATCTTGGGTTGATTTCAAGAAACGCTGTAGCCTCTTGACTAATTCGCCACGACTGCCTTTTTTTAACTCTGGCATATTTGCTGGCACACCTGCATACAACGCTTGCCACGTCTTTTCTCCAACAATACCATCCTCCAGCAGAAAAACGCGGCATTGATATTCTTTCACACTTTCTTGTGTCACCTTTTCAAAGATGCCATCAATATCCCCATCATAAATATCCTGTTGAGCTAAAAGACGTTGTAACTCCTCCACCGCTTCACCTTCACAACCCAGCCGCAGCACCGGCTTGCTTGGCTGTGCTTGCGCCAAACTTTCTGGCGTGGTGTTGCCGATATTACTGGTTGATGCCATATTCCTACCCCTTGGGAGCGGTGTTTATTTATTCTAGTTTACTTTTTTACCACTGATACCGCATCACCCAAGAGGGGTACTCTAACAAATAAGTTTTTCCACCATTATCAGGATAACACAATTATGTTTGTATTCAAGAATACATTTTTTCTCTTTTTTATTTTTTAGCTAAGATATAATCTGGCAATTGCTCTGCTGGGGAAAATCGAGTAACCGTATAAATATAAGGTAATGGGCAATGGGTAAATTATTACCGCTTCCCTAATTCAGCCTTATTAATGACGACATAATAAGTTTTATAAATAGTCTAAAAATGTTACTGTTAATTAATCAGTTATATGCCTACTCAACCTGTAGAAAAGTTGTCTACTCAAACTCCTACTTCGTTACTCCCTCTGTTGGTAGCGCCAGCAAAAGTCATTCGTGGTTCGCAAATTTTAACACAGGTATGTGATGCGTACACCGAAGGGGTTGCCGCAGGCATCGCCATTTTGGGTACTCGTCCCTTGATTGTGGGAGGAAAACGTACCCTGGCTGTCATCCAACCTCACCTACAACCATTTTTTACACAGCTAGAACAGCAGCAATTACAAATAGCCCAAGCTTACTACACTCCCGATTGTAGTGAAGCAAGCTTGAAAGCCTTACACAAGGCAGCAAAAGAACATAAAGCTGATGTCATTATCGGTATAGGTGGCGGTAAAGCAATGGATACGGCAAAATTACTCGCCCATCAGTTGCAATTACCTGTGGTAACAATTCCGACTTCTGCGGCTACCTGTGCGGCTTGGACTGCTCTTTCCAACGTTTATTCTGATGAAGGGGCATTTTTGTATGATGTGGCGCTTTCTCGCTGTCCCGATTTATTGATACTCGATTATGATTTGATTAAAACTGCGCCGTCACGTACTCTAGTAGCGGGAATTGGTGATGCGATCGCTAAATGGTACGAAGCTTCAGTTAGTAGCGGCAACTCAGAACAAACCTTAATCATAGCCGCCGTACAACAGGCGCGAGTGCTGCGAGATATCCTCTTCCAAAAATCCGCCGCCGCCTTGAAAGAACCAGGAAGCGAAGTTTGGCAACAAGTCGTAGACGCCACTGTTTTACTAGCTGGGGTGATTGGCGGAATTGGCGGTGCCCAATGTCGCACCGTAGCAGCCCATGCCGTGCATAATGGTTTAACACACATTTGCAAACATGGTAGCATTCATGGTGAAAAAGTCGCCTATGGTATTTTGGTGCAACTGCGTTTAGAAGAAATGATTCAAGGCAATCAACTTGCAGCCGCCGCACGGCAACAGTTATTGAAATTCTACACCGAAATTGGACTGCCACAAAAGCTGAGCGATTTAGGATTGGGCAATATCACCTTGGGCGAATTGCAAACAACTGCGGAAATAGCCCTTGCTCCGAATTCTGATATTCACAGATTACCCTTTAAAGTCGCACTAGAGCAATTGATGGCGGCGATGGTTTCTACAACAGCACCAATAGATAATAGAGACACAATGAATCGCATCTCGACAACAAAGACAATTAGTGATGAGATTGAAGGGTAAAATAAGCTCGTCCTTAGTCATTAGTCATTTGTCATTTGTTGGTTGTTCATGGTTGATAGTTCATGGTTCATGGCTATTAACTATTAACTATTAACCATTAACCATTAACCATTAACTACTAACCAATGACAAATGACAAATGACAAATGACAAATGACAAATGACAAATGACAAATGACGAAAAATAAATGAACTTGGATTGGATCGCCCCAGCTGAACGCATACAAAAACTACCAGCCTATCCCTTTGCGCGTCTGGATGAACTCAAACATAAAGCGCGGGAACAAGGACTAGATTTAATTGATTTGGGTATGGGAAACCCCGATGGCGCGACACCGCAGCCAGTCATAGAAGCTGCGATTCAAGCTTTACAAAATCCCGCCCATCACGGTTATCCTCCCTTTGAAGGTACTGCTAATTTTCGCCACGCCATTACGAGTTGGTATCATCGTCGCTATGGAGTGGTTTTAGATCCAGATAGCGAAGCTTTACCTTTGCTGGGTTCTAAGGAAGGATTGGGACATTTAGCACTGGCGTATATTAATCCTGGGGATGTGGTTTTAGTACCTTCTCCTTCCTATCCGGTTCATTTTCGTGGCCCCGTAATTGCTGGGGGAAATGTCTACAGCTTAATTCTCAAACCAGAGAATAACTGGTTAATTGATTTGGCGGCGATTCCTGACAGCGTTGCTGAACAAGCGAAAATCCTTTATTTTAATTATCCTAGCAATCCCACCGCCGCCACCGCACCCCGCGAATTTTTTGAAGAAATTGTCGCTTTTGCCAAAAAATATGAAATTTTGCTCGTGCATGATTTGTGTTATGCCGAGTTAGCTTTTGATGGCTATCAACCTACTAGTTTGTTAGAAATTCCCGGCGCTAAAGATATTGGCGTAGAATTCCATACCATGTCCAAAACCTACAATATGGCTGGTTGGCGCGTCGGATTTGTGGTTGGGAACCGTCACGTTATTCAAGGTTTACGGACACTGAAAACTAACTTGGATTACGGTATCTTTGCAGCTTTGCAAGCAGCAGCGGAAACCGCTTTACAACTACCAGATAGCTATTTGCAACAAGTTCAAAATCGCTACTGCACCCGCCGTGATTTTCTTATTCAAGGCTTGGCTGAGTTAGGTTGGGATATCCCGAAAACGAAAGCGACAATGTATCTGTGGGTTCCTTGTTCAGTGGGTATGAGTTCCACAGATTTTGCTTTGTGGATTTTACAGCAAACAGGTGTAGTTGTCACCCCTGGTAATGCTTTTGGCGTTGGCGGTGAGGGGTATGTGCGGATTAGTTTGATTGCGGAATGCGATCGCCTCAGTGAAGTACTGCACAGATTTAAACAAGCTGGTATCCGTTACCAAGCACAGGCAGCAATCTCTAGTTCACAATAGAAAAGACGAACTTTATCTATTAATGTATTTTGATGCATACTTCCTCTGCCGTTCCAGATGTAATTTTATCTGGCTTTCACGCTCTCTCCGAACCATTACGGATTAAAGTGTTGGAATTGCTACGGGAACGTGAATTATGTGTATGTGACTTGTGCGATGCTTTGGGGGTAAGTCAGTCGAAACTGTCTTTCCACCTCAAAACCCTCAAGGAAGCCGCTTTAGTTTCCTCTCGCCAAGAAGGACGCTGGATTTACTACAGCCTCAATTTGCCTCAATTTACCGTTTTGGAACAGTACTTAGCTGATTTCCATCGCTTGAGCCAAATATTACCAGCACGTTACTGCCAGGAAGCATAACCAATCAAACTTTTTTGATGCTTTTGTAAATTATAGTATAGATATAATTTACAAATCAATTTTTTTTGAAATGATATAGATGTAACAATCTTATATACGCCAAGAGGTGATGTGAATGGGCGCGACAGGAAAGCAAGTAGCTTTCGCGCTTGGGGTGTTGGTTTTGGCGACAAGTTGCACGGCGAAAACCAACACATCTACTCAGCAACCGCAACAAGCGACTGAAGTTAGCAATTCAGAAACAGTTGCGACGGCTGTGAGAATAGATGGTTCGAGTACCGTTTATCCGATTACGCAGGCGATCGCTAAGCAATTTCAAGCAGAAGCCAAGAATAAAGCCCAGGTAACAGTAGAATTTTCTGGTACTAGCGGCGGGTTTGAAAAATTCTGTACTGGAAAAACAGACATCAACAACGCCTCACGACCAATTTTGTCTCAAGAAATGGAAACTTGCAACAAAAATAGCGTGAGGTTCATAGAGCTTCCAGTAGCATTTGATGCATTAACAATCGTCGTTCATCCGCAAAACAACTGGGCAAAAGATATAACCATTGCGGAATTGAAAAAGATGTGGGAACCGGGGGCTGAAAAGAAAATCACCCGCTGGAACCAGGTGCGTGCATCTTGGCCTGATCGTCCGTTAAATTTATACGGTGCTGATAAAAAATCTGGTACATTTGACTACTTTACAGAAGCAGTAGTTGGTAAACCAGGATCTAGCCGCACCGACTATACAGCCAGCGAAGATGATGAAGTCTTGGTAGATGGTATAAGTAAAGATCCGAATGCTTTAGGTTACTTTGGCTTTGGGTATTTAGAAGAACACCAAGACACATTAAAACCTGTTGCAGTTAATAACGGTAAAGGGCCGATTTTACCATCACGAGAAACAGTAGAAAAAGCTCAATATCAGCCATTTTCTCGACCATTGTTTATCTATGTTAATGCTCAATCTGCCCAAAACAAACCAGCAGTGCAAAACTTTGTAGAATTCTACATTCAAAAAGCACCGACAACAGTAACTTCTATTGGGTATGTACCTTTAGCAGATGAAGCCTACCATCTTAATAATGTTCACTTTAATAAGGGTAAGGTAGGAACAGTATTTGAAGGAGAAGCACAGCTAAATCTCACACTTAAGGAGTTGTTAAGGAAACAGGCAAAGTTTTAGGTTAATAACGATAGATATAAATTCTGAACAGAGGCGATTAATTTGATATTTGGCACTAATCACAAAAAGCCTGGAAATAAATTTCCGGGTTATAGCTAAAACCTATTTTAACTGATATCTTGCACCAATTGCAACAGCCCAGAGGCAGAGCCTCCAAAACCTCGTTACCAGGTTCAACCTGGTAACGAGAATTAGAGCCTCTGGCTCTTGTTGAGAATGCTGCAAGATATCAGTTAAAATGAGTTTAAATTCTTGGTTAGTCAGTTACAAATCGACTTTAGTTATGAGCAACAAATTTTAATTTGTTGCTTAATTTTATGATTATTGATAATGATACGAGATGTGATATTATGCCAAATTGTATTCAAACAGATAATTTTCTCTGTTTTTGAATGCAACTTTGTATTAATAGTGTCTCGACAAAAAGATATATTTTACGTTTCAAGATAATTGGTAAGTTGTTACACATTTAATTGGCATACAGTTAACAGTCAACCCACTAATGACTAATGACTAATGACTAATGACTATTCGCTTTTTTCTTGGGAATAGTACCATTATTTGACTCAAAGCGGATAACACTAATACTACCATCAGCTTCCATAAATGCCTTTTTCACATCCTTAAGAGATTCCACACCTTGTTGGCGTAACTGACTCATCAATTCTTCTTCAGTAATTAGTTCTTTTTCCATGTGGCGGTTAATAAGGCGACCATTTTTTACTAACAGCAGTGGAGGTGGATTTAAAAAACGTTGAAACCAAGAAAATTTATATCCTAACCAATTAAGAAAGTAACTCCAAAAAATAACAGTTCCTACTAAAATAGCTCCTTCGGTAATCGAAGTATAGTTACTCGCCATCGCATTTTGAGCCGCTTCTGCAAACAGCACAACTACAAGTAAATCGGCAATTCCTAATGTTCCTAATTGGCGGCTGGGGAGTAAGCGTAAAACTGAAAATAGTGCTAAATAAACCAGCGAAGCACGTATAACAAGTTCCG
This sequence comes from Nostocaceae cyanobacterium, assembly GCA_051861145.1. Taxonomy (GTDB): domain Bacteria; phylum Cyanobacteriota; class Cyanobacteriia; order Cyanobacteriales; family Nostocaceae; genus JBHYDF01. Next base: position 8,661 of record JBHYDF010000258.1, read on the forward strand.
CAACGGAAATACTAGGAACAAACATTTCTTGCCAATTGATGTAAAACAATTTGTCCATTAATGCTATCGTTTATTCCTACGTTTGAGATTCCACTTTATCAATAAAATCAAAAACTAAAGTTGTAAATTTCTCCACAAACCACAAGCTCCATTCATGGTAAACTCCCTCAATAACTATCATTTGTGAACCTTTTATCAATTGCGAAAACTCTTGTCCAGCCCTTAAAGGAGTTGTGAAGTCATTTTCTGCCCAGAGAAGAAGACAGGGAGATTGAATTTGTGGCAAAATTTCTTTTAAGTCTTTCTCTAATGACAGAAATAATGCTTTGATAGTATTTTGAGTATTGAAGAATAAATTGTAGGAAAAAGCCTGAAAAACCTGAATAATTTGCGGAAATCTCATTTGTGGAGTTTGGGCAGTCATTTCTATTGCCCTTTGTGCCAAAACCAGTGGTGAAGGTTCTACAGGAATACCTGTACTATCAACTAATATCAGGCTTTGTACATGGTTTGGCATTAATGCCGCAATAGTAGCAGCAATTCCACCTCCTAACGAATGTCCAATTAAATGAATTTTTTGAATATTTAACTCTTGTAAAAATCTAATTAAAACCTGAGCATAATCGTAATAATTCCAATTCTCTACAGAACCAGTAGATTTACCAAAACCAGGCAAATAAGGAGCGAGTAAATGATAGCGATCGCACAAAATATTTAAAGCTTCTTGATAAGGCTCTATCCCTACAGCCCAACCATGTATAAACAGTATAGGAATAGAAGTTTTTCCTATCCCTCCTTCTAAATAACAGATACTTTCCTCCTGCACCTTAACTTGCTTTTCAGTAAATTGATATCTCACTTAACTCCCCTAGATATAGCTTATGAATACCTTCATCCTTCTTTAGACTAATACCCAGGTTGGAGATATCGCAAAAGCCGCAAGAAGGATATACCTACTTACCAAAGGAGTAAATTTTCTTTGCGCCTTTGCGCGCCAGTCGCCTGCGGAGGGAAACCCTCCGAAGAGCGCTGGCTTGGCTTTGCGTGAGACAAAAATTATGTCTATTGTGAGACGGACAAAACACCCGTCCCACAAAACTAGTAATAAATGTAACTAAAAGCTCCAAGAGCGCGATTGGTCGCTAAAATCACCTTCAATCGTATCGTAACCTTGAATAGGTTCATAAAGATTGTCAGGTGCAGACTCTGACTTTGGCTCATTTGTCCGTTGTCCATCAAAGGCGCTACGTACCATATAAGCATCAACCAGACTCGGCGAAATTCTTTGAGCCGCAAGAATCGCCTTACCAGCATCACCGACAACTATATCGCGTTTTGGACGTTCGGCAGCTTCAACAATCGCTTTCGCAACTAGACTAGGCTGGTAAAGCGGCGGTACTCCCATCGGCTTAACTCCCAACTTCGTACGCGCCTTATTAAATAAGGGTGTATTTATGGAAGCTGGCATTACATTTGTAACGCTAATAGACAGCTTTTCATGCATCAATTCCACCCGTAGAGACTCCAAAAAGCCGTCGATCCCGTGCTTTGCCGCAGCGTAGGCACTTTGCAAAGGCAGACTGCGCTTTGCTTCCACCGAAGAAACATGAATTAACGCCCCACGTCCTTCGCGCTTCAAGTAAGGTAGCGCCGCCATTGCACCGTATACTTGCCCCATTAAGTTAACATCAATGATGCGCTTAAATTCTTCTGGCGTTGTCACCTCAAAAGCGGCGTAAAGTTCTACAGCCGCATTGTGTACCCAAGTATCCAGGCGTCCGTATTGTTCAACAGCTTTATTTGCGATCGCCTTAACTTGCTCAAACTCCGTCACATCTGCCACAACTGCGGTAGCATCACCACCCATTTTCTGAATCTCTGCTACTAAAGACTCTAATCCAGGCTGACTCCGAGCCGCAACTACTACCTTTGCGCCTCGACTACCAAACTGTAAAGCCGCATTCCGCCCAATACCACTGGAAGCACCAACTATGGCGACTACTTGCTGATTTATTGGTTTAAGTTGTATCTGCATTACTGCTCCTTTTAAATTCCACCATTGGATAATGGTTAATGGTTGATGGTTAATGGTTAATGGTTAATGGTTAATGGTTAATGG
>JBHYDF010000259.1:0-10631 GCA_051861145.1 Nostocaceae cyanobacterium
ATTGGGCATTGGGCATTGGGCATTGGGCATTGGGCATTGGGCATTGGGCATTGGGAATGGGGAATGGGGAAAAATCCAATTACAAATGACAAATGACAAATGACAAATGACATTTCCGAACAAGTAAAATGCCTTTAGTTGTCTCATCTCAAACAATGGATAATCCCGATGCGGCTTTGGACACCAAATCAACCACTGCAAAATGGTAAATTCACTATTCAAACAATCCTTGGAAGTGGAGGATTTGGTATTACCTATAGCGCCATTGAACACGGCACGGGTAAATTATTTGTGATCAAAACTCTAAATCAACAGCAACAACGTCAAGCAGATTTCCAGCAGCGACAGGTAAAGTTTGTTAATGAAGCGCTACGGTTGGCTAAATGCAGCCATACCCATATTGTTCAAGTCTATGAAGTCATCCAAGAAGATGAACTTTGGGGAATGGTAATGGAATATGTTGACGGACAAGATTTAGGGGTTTATGTTGATGAGCGTGGAGTGTTACCAGAGGATGAGGCACTACGCTACATTGACCAAGTGGGAAAAGCTTTAGAATATGTCCACCAACAACGATTTTTACATCTGGATGTCAAGCCTAGTAACATTCTATTGCGCCGTGCTACACAAGAAGCTGTATTAATTGATTTTGGTTTAGTACGTGAATTTACTGGTGTTGGAGCAGGAAGCATGACGAATGCTAAGACGGAAGGTTATGCACCAATTGAACAGTATGAAAGTCAAGGCAAATTTGCTGCTTATACTGATGTTTATGCCTTAGCAGCGACATTATATACTTTACTCACTGCCGAAATTCCTTTACCTGCTCCTTTCCGAAAGTATGAACAACTACCACCGCCAAAGCAGCATAATTCTAAAATTAGCGACAGGGTGAATAATGCTATTCTCAAGGGGATGGCGTTAGAACCACAAGAGCGTCCTCAGTCGGTGCGCGAGTTTAGAGAATTACTTAGCCCAGATCCAAAAGTCGATTACGCTAAGCTAGAAGAATTTTTGAGAGCTAATCAGTGGAAAGAAGCGGATCGTGAAACCTACCAAATAATGCTTCAAGCAGTGGAACGTCAGAATGAGGGTTGGATGAGAGCGCAGGAATTATCCAACTTTCCTTGTACAGTTCTTTACAAAATTGACCAACTCTGGCTAACTTACAGTGACAGTAAATTTGGCTTAAGTGTTCAACAGCAAATCTGGTATGGTATTGCTGGTTCCTCTATTCAGTTCGATATTGCCATCTTTTGTAAGTTTGGCGATCGCGTAGGCTGGCGAACAAATAATGAATGGTTAAGATATGAGAACTTTACCTTTAGCTTAGAGGCTCCAGAAGGGCATTTGCCATCATTTGGAATGGGTTTTCAGCGTTGGGATGAATGGCAATCCAGTTGTTGGCAATTATTCCCTCGTATTCATAATTGCTTATAGGATAAGTATCAAATATAGCAAGCAAATCATATTTACTCTTAATAAAGAAAATACATAAATACAAAAATCTATAGGACTCCTATTTAATTTTTGAAATATACGTAGGTAGGGCTATACCCTACAAAACCATTATTATCTGTGGGGCTAGGGCGTGTTTTCAAACTAATCTTTACGTTATTAGTTGAGTTTGCGATCCCCCTAAATCCCCCGCGCTTCTTGGGGGACTTTGAGAAGATTTCCCCCCCTTTTTAAGGGGGGGACTCGGGGTCCCCTCTGGGGATAGGGGGGAGAGGGGGGGATCTCACAGTTTGAAAACACGCCCTATGCCTTACCTACACTTAAGCTTAAAGTACACGGATTTTTTTCAATAATCAAACCGGATTTCTATATATTTATAGTTATCATCTATACCGGAGCAATACATCTAACTATTCAATTGAAAGATATTGAATTTTCTTTAAAATTTAGAGAAATTGGGAAATTATTGACTGAGAACAAGTAGTTACCATTACTTCTTTGTTTTCAGGAAGGATAGCATCACTATGAAAGCCAAGCTATTTGTCAGTTTGCTAGTGAAAAGTGCAATGGTTCTCAGCAGCATTGCTATCGTCAGTCAGTCTATTGATTCAGTGAATCCTCGATTAAAAACTTTAGCAGTAGAACACACTCCATATCTGCAATCTAGTCAAACTCCAACTACTGCTGTATCACAACAAAATAATTCAGGAACTCTAAACCATCAGCCTATCAGGACTGCGGGAATATCGTTATCGTGGTCTTTTTTGATTTTCTTGGGATTTGGAATTATTGTTTTTGTTGCGATCGCGCCCAGAGGAATCGTAATAATTGGTAACAATGAAGTTGGGATTGTGATTAAGAAATTTAACCTTAATCCCTTTCACCCCAAACTCCCTGCTGGTAAACTGATGGCTTTGAAAGGAGAAGCCGGGCCCCAAGCGAAAATCCTTACCCCCGGTTTGCATTGGGGTTACTATCCTCAGATGTATATCATTCGCAAGGAATCGGTAATTAATATTTCTCCAGATGAAATTGGAATAGTCGTTGCCAAAGATGGTGCGTCCATGCCACCGGGACAACTTTTCGGTCAGGTTGTTGAATGTAACAACTTTCAGGATGCGTGTGCGTTTATTGAAAATGGCGGTCAGAAGGGTAGACAGCTAGCAATACTAACCGATGGCAGCTACCGGATTAACACTGAACTGTTTACCATTCACAAGAAGCCAGTCATCAATATTCCCCCAGGAGAAATTGGGCTAGTCGTTGCCAAAGATGGTGCGTCCATGCCACCAGAACAACTATTGGGCAAAGTTGTGGATTGCAATAACTTTCAAGATGCCCATGCGTTTATTGAAAATGGCGGTCAGAAGGGTAGACAGCTAGCAATCTTAACTGCTGGTACGTATAAGATTAATACCGATTTGTTTACCGTAATTACTGCTGCTAATGCCACTAAGTATGGCATGAAACCTGAGGATTTGCAGGTATATACGGTGGATGCTGGTAACATTGGCATTATCACTACTTATGATGGTATATCAATTGAACCAGGTGAGATTGCTGGTTCACCTGTTGGGGATCATGGTAACTTCCAAAATGGACAAAAATTTATTGATGCAGGTGGACGCAAAGGTTTGCAAGAAGAGGTTTTGCCACCAGGTTCTTGGAACCTCAATCCCTGGTTTCTTAAGGTTGAGCAAGTAGAACTGACTGAAATTCCCGTTGGTACAGTTGGGGTTGTCATCTCCCACGTTGGCAAGCATTCTGAGAATCAGGCAGGTGTAGTTGAGCGTGGATGCAAGGGAGTTTGGAATACCCCTTTGCGTCCTGGTAAACACGTAATTAACACAAAAGTGATGAATGTGGAGATAGTTCCAACTCTTCCCATTACACTCGACTGGTCAAACAAAACAAAACCTCCTACAAACTACGATGCCAACCTTCATGCTTTACAACTGCGTTCCAAGGATGGATTTTGTTTTGATATAGAGGTAACACAAGTTATTCGCATCGCTGAAGAAAACGCTCCCACAATGATTTTTCATGTTGGTAACACGATTAGTGGCTCTGCTACTAATTCCATAAAAGCTCTAACCGTTAAGGTACTACAGCCAGCAGTTAGCAATTACTTTTGTAATTCTGCCCAAAATTCTAAGGCGCTAGACTTTCTTGACAAACGTAGTGACCAACAAAGACAAGCAAAAGATTATATTAAATCAGCGCTCAATGATTTTGCTGTTGAAGCAGTTGAGACGTTGATTGGTGAGATTGACTTGCCTGAGGAGCTAGAAAAGATTTTAACCGAGTGCGAAATTGCTGAACAACAACGCAAAACCTTAGACGCTCAACAAAAGACAGAAGCAAAACGCCAAGAACTTGCCCATGCAAAAGCACTGACAAACATTCAAGCAGATTTGGTGAAATTTGAACAGGGTGTGAGGATTGCCGAACTCATGGCTCTAGCACAAAGATACGAAACAGAAGCTAAAACAGAACTAGCTCGAGAACAAGGTAAAGTGCAAGCAGAAATTCTCCGAGCATTTGTTGATATCCTTGGTCGTGAAGATTATGTGGATATAGAAAAACTTAAAGAGTTAGTCAAACTTAAACTTCCAGAAATTTGGGTGAGTAATTCTCATAGCAACGATTCTGGATTAGTAGATGCAATAATGGCTCCAATGTTAAGGACTCTGAAAACTAGTAGCATGAGTTCAATTAATAATTTACCAGGAACACATCAGGCTAATAAAACATTAGATACTTCATCTCCTTCATCTCCATCGACGGCACTTCCTCAAACTTATGAGGATAATTCCTGAAAACCCTGAAGTAAAAGCCACCTCTAGAACTTACGCAAAAGGTTCTTGTAATGCTTGATTTTCACAAGTGGCAATTCATGAATTGCCGCTACAAATTCTGTGTTATGCGTAAGTCTTGACCCCAATATTTTGAGGCAGTTTGTTTGCGCAAACTGCTGTAAGTATAGGATTTGACTAACAATCTCAAAGCCTATTATTTTCTTATGCCAGCTAAAATTACTCTCACTGTCACCCAAGGCAAACTCTCAGGACGACAATTCATCTTTGATTCTCGCACTACCTGTATTATTGGCAGAAGTACAGATTGTAATCCGCAACTGCCTAATGATGAAGACCATCGCACCATCTCCCGCTATCATTGTTTGCTAGATATCAACCCTCCTGCTATCCGAGTACGGGACTTTGGCAGTAAAAATGGCACTTATGTCAATGGCAAAAAAATTGGACAGCGCCAAGCCAACCAAACCCCAGAAGAAGCTGTAAAGTTACAATTTCCAGAGTATGATTTGCAGGATAGGGATGAAATAAAACTGGGTAATACTGTTTTGACAATTGGAATTGAAATTGATGAACCAACTATAAATGTTCACAATTTTTTTCCTGGCGCTGTTGATGTAAACAACTCAACACAACAGCTAAATATTTTGGCAAAAACTAAACATTTGTTGAGATTAGCTAAAGATGGTGACAATAATTTAATCGCAATTCGCGGTTATAAAATTGTTAAAATGCTGGGAAAAGGTGGATACGGAGAAGTCTATTTAGCACAACACCAGCAATCTGAGAAATTAGTAGCATTGAAGGTTATGTTACCAGCAATAATGCAGAGCGATCGCGCTGTAAAAATGTTTTTCAGGGAGACGGAAAATATCAAAGCTTTACGACATCCCCATGTTGTACAGTTAATAGATTATGGATTCTCCGAAAACATTTTTTTCTTCACAATGGAGTATTGCAAGGGTGGTAGTGTATTTGATTTAATGCATCAGCAGGGGGGACGGCTATCTATTGATATAGCTGTGCCAATTATTCTACAAGTTCTTAATGGTTTAGAATACACACACAATGCCGAAATTCCCTGTGTCAAACTGAGTGATGGCGGCTTTGGCAAAGGTAGGGGTTTAGTTCACCGCGACCTCAAACCTAGTAATATCTTCCTTGATTGGGTTGATGGAAAATTTGTTGCTAAAATCGGCGATTATGGCTTATCTAAGGCATTTGACATCGCTGGTTTTAGCGGTCAAACTCTCTCTGGTACTAAAGCTGGTACTCCAATTTTTATGCCCCGACAGCAGGTGCTTAACTTCAAATATGCTCAACCAGATGTAGATATTTGGGCTACTGCTGCTTGTCTCTATTTTATGCTCACTGGAACTCTTCCCCGCAACTTTACAGGCGGCGATCCGTTCCTAATGGTGTTGCAAAATGACCCTGTACCAATCAAAGCGCGAGATGCACTTATTCCGCAAAAACTAGCGGAAGTCATTGATTTAGGTTTGGTGGAGAAGCCAGAAATTTACTTTAAGAGTGCGACGGAATTTAAAGAAGCGTTATTGGCTATCAAGTATTAATTTTTACTTTATTTTTGAGAAAATAAGCAGCGATCGCTTTTTCTTGTCATGTTGCATAAAATCAAATTTTTGTCAATAGATATACTAGACAAATACCAAATAACCAATAACATTTAAATGTTGAAAGATAAAAAATTCTGGGAATACTAAATAATGCTGAGGTGCAAGCGCTTCTCAGTAAAGTGTATTTGAGGCAGTCGCACCATAAAGGGAAAGCACCTTTGTGGGCGTTTGCATAGGCGGGAAACTTTACAAAAAGACTTGGGTTATGAACAACAAGGACAAGACAACAGACAATTGTCCACAAACGCAGCAACAAGGAAACTTTTCTACTGAGTTTTTACTCCAGATAATTAATGCTACATCTGACCCGATTTTTGTCAAAGACCGCCAACACCGTTGGGTAATGCTTAATGATGCCTTCTGTTGCTTTATAGGGTATAGCCGAAAAGAATTAATTGGCAAGTCAGATTATGACTTCTTCCCAAAGGCAGAAGCTGATATGTTTTGGGAAAAAGATGAATTGGTTTTCACCACAGGCATTACTAATGAAAATGAAGAATTTTTTACCGATGCTCAAGGGGAAAAAACCGTCATATCTACCAAAAAATACTTATTGACGGATGAGTTTGGTAATCAATTTCTCGTGGGAACTATTCGAGATATACAAGCCGAAACAGCTTTGAAAAATAGTGAAAGAAAGTATCGCGACCTGGTTGAAACTTCCCAAGATTTGATTTGGTCTATAGATAAATCAGGATACTTGACCTTTGTCAATCAGGCAGTCAAAAATATTTACGGTTATGAACCAGAGGAATTAATTGGTCAGCACATTAGTAAGTTAGAGTTACCTGAACAAATTCAGCAACATAAAGAATATTTTCAACAATTTGTAGTAGCAGAGAGCGTATTTCATTACGAAGCAATTCATCTTGCGAAGGATGGTAGACAACTGAATATGTTGTTCAATGGCATAATACAACGGGACGAAGCCGGAAATATTTTAGGTACAACAGGCACAGCTACTAACATTACAGAACGCAAACAAGCAGAGGCAGAACTTAAGGCTTCGCAAAAAAGACTAGCACTATTGATTGAACAAACACCTTTATGTGTAATTGAATGGAATACCAAATTTGAGATTCAGGAATGGAATCCTGCGGCTGAAAGAATATTTGGATATAGCAAAGATGAAGTGCTGGGTCGTACTTTTGATTTTATCGTTCCTGAAAGTGCTAAAGAACAAGTCAAACAGGTAAGCATTGATTTGCTAACACAACAAGGAGGAAATATAAGTGTAAACTATAACAGAACTAAAGATGCTAGAACGATTATTTGTGAATGGCACAATAGCCCATTAGTAGACGTTGATGGACAACTAATTGGTGTTGTTTCCATGATGCTTGACATCACAGAGCGCAAGCAAGCAGAAGAAAAACTGCAAAAACAAGAGCAATTCCTTCGCACTGTCTTTGACGGAACAGAAAATCCCATATTTGTCTTTGATGTTCTAGAAAATGGTGAATTTCGTTATGTTGGTTGGAACGCGGCGGCTGAAAGAGCCACGGGTATAAGTAGTAAACAAGTAATTGGTAATACACAAGAGTTTGTACATGGTGGAAATGAATTTACACCAGCACGTCAGAGCTTGATAAAATGTCTAGAAACAGGTAAATCTATAACCTACGAAGAGTATTTTACTTTCCAAGGGCAACAAAGTTGGTGGCTTACGACAATTAATCCTCTCAAAGATATTGAGGGCAGAATTTATCGCATAGTTGCTACTACCTTTAATATTAGCGATCGCAAAAGGGTAGAAGAACAGTTACAACAGCAAGAGCAATTTTTACGCAGTATTTACGATGGTGTAGAGCAACTGATATTTGTAGTTGATGTCCTGGAAAATGGAGATTTTTGTTATGCTGGTTGGAACTCTCCTACAGAAAATTTAACAGGCATCAGTGGCACCGAGGTAGTGGGTAAATCTCCAGAGGATGTACATGGTGAGGTACAAGCAAAAGACATACGTGAGAAATATACAAGATGCGTAGCAACAGCTAAATCCTTCACCTTTGAAGAATACCTAAATTTCCAAGGTCAAGAAATTTGGTTGCTGACTACGCTTAATCCTTTAAAAGATGATTTGGGTAAAGTCTATCGCATTGTTGGTACAACCTTTGATATTAGCGATCGCAAAAGGGCAGAAATTAAGTTAAAACAGCAAACACAAAACCTAGAAAAAGCACTGCAAGAACTGCAACAGGCACAATTGCAACTGATCCAAAGTGAAAAAATGTCTAGTTTGGGTCAATTAGTAGCAGGTGTTGCCCATGAAATTAATAACCCTACAAGTTTCATCTTTGGTAATCTCGCCTACGCCGATCAATACATCAAAGATTTACTAGGACTGCTACAACTTTACCAGCAATATTATCCCAATCCTGTACCAGAAATACAAGCACAAATAAAAGCCATTGACCTAGATTTCTTAATAGAAGACTTGCCGAAACTGCTTAACTCCATGAAGATGGGAACAGAACGTATTCGCCAAATAGTGCTTTCGTTGCGAACTTTTTCCCGCATGGATGAAGCCGAGACGAAAGCGGTAAATATCCATGAGGGTATTGATAGTACACTGATGATTTTAGAACATCGACTCAAAGACCAAGGCGATCGCAGAGCGATCGAGGTGATTAAAGAATACGGTAACTTACCTCTAGTGGAGTGCTACGCCGGACAACTCAATCAAGTGTTTATGAATATTCTGGCAAATGCTATTGATGCTTTTGATGAGTCATTAGTCATTGGTCATTCGTCATTGGTACAGGACAAAGGACAAATGACTAATGACAAAGGACAAATTCACATTCGCACAGAGGTAATTGAGCCAAATCAAGTATCAATTCGTATTGCTGACAATGGACCAGGAATACCAGAGGAAGTAAAGCAACGTCTATTTGACCCCTTCTTTACTACTAAATCTGTCGGTAAAGGTACGGGGATGGGGCTTTCTATTAGCTACCAAATTATTACGGAAAAACATGGTGGCTCTTTGGAATGTATTTCCCAGTTAGGAAGCGGTGCTGAATTTGTAATCACTATCCCTTTGCGGCAACAAAAATAAAGTATTTACCATCAATACCTTTTTTGTTTCCTGATTTACGTTGGTAATAGTTTGGAAAACATCAAAATATAATAGTTGTTATTAAGATTTTTTTAAATCATAAACCTGGTTTCTGAAAAGACTAATTCTATATTTACCAATTGTGGTGAAAAAACCGGTTTCTTGTAGTTGAGGTACAAAAATTTATGTCTTTACCGTAACAACAATTGAGTTTTGGGATATTTTTTAACGCAGAGGTACGCGGAGTTTTAATTAGAAATTTTATTTATGTAAAATGCAAAATAACACTATTTAAGAGTTTATTAATACGGTTTTATGGCTATGATTAATTATCTTTTATGTGACAGTTTCATTCAAATGAATTATAGTTGAGATATAATAGGCGATTTAGAGGAAACTTACACCAGCAACTACTAAGTTTTTATGAGCCAATCTGTACAAGTCATTCAACCAAGCGGAATTTTAGATGCAACAAAATCACAAGAGTTTCGGCAAAAAATTACTGATACTCTAGAAACTGGTACAAAAATTGTATTAGTGGATTTTAAAGATGTAACATTTATGGATAGTTCTGGTTTAGGCGCTCTAGTGTTAGCTTTCAAAACACTGCGAGCAGCTGATAGTAAGTTGTTTGTCTGTTCAATTAATGAGCAAGTCAGGATATTATTTGAATTGACTGGTATGGATAAGATATTTGATATTTTCCCCAATCAAGAAGAATTTAATCAAGCTGTAAATAGTTTGAAATAAATATTAAAGAAACATGATGCTTACAGCAAAATTCATTTGTTTAAACCACAATTTTTCGTAAGGGCGGGTTTAGTTAATATCCTTTTGGCTTTAGTTAGAGATTGAAACAAAACCCGCTCCTACTTGTGTCTATACAAATATAGTACTTTTGGTTTTAATGAGGTACACGCTTCGGGGCAATTCATGAATTGCCCCTACAAATGTCTGTATTTCATTCAATTGAAAACCGCTATAATTGTCTAATATAAATTAACTGACATCTTGCACCCAACGGGAGAGCCCAACGGGAGAGCCAGTTAAGTGGGCGCGCTCAACCCGCCGTTTGTCCTAAGAGGACACGCTATGCGCTTAGGCGCACGCTTCGCGAACGCGAACTTTAAGAGGTCTCACCAGTTGCCGCTTGTTGGGAAACCCGCCGTTTGTCCTAAGAGGACACGCTACGCGAACAGCACGCTTACTCACCATTCTCAATAATCCTAAAATTTAGCCCTGAATTAAAATTCGGGCTGTGTAGAGACGTGCCATGGCACGTCTCTACATTGGTTAAAAACCGACTGGCTTTTGAATTTAAACCCATTTTAATGGGTTGTAGAGACGCGAAATTCTCGCTGTGCGCGTTGCGGTGAGACCAGCGCTGTTCGCGTAGCGTGTCCCCTTGGGACATAGGAGGGTTTCCCTCCGCAGGCGACTGGCGAACCCGGAGGGGGGTTTCCCCCGTTGTAGCGACTGGTGAGACCAGCGCTGCGGGAGGGTTTCCCTCCGCAGGCGACTGGCGAACCCGAAGGGCGTCGCGTCTCTACATAGCCCGAAATTTATTTCAGGGCTTTTTGCAATTAGTGCAAGATGTCTGTTAACGGGACTTAGACAAAAATTAAGCCCAAATGAAGCCCAAACTAGCTTTATAAGCGG
>JBHYDF010000260.1:0-10547 GCA_051861145.1 Nostocaceae cyanobacterium
TTAATACAAGCAAGCAACGCCTTGAGTGTTTGATTTGTCATTATCGCGTCGATCCGAATGATGAATCTGCATTTTCTACGTACCCTTGTAGTATCAAAGCCTTCATGGGAGAAAAGTTCAAAGTTTGGCGATGTCCCAACTGTAAGACTATTCATTGTTTAGATGTCGTGGATCTTGACCACTACTACGCACAATACCCTTATGCTAAGGCGACTCTCAAATGGGTATATAGAATTGTCTATGGTAATCTATGCCAACGATTGACAAAGCATGGGTTTTCTAAGACTCATTCGCTGCTCGATTATGGCTGTGGTGCTAACGGTTTGTTTGTACAATATCTGCAAAAACGCGGCTTTGCCAATGCCTACGGATATGATCCTTATGCGCCAGAGGATGGCTTTGGCAATCCGACAACCCTCGAACGTGGACCATTCGATTACATCCTGCTCCAAGATGTCATTGAACATGTTGAAGATCCTAATGCACTATTGAGTAAGTTAAACAGCTTGCTGTCTCCTAGTGGTTATATCCTCATTGGTACACCTAACGCAGCAGGTATTAACTTGAATCAGCCTGAGCTACCCGATTCCTACCACGATGTACATGTCCCCTACCACCTTCATATATACACACGTGAATCCCTAGAATCTTTAGGGCGTTGTCAAGGATGGGAACCTGTAGGTTTTTTTGACCGGAGATATGACGATACACGCTGGTTCGGCTTCAACGCTCGAACTGTGAATGCGTACACAAGCCTCTTGGACGGCTCAATGGACGTTATTTTTGAGCCGCTCAAACTAGGGAAAGCGTTGACCTCACCTAAATTCCTCTTCTGGGCTACTTTCGGCTATTGGTTCAGTTTCCATTCTGGGATGAGCATCATGTTTCACAAAAGCCTTTGAAAGTGATACATGCGGCAATTGTGTGCGATCGCTTAACTGATATCTTGCACCAATATCTCGTAAACCACTAATACTTATAGAAAAGTAGACTGAAAATCCCCAAGTTCAACCCTCAAAACTTTTTAGGTTTTGAGGGTTGAACGTTTTTTAAGTCAGCTAAGCTGTTCCACATTTAACTTGCATAAGTTTGGCGGGCAAGATGCCCACCCCACAAGACTTTAATGAAATTTAGATATGCAAACTAAATGTGGAACAGCTTAAAACGTACGCAAAAACTATTAAGGGGAATGGCACGCTTGTTAAGCCCAAAGTCTTGTGTTGTCTCGTTAAGCGCCTTTGGGCTGGGAATGTATTTTGAGAGGCTCTGCCTCTCGTCATGCCCCGGTCGGCGGAGCCTCCCAGGATGGGTTCCCAGCCTGGAGGCTGGGAACCAGTCTGGGTAAGGGCTGTGTCTTAACAAGCGTGCCATTCCTATTAAGGGTTTGTACTGAAGATTAAAAATTTATTTTTACATTTCCTCTTCAATTAGCATTAATCGGTTGACTTGTGCTTTGTATTAAATATCAGTTGTGGTGGTTGCGTTTAGTATAATCTTTAACTTGTGGTGCGCGATCGCATAAAAAAGAACTTTCACCCAGAATTTTATCACCTGTAACACTGGGTTAATATTGACACCAATGGTTGCAAAAATGAAGATGAAAAGTGGTTGATTGACAAAATTTTGCTTTATTCGCACCCTGTTAAGTAGTTAGCCAATGGCTATTTCAAAAATTTGTGCCAAATTGAACAATTTATTATATTCGTGTATTCCATTTATTGGTAATATTGATAGCGGGTTTAGTTGCGTAGACGAATGAGCAAAGAAACCCTCGCTTGAGATTTATCCAAAAGACTTACATAATCTACCTCCTGCATTTTTTTACTTTTGTCGGGTTCATGTTGATGTAATAACCGGGGTGACTACACGAACCAAACGACAGCAGGAACAAATCCGAAACGTAAAGAACTTTCAAATAAAACACATCCCAAATTTTCTTGTGGAGTGAGCATCCTTCCCGCCTAATATTCAGGGCGGGCAGAATGCCCAACGTCAGTCGCTACAACTCACGCCCAGAGTAACCCGCTGGCTCTCCCACAATCCGGGATAATTTATTTCTTGGAAATCCCTAAGTCTCGAAAAAATTCCAATATGTAGAGGAGTGAAACAAAATGGATGAATTTGACCTAAGCGTAGGATTATTAACACCTGGCAGCGATCTAGTCACAGGATTTCCGGGAGCAAAGTTTCAAGCCCTTCTCGGTCGTGCTGGAAATGATACTATTTACGGTTACGATGCTGGTGTAGACGGTATTCAACAGCAAAAGATTGATTTTTTGTTCGGTGACATATTTGACAACTCTGGGGAAGAGTTTGAAATCATACTTAACATTCAGAACAATCAACAAGGAGGTAATCCATTACTCATCCTAGACAGGAATATACCATCGGTAGGGAAAGACAGACATGTTCTTGGAGATGAAATTCAGCCCTACTATACTGCCAGCAACCCAGATAGCCTAGGTAATACGAACTTCCTTGGTTTAAACGAGTTTGCCGTAATTTATGATTTTGCTCCCGATCAAGATACCATCCAGCTAAACGGTAAACGACAAGATTATCGATTGGTAGAAATTAATAACTTAAAGGTTGAAGGAATCGATACACCTTTTTCTGGAGAAGCTATCTTTTCGGTGCAACAGGGAAAACCTGATCTCGTGGCTTATGTGCTTTCCAAACCTGAAGTAGATTTAAATCTTAATGACAAATATTTCCGGTTTGTGGGTAACAAGCCACAAAAAAAACCAGCCAGAAAGAAGATTGGGCAATTAGGAACTACCGGTATCGATCAGAGTATTGATGCTGCAACAGATCCTTCGGGTAATGTCTATTTAACAGGATCTACCAGCGGTCCCTTGCAAGGAAGCAATCAAGGTTTGCTAGATGCCTGGGTAGGTAAATTTGACAATAAGGGCAACCAGTTGTTTGGTAAGCAAATTGGCACTTCCGATACTGATGTAGCCAATGCCGTTGCCACAGACAAAAACGGTAACTTCTACCTGGCGGGGTTGACAGGGGGCAATTTGTTTTCATCCAAACAGTCACAAGC
Source organism: Nostocaceae cyanobacterium (assembly GCA_051861145.1). Classification (GTDB taxonomy): domain Bacteria; phylum Cyanobacteriota; class Cyanobacteriia; order Cyanobacteriales; family Nostocaceae; genus JBHYDF01. The sequence goes on from JBHYDF010000260.1 coordinate 3,050, forward strand.
TCAGGATGGTTGGGTGGCTAAGTATGATAGCAATGGCAATCAGTTGTGGGGTAAGCAATTTAAAGTGGGTGATGGTTTTGCTAATCCCGCCTTTGGTCTTGATGTAGATGAAGCAGGCAATGTTTACGTATCGGGATTAGAAATTAAGGAAAACACAAGAACAGACATCTTCAATTTTGCTGTTCAAGATGATTCCTGGGTGTCTAAGTATGACAGCAATGGCAACCAGCAGTGGTTAACGAAGATTAAGGATCCCTCAGCGAGTTTCCCTTTTAGCGAAACTCCCTTTTTTGACGAATCTTACGACCTTGCGATCGATAAGGAGGGCAACACCTATCTGACAGGATGGACGCAAGGCTTAGTAAAAGAGTCGGATCCATCTCGACAGCTTTTGAAGTACGATGCCTGGTTAGCGAAGGTGAACCCCGCAGGTCAGGTACAGTGGGTTGAACAGTTTGGTAGTAAAAATGAAGGACTTGAATTTGCCTGGGCTGTTGACACTGACAGCAAGGGCAATATCTACACTACAGGATGGACTACAGGGGATATAGGCAAAAAGGATAAAAAGTTTAAGAATTCCGAGTCTTACGATATTTGGCTCTCCAAATTTACCCCAGATGGAACTAAGCTATGGACTAAACAGATTGGCTCTAAAGGTGATGATGGCATGTTCATAGGTGACATGGAGATTGATGCACAAGATAATATCTTCCTAACTGGATATACGAACGACAAGTTAGGAAAAGGCCAAAAAGATGAAAAATATAATACCTGGGTGGGTAAGTTCGACACTAACGGCAAAAATAAGTGGATTCAACAGTTCGGAAGCAAAAATAATCTTGACTACGGTACAGGTCTTGCCACTGACGCCAGTGGTAAGCTTACCGTGAGTGGATTTACTGAAGGCTTGTTAGGAAATGGCAATGGTGGAGCTAATGGCTCGGCTGTGGATGCTTGGGTGGCTCAGCTTGACATCAGGACGGGGAGACTGCTAAGATACACCGGCAGAGCAAAGGATGTGACCAGCATTGACAATCCTGGTGAAATTTCCACTATTGATAGAAGTGATATGGTTACTGCCGACAAGCTGCCCGGTGGCGATAATCGCATTAACCCTGCTGAGGGAACCAGTTTCAGCGGCAGTACACCAGACTATGGGAAAATCCTTTCTGGCCTTGGTGGTATATTCGACCCGAATGGGGAAAACACTTTCCCATCAGCCTTAGCTGATGCAGTTAAAAATGGTACTGTAACAGTTTAAACTTTTCCCACTTTGACGCTTCCATCCTTGAAAGGATGTGGCCTTTGCAAATTTTTGGAAATCCCTAATTGTAGGGTGGGCACTGCCCACCAGTGCTGAATTTGCTGAGCAGTGCCACCCTACTATGTTGAATTGGCGCGACCGGATTGCGATCGCTAAAACGCATAAATTGCTAGTAGGTAGGGCATAGCCCCACGTACTACGTTGAATTGGCGCGACCGGATTGCGATCGCTAAAACGTATAAATTGCTTTTAGTTTCCAATAGGTGGTGCTAAAGGTTGGCGGGGCGTACCACCACCACCAATGCTGTTTGGTCCGTTGTTGTCTATGACCTTTAAAGCACCAATGATTTTGGTAAGGTCAGCTTGGAGAGCTTTATCATCGTTGAAGTGATTTCCGGTGACTTTCTGGTACTCCTCCTCGGCGCTGCGCTCAAGGCAAAGGTAGTTGTAGTCCCAGCCCGAATCGTCAACAACGTAAGCACCGTAGTCTTGCATAGCCTGGAAAATCTTTTTGCCCGCTTTGGTGGTCAATCCCAAGCTTTCAATGGTAACGTTAGGCGGAACCGCCAACAAGGAACCCATGACTAGCGCTGGGTTAGAGCCTTTGTATTCCTTTGCTGCGTAAGCATCAGCGAGACGGGCTGGCCAACGCCGACCGGGGGTTGACGATGAAGAATTATAGTGCAGCCACTTGCCCCAAATATCAATCTTAAGAGCGTGGCGGATCGGTTTATCGTTCAGTAACTCGCCTTTGCGAATGCTACCGCCAATGCTGGACATTCCAGAGCCGCCATGTCCACCGTCAATACCATCGCCATAGATGCTCTGCTGTCCAAACCAATAGCCGTAAAGCGGGCCACCCTTTTCACAACGGGTCGTTATGTTGAACGACACTAGAGTTTTGCCATCGGGTTTTAGGAATGCTGACGAGTTGTTTGGAGTAAAATTTTCCTTTGCATCTGGAATGACCAGATCGTAAGGAACCTTCAATTCCTGACCAGCTTCAGGATGCCATTGCGCCTGCTGCTGCGGCGTGGTACCGGTGCAACGCCCAGGACCCCAAGCACCAACCATATAGGTTTTTACAGATGGGTCTGTCTCCTTAGTTGTGATGAACCAGTCAGTGTCAACTCCAGCACCTTTTGAGCCAATATGGGCATCAACATATTTAGCATTCGATCCAATCGGCATATTCCAAATGCTATCGCAGGCGAAAGGCCACGTCTTCTTGTCGCGTGGTTCACCGTCACCGCACTTGTCAGCATCTGATGTTGGTGTTGAGGTAGTGGCTTGGGCTGTAAGACTGGGGGTAGTAGCTGGGCTTAGGTGCGAAGGTTTTCTAAGGCTATTTGCTAGCTGCGAGTTAGTACCTTCTCTCAGACTCAAACTGGATTGATTTTGAGTGCTAACGCTAATGATTGAAGCTGCATTGAGAGCATGGCTAATAGCACTCAAGGTACTGGGATCTAAAATTATCATTTGCCTCTTTTGTGTTAATCGCAGTTGGTAGAAGCTCAGATTTACTGAGTTTCGTATTCCAAACTGGTAAAGGCTCAACCCTGAAAAAGCAAATTGTATTAAAAGGGACTTCACGCGCTCATCAAATTTGAGTTTGCGTGAAACCAGAGCGAAGGTTGACTTAAATTACACAAGTAATTTTTGCTCAAGCCTTTGCTCGTTTATTCAATCAATAAAGACTCGTTCACAATAGGTCAAAACCTTTAAACATGTCAATCCGCAAATTCTAAAAATGTAGATAAAAAAAGGATCAATATTGGCATAGGGGAGATATGCAGTTTTAATATCCCAAAGTGTTACATGTGTCAAGACAATCAGTATACAAATATGTTGTAAATAATTTTTTAAAAATTGCTTTCTTGCCGGTCAAAATCAACCAGTACGATATTTTTTTATATATAAATAAAAAACAAAGACAATTTTATTATCAATCTTATGCCTATTTTATTTTTGAAACTTATAAGTGGGGCTATGCCCTACAAAACCTGGATATGGTAAGCATTGCCTACCCTACTTAAAGAATTTTCTATATACTGAAAAGCCTATTCCTCTTGGTTGAACTCAAATGGGGATACCTAACCTAAGTTAAATTCCTAATTCCTCCAATCGCATGAGGTAATTTTTCTGGAATTGGGGACAATGGAATTGTAGAAGTTGAATAGCAGGGTGCAAATCAAAAGTCCAAGATAATTTGATTTTTGACAAATAAAAATTCACCTGATTAATTAGCTTCTAATAGTGTGGGAGGGAAAGAAATATGGGAATTAAATTTTTATCTGCGGCTGCGGTATTAAGTGCAATATCTCTATTTGCTTCCGTTCCCGTGAAAGCAGAAAATTCCAATAACGTTCAGCGTTTGCTAGAAACTAGAGCATGTTACGGATGTAATTTAAGCGGAGTTAATCTCAGTGGCGCTCACTTAATTGGTGCAGATTTGCGGAATGCTAATTTAAAGGGTGCGAATTTAGAAGGTGCAAATTTAGAAGGTGCTGATTTAACTGGTGCAAATTTGCAATCTGCTAATTTAACCGATACCTTTGCAAGTGGTACTACTTTCGATAACGCCAATCTTACCAATGCTGATCTAAGCGATGCGAACCTACATAATGCTCAAGTAGATGGCGCTATCATGATTGGTACTAATTTAAACGGTGCCGATGGATTTGATATTAATCTCGGCATTGGAGGAGAAGAATAAGAGTTAGGAGTTAGAAGTTAGAAGTTAAGAGTTAGGAGTTAGAAGTTAAGAGTTGAAAATTGAAAATCCCTAACTCTTCATTCTTAATTCCTAACTCCTAATTCCTAACTCCTAACTTTTCTTCACTCTCCAGTGATTGAGAGTTCCTCAACCCAAACTCTAGGACAAACACCGCCGGGGGTAAGTTCCTCTTCTTTTTCTACAAAAATAATTGATTTCAAAAGTTGTAGGAAGTCACCAGCAACAGTCGCTGACTCAATACTTGTCTTCACACCTTTGTTAACAATCCAACCATCAAACGGCAAGGAAAATGAACCTTGTAAAGATTTTACCCCGGCGTGAAGAGCTTGCAAATCATCGATAAAAATCACATTTTCCGCAGTTTCTAAGTTAAATTCTCCTTGTGCTGGTGCGCCTGCAAAAACGTGATAAAAATTGGGACTAACGGTAACTTTTGCACCTATATTCGCATTACCTGTCGGTTTGGCATTCATTCTTTTTGCAGTACCTGCACTGTGCAGAAAGCTGGTTAAAACGCCATTTTCAATTAGTGAAATTCGACGAGTGGGAGTTCCTTCTCCATCAAATGTTTCTGCGCCAATATTCGCTGGATGTAATGCATCATCGCAGACTGAAAGTAAGGGTGAAGCTATTTGCTTTCCTAAATCATCAGGGGTAGATAAACTTTGCTTATCCAGAATACTCTGAGCATTGAACAAGTTGGAAAAAGCACCCAACAGACTTAAGAAAGCCTCTGGTGAAAAAACAACTGTGTATCTACCAGACTTGACTTTTTCATAGTTCAGGTGACTTATAGTTTTATCTGCTGTTTCTTTGATGCAGCCATTAATATCTAAATTATCTAAATTGCGGCTGATTCTAAAAGCGCCTGCACTGCGCGGCTTTTTCCCTTCTTCCTCTGTTTTGCTGTAAAGATAAATCGATGCTAATGAGTGAGATTCGGTTCTAATTGCGCCGTCGCTGTTGAGATAGAATCTGTCAATATCTCTTTGCGCCAGATTATTATAAGGTACTCCCTTAATAGCTGGATGAGCGGCTAAAACTTCTTTTTCTGCCTCCAGTAAGCTATCTATCAGTTTAGAAATTGCCGCTTGTGGTGCTTTTTCTTCTGATTTCTGAGTAATGGGGACAGTAGCTTCTGGACTAAAATCTGGTACATTTTCTTTCACACCAAAAAAACTAGCTTCATAGGCTGTTTTTAAAGCTAATTCTAGTCCTTTTGGGTCTACATCTGTTGTGCTGGTAACACCCATTGTGTTCTCTTCGTTCCAAACACGCACGGTGACACCAGAAAGATTTGAGGCTTTGACTTGTTTTGGCTCACCTCTATCTACTTGTACGCTGGTTGAATCTGCGGTTGAGCCATAGATATCGAATTTTTTGATGCTAAGTTTATTAGCGTTTTCTTTGGCGTAATTTGCAATTTCGTTGATGTTCGGCATAGTCAATTTTGGATTTTGGATTTTAGATTTTGGATTGAGGAGAGAATGATTTTAGATTTCAGATTTTAGATTGCTGTTTTTTGTGCAGCTTTGTGTAAATATTTGGCGTTTTTAAACGCAGAGGAACGCTGAGGAAGCGCGGTGAGACCAGCCCCCGTCTTGGCGGTCTCCGTCACGATGGGGGACTGGCGAACCCGAAGGGAGGAACGCGGAGGTTTGTACAGTGTTGTATTTAGTCAATCTAAAATCTAAAATCTAAAATCTAAAATTCCTATCGTCCTCCGACGGTAATTGAATCTACTTTGATGTGGGGTTGTCCGACTGTGGTGTAAATACTGCCACTGATGGAACCACAAAAACCGGGTGCTAGTGATATGTCTTGGGAACACATGGAAATTTTATTCATTATTTCCTTGGCTTCACCGATGAGGATGGCTCCTTTTAGTGGTTTGGTGATTTTGCCATTTTCAATTAAATATGCTTCGTCTACACCAAAGTTAAATTGTCCTGTAGCGCCGACACTACCGCCACCCATTTTTTTACAGTAAATGCCTTTATCTACGGAGGCAAATAAATTTTCTGTTGTGTATTCTCCAGCAGCTATGTATGTGTTGCGCATCCGACTAGCAGCGGCAAAGGTAAAATTCTGGCGGCGTCCGCTACCTGTTCTGGGATGTCCGGTACGCCAAGAACCGGCTCTATCTGCTAAAAAGTTTTTGAGAATGCCTTTTTCTATTAAGAGTGTTCTTTGGGCTGGCATTCCTTCATCGTCCATGTCAATTGTACCAAAGGCTTGTTCGGTACGCCCTTCATCCCAAGCTGTTAGGCTTTCATGAGCAATTTTTTCGCCTTTTTTGTCGGCAAAGGGTGAGGTGTTGCGTTCTATTTGGGTGGTTTCCAGCAGGTGTCCGCAAGCTTCGTGGAAGATTACGCCACCAAAGTGATTTGCCATGATGATGGGGTAAGTACCTGACTCTACGTAATCTGCGTAAAGCATTTTACCCGCTGATTCACCAATATGCTCTACTGCTTGGTGATAATCCCAGGTTTTCAGGAAGTTGGGGTCGCTAGTGTTACCAGCGCGTTCAGCAATGGAGGTGCGATGTGCGCCATCTGCACACAGTACGCTTAATCCTACTGATTGGGTAAGACGAACGTCACGAGCAAAAGTACCATCACTAGCGGCGACTAAGATTTCTTGCCAGTCGCGAAAATAAGTGCCACGCCGCGATTGGACGTGGTTTGCTTTTTGCTTCAGTTGGGTGGTACTATCGAGGAGGACTTCTCCCATTTCCCGGATGGAGCTACACAGAGGTAGCCAACTATCTTTACCTCTTTTGGTGGCGTAGTCTCTCAGTAGTTCTAGGTTAATTTCTGGGATGAAGGCGTTGGGAGCGGGTATTTGTAATCCTAGGATGGAAAGTCCTTTTTCTAAGGCTGCTTTCAATCCGGAAAATGAAAGGTCATTAGTGTTGACATAACAATCGGCTTTGCCGCGAAATACTCTCACTCCCGCACCTGTGGAAAGACGCGGTGAAATGCTGGTGATGGCGTCGTCTTCTGCAAGGCAACTGATATAGTTGACACGTTCTAAGAAAAATTCTATGAAGTCAGCACCCGCAGCGCGTCCTAATCCTAGGAGGGTTGCTAGGGGAGCTTCCCAAGTTTCATCAAATCGTTCTTGGGTGGAGGAATATTGCAGAGTGGGGAGTTGTTTGGAGAGAAGTAGGGTATTTGTGAGCATGAGTTGCCTCGTCTGCTGGCTTAAATCGGAGATTTGACTGAAATATCCTGGTGTGATTAGTCTAACAAATCCGTAAAAGCCGCAGTTGGTGGAAAACCTCACCCCCCAACCCCCTCTCCGCAAGCAGAGAGGGGGAGATAAATTAAATAGTCAAGTATTTGATCACAAATTAAATAGGATTTCTACATGGAAATTATCAAGTTTTGAAAATCTACCACAGATGGACACAGATAAACACAGATAATTGGCATTGCCGATTAAACTGAAGTTCCCCTTTGACAAAAAAGTGTAGTGTATGCGTAGAGGGGCTT
>JBHYDF010000261.1:0-10542 GCA_051861145.1 Nostocaceae cyanobacterium
ATTAGTCATTAGTCATTAGTCATTAGTCATTAGTCATTAGTCATTGGATTTTCCCCATTCCCCATTCCCCATTCCCGATTCTTCATGCCCAATGCCCTATTCCCCACTCCCCACTCCCTACTCCCCTTCTTCGTCAGATGTAAATATCTGATAATGTGCCAGCAAAGAAGCGACTGAAGCGATCCAGTGCTTGCATTTTTTGCCACGAGTTTTGGGCATTTGTAACTTTCAAGGTGGTCATTTGCTTAATAAAATCTGCGGGGTGTATTTTGAGAATGCCTTTACCTAAGACGGGACTTTGGCTACTGTCACCGGCGTAAACTGTGATGTAAAGGGTGGTGGTGTCTGACCACATATCAAAGCCTGGATCATCGTGAATTTGCTTGAAGCCCTCAAAGTAGTAAGTCTGTCCCGCTTCTGTTGTCATGTGCATTTGATAGCGCATCTGTCGAGTATTGGACTGTTCTTTGTCCTCTACAAATAGGTTGAACTGACCATTGCTAACGGTCATGGGTTCTAGGGAAATAGCGGGGGCTGTTACTGTACCAACCATCTTGGCGGGATGGTTAGGATCGTTGAGTAGCACCTCTAAGTCATCGGCAATTACTGTTAAGGTAAATTCCAAAGGTGAGTCGTCTTTGTTACCCTGCTGTGCTGCCTTTTGGTAATCGTCTTTAACTTGGGTGGAAAAATAGCCGCGCATGGTTTCGGTGAACTGAATTCCCATTTTGGCTGGTGCTGTCGGGGTTACTGGCACAGAAGGTAAGTCATACTTAATTGTCCAACCCCGGTCTTTGGCTATGAGGGCACAGCAGCGTTCGGCGATCGCAGAAATTGTTAGTAAAGGATTTACACCTAGTGTACGCGGAATTACTGAACCATCGGCAACGTACAAGTTTTCATAAACCTCTGTACCTTGATTACCAGAAAATACCTGTCCTTTGTGGTTGACTACACCGTGTTCGGCGTCTTCTGCTAGGATACAGCCACCTAATGGATGAACGGTAATCAGGTCATGACCAAATACGTCACTCCAGATGGGGTTAGGAATTTGCGTACCGCCTAAAGGACGAGTTGCTTGCTCAAGGCGATCGTTTACCCTTTGAAAGATGGGTTGTTGTCCTACGCCTTCCCATTTGATGCGGAGAGTGCCATTTTCTAAGTACATCTGTCCCTTTGCATCATCATGAGTCATGACTAAGTAGGTTTGTGTATTGCGAACTGCACCTGTATAAGCACCGTGAGCTAAACTTTCTGCTTCCCGTAGCTTTTCTTTCAAGCGATCGCCTATGCCATTATCAGTATCTTCACCTAGTATTCTGGCAGCAGCAGCAAAGCTTTTTGGCAAGATGGAAGCAAGTCCGCCAGGAATGGAACCTTCTTCAATCACCATCCCGTTATCCAGTACAGGCTGTTCACGCATGTCAACAATACCGGTAATACACGGGCCGACGGGTTCCTGTTGGTTGGGAGGGCGATCGCCAAAACCAACGCCGTTAATTACTTGTTCGGTATTATAGCCAAATGCCAGTACGTCACCATTACCTGTAAAGTTATGTCCAATTTGGTTAGATAAGGACAAACCAGCAGCTTGAGAACGCAGCAAAATTTCTGTAGAACCGAGAGTACCCGCCGCCAAGATGACAATATCAGCGCTAACGAACATTGTCGGAGCATCAAACTTCTCTTGTCCACTGTTCATTAATTGATAGTGAACCAACCACCGGCTACCTTCTCGTTCAACGCGCCTTACCGACACTTGAGTATAAATCTCCGCGCCGTAATTTTTGGCATCTGGCAGGTAATTCATTAAGACTGTATTTTTTGCTTTGTTGTTGCAGCCAGAAACACAGTCACCGCAAAGATTGCAAGCTTTCTGCTCCACACCTACATGATTGACCCCATCTTTAAAGGTTACGTTGATGGGTGGTCGATAAAACTTTTCATTCAAGTATTTCGCAGACTTTTCTAAAGCTTGTAATTTATGTACGTGCGGCCAATCTTCTGGATAGGGTGTGGGTTTGAGCATTTCTTCTGCACGATGATATCCTTCAGCCAATAAGGTTTCTACATCGTCACGCAAACCCTTTGGCCAGCGAGAATCTGCAAAAACACGAGGTTCAGCTTGCAAGGATACGTTAGCGTTGACTAGCGATGTACCACCCAAACCGCAACCGACGAAGACATTAATATCTTTATTAACGTGAAAATCATATAAACCCGTATGCGGACCTATGTGTTTACCACTAGGTAAATCTACCTGCATTTCCTTTACGGCTTCTTTTGTATTATTGGGATATTCACCAGGTTGGAATTCTTTCCCACGCTCCAATACACACACCTGCTGTCCTGCACGTGCTAAACGCGAAGCTGCGATCGCGCCTCCATATCCAGAACCAATAACTACAACTGTATAGTGATTTTTGATGTTTTCAATCGGACTTGATAAACGAGCCATGTTATTTCCTAGCCAAGTGTGAATTTTACTGAATGTCCCAGCCAAGGCACTCATGGAAGCAAAAGACTGTCAAACAAAAATTTCAAAATGCTGGGTCAATTTTTGACTTCAAAAACACAAAAAGCCATTCCGCAAAATTTACAAATTTTTATTTGCAATAGGACATTACGCAGAAAGAACGTAAAAATTAACCACAAAGAATAAGCTTGCACACGAATAAATAAGAGTTTGAGAGAGTTTTTGCGTAAATCATATGCAAATTAAACGGCTGTTTTTGAACAATGAATTGACAGCATCAAGATTTAAGTTTTGTTACGTTGAAAAGAAAATGTAGATGCACTAATTTGTGAGCAAAATACAAGGCAACCTCAAAATTACCCTGATAAGTTTTTGTAACTTGTTAAACTCAGCAAATGCATCATTGGTTCTGCTTAACAGATGAAACTATTACCCACAAAAGGATAAAAGACTTTATTTGTCAAGCATATAAGAGCTAATGCCAATATTAATAACTAGTTTTGCTAGTACTTGATAATACAGTATAAATATAAACATTTACATGAAAGTTGAAAATGAAGTATTTCTTTACGAAGTCCTGCTGGATTAGGGAGGTTGAGGTAAACTGAATATTCTACAAAGCTTGTATAACACGCAAATCGACATACCATATACTGCGATTAGATACATGCCAAAAAAAAGTTAATATTTTCTTTAGAAATCAACTTTAATTGCAGGCTCCAAAGAGTTTACATAGAAGAGAAGCTTAAACTCGTTTGTGTTTAAGTTGCGCTTCTAAATTTCTGTTGTGAGTGTTCATTCTTTAGTTGCGCATTTTCAATGTTATTGTGTAAGATTATTTATCGAGTTATAGATTAGGACTTACGCAAAGAAACCGGGTTTCTCTAACATCTTGTACCATTCTTGATAACCCCCCGAAGGACTCTCCCCTTGGGTGCAAGATATCAGGTTTCTGTGGTTTTGTTGCGTAAGATAGATTGACAGTACAGTGTGGGCTTCTGTACTCATAAGCTAATGTGCATTTAAGTTGCATAACTGGGGCGGGCGAGACGCTTTGAAGTTATGAGCGCCGGGAACCGGCGCTCATACTTCTCTCCACCCCACAAGAGTTTGCTTTTTTCCGAGAATGCAAATTAAATAGACATCGACCGAATTTAATTATGCGTTACTCAAAATCCTTGTAGAGACGCGAAATTTCGCGTCTCTACATTCTTTTTCACCAGATGTCTAATGACTTCTTAGCTTAGGCGAGTGCCTTAGATTAGATTTTCGTCCAAGTTTTGGTCTTAGTTCCCCTTCGGTTTCGAGTGCCAGAGCAATCCCGCCATTGATTCGGAGTACCGAATGAGCGTGGAGGACGAGGGGGCGATGATGTTAAAATAATTATTGTATTTATTCATCAATAATATTTTCCTGTTTCTGATCAAATTATTTAATTCAGGTCTTCAGCCACTATGCGCCAAAAAGTTTTAGCCTGGTTAGCAGAGAATGTTCCGCCTTCTCGAATCAACCACATTCTCAGGGTCGAGCAAATGGCAGTGGATTTGGCTGAGCATTATAATCTAGATAGAGAAAAAGCTGCAATAGCAGGATTAATGCATGATTTAGCAAAATATTTTAAGCCACAAAAACTTTTACAAATGGCAAGAGCTGAAAAATTGGAAGTAGACGAAGTAATGGAAACATCTCCCCATCTGTTGCACGCAGATGTAAGCGCCATTGTTGCGAGAGACACATTTGGTCTGGAAGATGAAGAAGTATTACAAGCGATCGCCAATCACACCTTGGGTAGACCAGGTATGAGTCCGTTGAGTAGTATCGTATTTTTAGCAGACACTCTAGAACCTGGACGCGGCCAAACACCAGAATTACAAGCTTTAAGACAAGTTAGCCGCGAACATCTAGAGCGGGCTGTTTGGTTAACTTGCGATTACACTTTCAAATTTTTGCTAGATAGTCCTTGTTTAATTCATCCACGCGCGATCGCCACTCGAAATTGGTTCTTGCAAAAGTCGAGAACCAAACAACCGATTTTGAGCGCAACTGCATAGACGCCTAATTTTTTGTTAGTATTCAGAAAAACCTATTTACGCAGTTGTAACTCAATTGCCGTTCGCCAGTAATTGTAAAAAATTGTCAAAAAAAGAGAAATCAGCTGAGGTTTAATGTCTGATTATTTCCAAGCAAACTTCCCATTCCAATCAGTAGCTGTGACAAAAAGTGCGGTCAGAAATTCAGAAATTGATAGCAACGAAATCAGCGCAAATATAGCCGCAACAATCGCAACAGCCGCATCAGACCGGAAAGCGGGTGATATACTATTGCTGAGGGTAGCAGATGTATCTTACCTGGCAGATTATTTTGTGATCATGACCGGCTATTCGAGAGTGCAGGTAAGAGCGATCGCCGAAGCAATAGAAGAAAACGTGGCGCAAGAATGGCAACGGCGTCCCTTGCGGGTAGAAGGAAAAACCGAAGGGAATTGGGTTGTGCAAGACTACGGCGATGTGATTGTTCACGTGATGATGCCGAAAGAACGTGAGTTTTATAATTTAGAAGCGTTCTGGGGTCATGCAGAACGTGTCGAGTTTCCAACATCCGATGATGGTGGGGGTAAACCAACATGATGTCCTCGGTTTCAAATTGCCCGGTTCCAGCCGAACAACAACCACTGAATGAGTATGAAGAGTTAAAAAATTCTTGGCTATTTTGTGATTGTACCTTAAATTGGCGTGGTTATATCACGAAAATCGCCTGGATTTGGGGTATATCGTGGGTAGTGGCAGCACCAATCGCAGCGGCTAGCTTCCCTCCACCTAAGCACATAGCACAATTTATCCTCTCTAGTGCAGCGGGAGCAAGCATAGGGTTAGTGCTGGTGTTGGTGCGATTATACCTAGGCTGGTCTTACGTACGCGATCGCCTTGCCAGTCCGATTATCTTTTATGAAGAATCGGGGTGGTATGACGGTCAAACATGGGCAAAACCGCAGGAAGTACTAACACGCGATCGCTTAATAGTCAGCTATCAGATCAAACCTATCATCCAAAGGTTACAAATTACCAATGCTTGCTTGGCTGTGTTATTCGTTGTTGGTACGATAGTTTGGCACTTAGTGTAAATAGTTAGGAGTTAGGAGTTAGGAGTTAGGAATTATTTTTAACTCCTAACTCTTAACTCTTAACTCCTAACTCATAACCCATAACTCGGATACGAAATAAACCCATGACAATGGGAAAACGAACTCAAGCCGCCGCATTGGAAGTCAGGTTACTGCGTGAAGGCATTATAGAATCAAAGCACATAGTCCAAGCTGTCGTATGTGACGAACGAGGACGGGTGCTGTCTGTGGCTGGAAATGCTGAAACTGCGACTTTTGTCCGTTCAGCACTGAAACCATTTCAAGCAGTAGCCGTTACAAGCACAGGCACACTGGAACGCTACGAACTTAGCGATCGCGACTTAGCAATAATTACCAGTTCCCATAGAGGTACAATAGAGCAAGTACGACAGGTATTTAATATACTGTGGCGAGCCGATGTTGACCCTTCAGCATTGCAATGTCCGATCCCCGCAGGTAAGCGCAGTCCGCTAGAGTACAACTGTTCTGGTAAACACGCAGGAATGTTAGCTGTTTGTCAGCAATGTAATTGGTCATTGACTAATTATTTAGAGCGCAAACACCCTGTACAGCAGCTAATTTTAACCAAAGTAGCAGAATTGTTGAAAATGCCAGCCGAGGAATTTATCAGCGCTCATGATGATTGTGGCGCACCCACCTACCTGATGCAACTCGCACAAATGGGGACATTGTATGCTCAGTTAGCATCTCGTAACAATTTAGATATGGAGCGTATTGTCCGTGCCATGACTCATCACCCAACAATGGTGGCAGGAGACGGAGAATTTGACACAGAACTAATGCGCTTAACTCCAGGGGAATTGGTAAGTAAAGCTGGTGCCGAAGGAGTGCAGTGTATTGGCAGACTCGGCGAAGGCATGGGACTGGCAATTAAAGTTATGGATGGGACAAAGCGGGCAAAATATGCCACTGCTATTCACTTGCTTCGGCAGATGGGCTGGATTACTCCCAGTGTTGCTGAAGCCATGGCAGAAAAGTTCATGACCCTTGGAAAATACAAGCGTTTAGAAGTTATTGGAGAATTATCGATTTTGTAGTTGCCAAATTTCTAAACTTAGGGTTATACTATCTAAAGACGAGGCGACGCGGGATAGAGCAGCCTGGTAGCTCGTCGGGCTCAAGGAGCAAGGTTAGTTAAACGCTTAACAGTTAATCTTGCAATGGGCGGTACGTGAGGAAACTGACGTGCGATTACCTGTCAAACTCGGGGAAGCCATTAGCGCGGTAATCCCGAACCAAGCCCTGAAAAGGGAAGGTGTAGAGACTGGAAGGCAGGCACCCTAACAAGAAAGCTGAGGGTGAAGGGACAGTCCAGACCACAAACTGGTTAATCCAGGCAGTGAAAGCTGTAGATGGTAAGCATAACCCGAAGGTCGATGGTTCAAATCCATCTCCCGCCACCAAATTAAAGTAAAATAAATCCCTGCAATCCTAAAAGTTGCAGGGATTTGTTTTATGCTGAGTAGCAGTGATTATACTTGAAACGCAGAGGGACGCGGAGGTAAGCAAGAGAGGAGCGCAGAGTTTTGTATACTTAAGTCGCGGCAGATAAGCGACTGCTTGCACTCATTCCATTTTTAGAAAAAAACCACAGATGGACACAGATAAACACAGATAAAATTGGTGTCTATCTGTGTCCATCTGTGTCCATCTGTGGTTCGCAATATCCTAAAACCTGATTTTTGCAAGAAGTCTAGTATCGTGATACTTGGAAGTTAATCTTAGAAGCATCTTTTAGTAAAGAAAATTGTGTTGTATCGCCTGTTGAATTCGCAGAGGCAGGGATTTGATCTATTCTGGAGTAGGAATTTTCCAAAAAGTGCGGTGAAACATGGTTGTGAAGTTGCAGCGACCGATTTTAGTGGGAGGACTTGGACTTTCGTTTTCCCTGTGGTTGTTACAAAGTTGGCATCATTCAATGGTGCAACTGGGTGAATTTAGTGTTTTGAGTTTGTTATTAGTTGGCGGTGGTTTGTGGCTATTCAAGCAAAACCGCGCTAAAAATGGTTTGGAAGTGGTAGATACTTTGCCAGCGGATCGCCAAACGGTGGAGGCGGCGATCGCACAAGCTGAAGTCGTTATTAATCAGTTGGCTGGTGAAGTAGAAAACCACCAAGCTTTAGTAGCATTGCGAGAAAAAATTCCTCAGTTGTACCTGGAGTTAGACAGAAAAGAAATTCATCTGGCTGTGACTGGCGGTAAGTCGGTGGGTAAAACCACTTTGAGAAAGGTTTTGGAGTCGAATTGGCGTCCAGAAATACAGCAAACTGTTTGTTTGCAAGAAACACCGCCTTTGTTTGCAGAAGTAGGTGAGAAGTCTGATGCTGTGGCGCTGGAACAAGCAAAGGCATCTGATTTTATCCTGTTTCTGACAAATGGTGATTTGACAGATACAGAATTTCAAGCTATTGAGGAGATAAAGAGAGAAAATCAGCGCTTAATGTTGATTTTCAATAAACAAGACCAATATTTGGCAGATGAACGCGCTAGCGTATTGTTTGCTTTAAAGCAGCGGATGCAGGGAAAAAATGTCGTGGCGATCGCGGCGTCACCCCTTCCCGTAAAAGTCCGTAAGCATAACGATGATGGTTCCGTGCAAGAATGGATGGAACAGCCAGCGCCAGATATCCAGCAATTTACGCAGGAATTGGGTGAGATTTTAGCACAGCAAGGACAGCAGCTAGTGTGGGCAACTACAATGAGAAACACACGGTTGTTAAAAGCTGAGGCGAAAGAGTATTTGAATGTAGTTAGACGCGATCGCGCTACTCCAGTTATTGAACAATACCAGTGGATAGCCGCCGCCGCTGCGTTTGCTAACCCAGTACCAGCACTGGATATTTTGGCAACAGCAGCAATTAATGCTCAGATGGTAATGGATTTGGGTAATATCTACCAGCAGAAATTCTCCTTGGAACAGGCAAAAACCGTAGCCGGGGAAATGGGAAGTTTGATGCTGAAACTGGGTTTAGTCGAACTTTCTAGTAAAGCTATTGGTACTGTTCTTAAGAGTCACGCGGTAACATTTGTTGCTGGTGGTGTCGTGCAGGGTGTAAGTGCAGCTTATCTTACTAGGTTGGCAGGAGTTAGCCTCATTGAGTATTTCCAACAGCAGGAAGTAGCGCTAAATTCTGCTAATGGATTTAACTTTGATAAGTTGGGACAAACCTTGCAAAAGGTATTTCAACAAAACCAGCAGATGGGATTTTTGCAAGGATTTGTTAAGCAAGGTGTGAAGCATTTGTTACCAGATGCGCCAGAGAGTGAGTTTGTGGGTGCTGAAAAGGCGGCAGGATAAAATGCTTGTAGTAAGCGCTTAAGCGCTTACTACGAACACTTTAACGCTGGCGTTGATATTTTCCAATTAATTCTGCCTGTGCCAAAATATGACCATCCATTGCTGCTTCTAGCTGGTTTTTGGTAGCACCTGGTTGTAAATTTAACTTTTTATTTAGGGCGTAAAGTTTGAAAAAATATCTATGGGTTCCACTGGGGGGACAGGGGCCACCATAACCAAAATTACCAAAATCATTTTTTCCTTGAGTGCCACCATTAGGTAAAGTTTTTACAGCCGCTATTTTCTCTGATAATTGCCTAACTGTAGCTGGCATGTCGTAGAGAACCCAATGGACAAATATCCGTCCTGGTGCATCGGGATCATCGACAATGAGAGCAAGGCTTTCGGTTCCTGATGGAGGTTCATCCCAACTCAGGGGAGGAGAAATATCCGCACCGTCACACGTGTATTCAGCAGGAATTAAGCTATTAGCCGCAAAGACACTGCTTTCTAGTTTCATAGTTTGCACCTCCCTGTTTGAGCGATCGCTCTTTGTAGGAGTAGTTTGTGGATCACCACTACCAGTAAAACCACAACTTACCATTGATAATGCCACGAAAGCGATTAAATTAGCACTCTGCTGGAAAAAAACTCGCCTTTCGCTCATAGATTTTATATAGGTATATAGAGAGCGATCGCAGTTTTAGATCATTGCAAACAAATTTGTTTTATTTCATCCATCTCTAGATTGATGCTTTAATACTATTTTGAAAAAAGAATGCGACAGATGGATTGACATAACCCAGACATAGAAGGTGATTTACAATCCAAAATCCAAAATCCAAAATCCAAAATGGTATAACCCAGTGTAAAAAACAATGTATCCCAGAAAATAGCTCTCCCCCTACCTGATCTACGTTTTCGAGAATGGGTAGGGGGAGAGATTGTTTAGATAGTTGGTTATAGTTAATTGATTCGGTATAGGTCTTGCGTATAGCTGCGGAAGTTTACCGCACAATGATTATCTACCAAATAGCCATAGCGCATTCCGGAAATTGTCCCAGAATATTTTGGGAATATTGCTGGACATTTTTTTCTGTAACTCAAACAGCTTTAACGTCTACAGCGAAAGAGGTTTGCAGTCTTGCTTTTTTGGGCTTTCCAAAATTGACAATTTACATCTAATTACAAAATCAGCACAGGGTAAGTAAGATATACTTATATCATACTTATGCAGTTTGTCTACCATTATGAATCAAGCCGGAGAAACAAAACGGCAAAACTTTAACGTTTCACCTGAACAAGAGGCACAGATTGAGTGGCTGCGAATAGCGATGGGTGCAGCAACGATAAAAGAAACGATTCTGCGATCAATTTCTGTGATGAGTGTCCTCTACAATTATCTTCAACAAGGCTACAAAATCCGACTTGTTGCCCAAGGCGAACAAATTCATTTAGTAATTCCTGAACTGGAACCATCCCCACAGTCGTTAACTTGGCAATACTTAGTGTCGCGTCCGCATCCTTGGCGACGACAGTTATACATAAAAGGTAGGCGGTTGCTAGCGTCCACAGTTTGGCAAGATATGCAGCACTCTTACCAAAAAGGTTGATGGTTGGTATATGCAGATGTGCCTAGAAGACAAA
>JBHYDF010000262.1:0-10520 GCA_051861145.1 Nostocaceae cyanobacterium
CCTCCCGACACCAAATCAAAGATTATGGTGTGGGACTCCTTGCTTCTTTAGTTGAGGGAGGTGCTAAGTTTTTCTTAACTAATGATGCTCGTTTACCAGCTATCCCAGGTTTGAAGATATTGGTGCTGGATGAACTGACTGACTAACCAATAGGATAGAGTAGCAACCAACAAGCGAACACTGCGATGGAGCGGACAGAAGAACGTTCTTAGTGCTGAGTTCTAGGTGATCTACCGCCGCTCACTTTTGCCCTTAAATTTCCTCTTCTCGCAAAGTCAAAATTTCCACACCGTCTTCAGTAACAGCGATCGTATGCTCAAATTGAGCAGATAGTTTGCGATCGCGTGTCAAAGCTGTCCACCCATCTTTAAGAATTTCGACTTCCCAAGTACCTTCATTTATCATCGGCTCAATAGTAAATACCATACCAGGTCTAAGAACCCTGCCTTTACCGCGTGTACCGTAATGGGGAATATCTGGTGCAGTGTGAAAAATGTTGCTGATGCCATGTCCAACAAATTCTCGCACCACGGAAAAACCTTCCGATTCGGCATACTCTTGAATAGCAGCACCAATATCCCCAATGCGTGCGCCTGGTTTCACCTCCGCAATACCTCTTCTACGACACTCCTCTGTCACTTCCACCAGCTTTTTAGCTAGTGGTGAAGGTGTACCGACAAAGAAAGTCTTAGATGTATCACCGTGGTAGCCATCTACAATCAGCGTTACATCGATATTGATAATGTCACCATCCTTGAGGACTTGCTTGGCATTGGGAATACCATGACAAACTACCTCATTGACACTGGTACATATCGACTTGGGATAACCTTTATAACCAAGGGGTGCGCTTTTTGCTCCGTGCGCTTGCGTCCATCTTTCCGCTTCATCATTCAATTCTAGGGTGCTAACCCCTGGCTTCACCATTGCTTCAAGATGGTGTAAAAGTTCGGCTGCTAAACGTCCAGCCTTACGCATTTTCTCTATTTCTCTTTGGGAGAGAATAACAATCGTTTGTTTATTCATAAAACTTTATCTAGATAATATTAAGTATACTTTGCACGCTTGAGCGATCGCTGTCAGTTCAACTGCAAATCTTTCTTGGCATTGATGATTGTATATATGAAAAGCTCACGCAAAGGCGCTGTTAGAAGCAAAGAAAATCTTGGCGGCTTTGCGTCTTGGCGTGAGATTCAAAAAGAATTCATTTGAGTACTAATAACTAATCCTCTACTACTATAGTCAATCCTGTTTCCGCAGAACGTCTTGCTGCATCTGCAACTTTGAGAGTATACAAGCTTTCCTCTGGGGTAACGTACAAGGGAACACCATCAAAAAGATGATCTAAGACCATATTTGTATCTTTAGCAAATAACCCCCGACGGCTACCAATCTCTATGGGTGTGGTTTCTCCTGCTTGAATCAAAACTCCTTTGTCACCATCAAAAATTAATCCGCCGTTTTCACCGTGAACTTCAAATCTGCGTTCTGCTTGCCATAAGGTTTCACCTTTAGCATAGATTACTTGTGCTAGTAATCCGCTCTTGAACGAAAGTTGAGTTACGCAGAAGCAACTTTGGTAATAATCTGTTTCCGTCTCCCAAAATCGATTGTGACAATTAACAGTCAGAACTTTACCAAACAAATCGGTGAGACGATGTAACCGAGAAAGCGCACCCATCATTGGAAAGCCGAAAAGTTCATGGTTGTAACTCCATTTGCGCGGTGCGGGATGTTCCGGTTTGATGGTATTGTAACGAGCGTAAAATACTTGACCAACTTGCGCTAAGTGTTTTTTTAAGGCTTGATGCACACCGCCTAAAAGTTCAATGTGTTCGACGTGCAGGAGTTTGTTTTGTGTTTTTGCCAAGGTTATGAGTTCCTTGGCTTCTGCTACGTCTAAAGAAATAGGATACTCAATGACTACGTGTTTTTCGTGAGATAGTGCAGCTTTAGCGATCGCTCCATGTTCTCGATTTGCATTGGAGATGATCAGCAAATCTACATCATCTCGGATTACTAATTCTTGCCAAGAAGCGATCGCCTGACACTGAAACTTCCTAGCAAAGGTTTCGGTCTTTTCTGGTGTATGACCAACAACAGCAACCAGATGCGTTCGTGTAGCGTGCAGCAATGTCTCTGCTCGTAAAGAAGCCGCATACCCAGTACCAACCAAACCAACCCGCACTTTTGCTTTCTCCATTTTTACTAGCAGGGCAAAGCTATTTTTGTGACACTACAGTAATTTTGTCAAACTATAGCTTGCAGTTTTACCGAATACAGATATCATTAATCTTATCGATATGCCAGATAGTTTATTTATGCATTGAGTATATTTTGGAAATTGATAAATATATCTAATAGAATGGCTGTTAGTAGCTTTTTAAATATAAGAAAAACTTATTAATATTACATAACCAAATTTCATTACTAATCGCGGTCGATTTCCCGTTACATCCTTTAATTTTTCTCGTAGTATCAGAAGTGAAGCAAAATTTAACAGACGGCTAAACTCATAGAGTTAGCCGTGGAGTTTGCTTTAGGATAACTTATACTGCCGTTTGCAAAAGAGAGGATTACCTAAATGGCAACTTACAAAGTTACACTCGTCAACGAAGATGAAGGGCTAAATCAAACCATTGACGTTGATGACGATACTTATATTTTAGATGCGGCTGAAGAAGCTGGTCTTGACCTGCCCTACTCTTGCCGTGCTGGTGCATGTTCTACCTGTGCTGGTAAGATGGTATCCGGTACAGTTGATCAATCTGACCAATCATTCTTGGATGATGATCAAATACAAGCTGGATATGTGCTGACTTGTGTCGCTTATCCCACTTCTGACTGCACAATCCAAACCCACCAAGAAGAAGAACTTTACTAAAAACTAGGTCAGTTACACCCTCACACTTAAATATATCTCTCACTAGAGAGAATGATGACGTAGAGACAGGAAAAAAAAGAAGCAAGACGGACAGAGAAAATTCCTACTCTGATCTTGTCTGCTCCTAAAACCTACTTTGGCAAAAAGTCTAAAATATAAGTCTTAGGCAGGAACACATTGGCGTGTGTTCCTGCTTTATTGACTTATATCTTATATATTAGTTTGACACAATCTTTGTGGATTCGTGGATTAGGGAGTAGGGAATGGGGAGAAGTCAAAAGTCAAGAGTCCAGAGCGGAGCCGGAGACGCTCCGCCTCCGGTCAAGAGTTCTTTGACTAATGACTAATGACTACTCCCCATTTTCAATTAACCGCTAGGTTGATGTTATCGTTAAGAACTTGAATTTGAGTGCCGGGATAGTAAAATTGCAGAATTTTCGCATTCGACCAACCCAACTGAGCTAAATTTTGTGCGCCAGTTTGACTCAAACCAACGCCATGTCCAAGTCCACCACCAACAAAGGCGTATCCCCACAGTTCTGGTTTACCTTTATTAAGGGGTTGTAGGTAAAACAACGTGCTAACGGGAGCAGCAAAGGCGCTGCGAACTTCGTCTTTATGTAAGTAAAATCTACCGATATCAGTATCAACCGCGAGTTTGAGAATACGTCCGCTGTTGCTGCGTTCTACTATCTCCATTTGCTTAAGAGTTTTAAACTTGGCAAAGGGACTATTTTTCACCTTAAGAAATTTCTGCAAACCCTTGGTAATATCTTCCAAGCTGCTTTCTTTACGCCAACGGAATAGATCCCACTCGCTTTCATTAAATCCTTTTTCCATGCTGATAAACCGCTGGAAGTTGTTTTCATCAGCTAAATTCTCTTTGGACAAATTCCAAAGACCATTGCTAGGAGTATCCACCACGGGTCGAAGGTAGGGACGGTCTTCTCCATTCCAGACATCGCTAAAGGACGCGGTGACACCGCCAGTAGTAGAAGAATAAAGCGCGTCTACTAGCTCGTCTTTATGTGTTAATACCATGCCCCGTGTAGATGCGATCGCTCGATCCGTGTTGGTCGTTACTCCCTTCAGCCCATAATACACTTGACAATGTGTATCTGCACATAATTGATACCCATCTATAGCAAATCTACGTAAATTACGCAAAGCATATGTGCGGGCAAGAATAGCTTGTGCTTCCAATGCTGGCATTGGGGCTTTTGTGCCAATTTCATAGGGTACTACCCCGCGCAGATAGGTTTCTAAAGATACTTCATTTACTAAAGTGTAAGTACCATAGGAATTTGGCTGTACCTGCATACGTCCGGCGTAAAGCTTAGCTTTCTCCGGTTTATTACTTTCATTTACTTTAATTAAATTTTTGTTAGTGCTAATTTCCAGATTAGTAAGACTGTAACGGTTGCCATCCATTACCCAACTAACTCGCGGTATCTGTTGCAGAATATCAGTATCTACATATGCTGTTTTCGTGCCCGCAGCTTGCACACTCTCCAATAGCAAGCGGCGCAATAAGGGAGTGTTGTACACATCCCGTTTTGCCCAAATTTGCCAGCGTTCCGGCTGGGCTATTTCCACTTCTATTCCCTTAGCACGCCAATTTTTGGCACTATCTTCAGCAGTTTCAAAAGTACGGTAGGTTCCCAACACCACCCTTTCCTCAACTGCTGTTTGTTTTAAAGGTTGCATCATCACTTCCAATTTCACAGGCTTGGTAGTGACTAATGTTTCCTGGCGATCGCCTATTTTAAATTCAAGTTTTAAGCGATCGCCTTTTGTGGGTTCTATTTGCAACTGTTCCTTGATGTTATCTCCAAATCGCTGCACAATCCCAACTCGCAATTTCACGTCCTGTGTTAGGCTTTCAGAACGTGATGCGCCGGTTAACCCTAATAGAAAAAATGTTGTCAGTAATGTGTACAAACAACGCCAGAGCGAATTTTTCATGGCAATTACCTTGATTTTGCTGCCAGTGCTTGGGTTTGACAAAGAATTTCCTTTGTAGTGTAGTCGCTTTGTGGCATTACTTAGTTAATCGTTTTTGATACATTTTGACACTCCTCGGTAGCGCATACACGGAGATTCTTGGATCACGCTCCTCGCCGTAACCCATAATATGTGTGACATTAGTTAGTTTTGATTGTGATTCTGGTCACGGTAAGAAAACAGCCTACATAATGGTTGTCATCCTTGGGCTAAAGCCACAAAGTTTTCAACCTACTTTTTTATAATCTGTTTTTGACCAAGAAGGGGAAGGGGAAAGGGGTAAGGGGGAAAGGGGAAGGTGGGGTCCCCTCTGGGGATAAGGGGCAGGGGGAAAGGGGAAAGGAAAGAGATGAAAAATACCTTTACCCTTTACCCTTTAACCTTTTCCCCGCCCGAAGGGCTTTGATGGGGTTTCCTTTCCCCTTTTCCCCTGCCCCTTATCCCTGCCCAAAGGGCTTTGACATCTTACCCACATCAAGCAAGAGCGGCGTGTGCAGATAAATGACGATCTCAGATGAAAAATAGTTGCAACTCAAACTCGTAATGACTATGATTTATATATGAGGATGACGAAATAGCAAAACAGAGTTATGGTGAAAGTTCAAGAAATTCCCTTAAATCAAATCAAGCGGCCTTTACCACGCCAAAACGATGCCCAAAAAGTGCAGGCGCTGATGGAGTCCATTCGTGAAATTGGACAGCAAGAACCAATAGATGTCTTAGAAGTGGATGGACAGTATTATGGATTTTCTGGATGCCATCGTTATGAAGCTTGCCAGCGTTTAGGTAAAGAAACAATCTTAGCCAGAGTGCGTAAAGCTCCCAAGAGCGTTCTCATGAAACACTTGGCGTAAGTTAAAAGTTAGGAGTTAGGAGTTAGGAGTTAGGAGGCGCGGAGTTTTAACTATTTACTCTTAACTTTTAACTCCTCACTCCTCACTCCTTTAGGTCGTGTGCATTTGCGGAGAAAAGATTGAAGTGGTGATGCAGCCATTTGTAAATCTTCTTGGTTTGCCATGCAACTGACAACTAGGTGTGAAAAATAACTCTTCCCAACTACTCTGACAAAATATTGTATTTCTTTACCGTAGTTAAAAAATATTCAAGCAGTACTAGCATATTTGGTTATTTTTTTTATTATTAACTTTTATTGTATTGTCAAAAATGCTTCTTTGAGTAGAAGCAATTCTGACGACTGTTCTATTCAAGATACTTATAACTTATTGCACTGACTCACCAGCGATTCGGTCAAGTCAGTGTATCAATGCTGATGTCGTAAAAACGACATTGTTCAAAAATAATTAATCTCAAGACGCTTACAGCAATTATCTCCTTTATCTGAACCAATTGCAGGCGATCCCGCTTTGGCAGGGTAATTCAGCAATCAGCAACTGTTAGTAAAAGCTAGTGATGATAATAACTTTAAAAAATAATTAAATTTCTAAAGATTTATTTAAGTATATTTACTTTGCTTCTGTATATTTTTGGTAAAATTCTATTTTTTGGAAAACATATAACATTAATGAGCTATTTAGACAAGCTTTTATGCCATCTGATAGATTTAAATACCAAATACTTATTAAGTTTTGGTAATAAAATTTTTTAACAGTCGAACAAACTGTTACATTGCCAAAATCCGCTTTTATTCAAGGTTTGACGCTGAAAATACAAAAATTATTCTAATAAAGTTACCAAAGCTTACGCTAAAACCCTGATCCCCAAATTCAGAAGAACGTGTTAATCTGTTGCAGTTAACAAAAAGTGAAAGCGGAACGAATTTGTTGGTTGTGGAAAGCCTCTCTTGTCTTGAGTAGTGCAACACCCGCGAATTATCAAATTTCCGTTCTACAGTCGCTTTAATATCGGACGCATGAATCAAAAACATTTGTGGACTGTTGTCGCTGTTTGCAGCACCGTTGTGGGGATACCGTCATTTGGACGGGCCGAGACAACCAAGAAGACGGCTCCCGACTCCCCATCAATGGTTTCTAGCAATGTGGTGAAAGTAGGAGAGTATCAATCCCCAACAGGGAATTCTGCCTCAGATGCTGCTGTGATTACGCAAATTCACACTCATGAAGTGGCAGGTCGGCAAGCGGCAACTCTCTATATTCGCGATATTCCCGTTCTCACCTTTTTCGGTCAGTCACCAGTAAAGAACGAAGAGACAAAAGTTGGTGAAATTGACAATAGCAACGGGGTATCTAACACTCCTGATGATATCAGTTCTATCCAAGAGGCAACAATTAGCGCAACAGGCGCAGAACTGGACAATCAGGCAAACTCTGCTCAAGACGATCCAGTTGAGAGAGCGACTGTTGTAGCGGCAAAGATTAACCAGCTAGTTTGGAATAAAGTGGACGCCAACAAGATAATGGTGAGCTGGAAAGCAGGAGGCGCATCCACAACCGGCAATGAAACCCAGAATAAGAGTCTATCTGAAGAGCAAACACAAAGCGATCGCTTTATCATCAAAGCCAATGGCGAACAGCTTGTGGAAATTGATGAAAACACCAAATTAGCCGATACAACAAATGATGCGGCAAAAGACGCATTGCAAGCAACAAATCGCTTGCGCAGACTTATCGGTAACGCTTCACCCTTGAGTGAAATTGCCAATTTACCAAAGCGATCGCCTGTGCAATTGGCAAACTTGCCACACGAGATAGTTACAAGAGTGCGATCGACCCTTAGAGGTATGGCTTCCTATTACGGCCATGATTTTTCTGGCAATAAAACCGCTACTGGTGAAAGATTTAATCCAGAAGGATTAACAGCAGCGCATCGCACCTTACCCTTTGGTACACGCGTACGCGTTACTAACACCCGTAACGGTCGTTCCGTAGTCGTGCGAATTAATGACAGAGGTCCATTTATTCGCGGTCGAATAATTGACCTTTCCCTCGGTGCAGCAAGGACGTTGGGAATGATGAGCAGCGGTGTTGCACCAGTGAAAGTCGAAGTTTTGGGAAGGTAAAATTGTTAGGAGTTAGGAGTTAAGAGTTAGGAGTTAAGAGTTAGGAGTCAAAAACTACCACTAACCATTAACCATTAACCATTAACTATTAACCATTAACCAAACCATTCCCTTCATCCCCTAGACTACTCTCTTCCCCCGCTTTCAGATATACACTAACTGGGAAGAGCAAGAGAAAGACTAGGGGTATTTTTGTGCGCCTGTTGACAACAGTTGCAGCTTTAAGCTGCTATTTAGCTAAACGCCGCTCGGAAAAATTGCTTTTGGAGCAAGAGCAGTCAAGAGAATTTGAAGTGACTAGTAGATCCTTTACGCCAGTGGGGTTGGTTCCCACGATGGGAGCTTTACATCAGGGTCATTTAAGCTTGATTCAACGGGCGCGACAAGAAAATGCTACGGTAATTGTCAGTATTTTCGTCAATCCTCTCCAATTTGGTCCTAATGAGGATTTTCAACGCTATCCTCGCAGTTTAGACCAAGACCGAAAATTTTGTGCAGAAGCTGGAGTAGATGCGATTTTTGCTCCCACTCCGGAAGAAATGGGAGTTGATCTGAAGAATATACAAGAATCAAAAGTTACACAAGTTATCCCGCCATCTGCTATGATCTCAGGCTTATGTGGTCGTTCTCGGCAAGGTCACTTTCAGGGTGTGACTACGATTGTAACCAAGCTTTTCAACTTGGTACAGCCTGACCGAGCCTATTTTGGTCAAAAGGATGGTCAGCAACTAGCAATTATTAAACGCTTGGTGGCTGATTTGAATTTTGCGATTGAAATTGTTGCTTGTCCAACGGTACGGGAAGCATCGGGTTTAGCCATTAGTTCCCGCAACCAATATTTGACCGCAACCGAAAAAGAGCAAGCAGCGGTACTTTATCGCGGCTTGCAAAAAGCTGAAGCAGCTTTTCGTGCTGGAGAACGTAACGCCACAGCGCTGGTATCATTTGTACAGCAAGAAGTAGCAATGGTCAGGAGTATATCTGTCGAATATATTGAATTAGTTGAACCGACTACGTTAATGCCGATACAAACTATTGAGGAGGAAGGAATGCTCGCGATCGCAGCTCGTCTTGGTTCTACACGTCTAATTGATAACACCACCCTGCGCGATCGCTCCCCCATCATCGCCATTGATGGACCCGCCGGAGCCGGTAAATCTACGGTTGCTCGCCAAGTAGCAACAAAATTGGGTCTAGTATATTTGGATACTGGTGCAATGTACCGTGCAGTAACCTGGTTGGTGTTACATGAGGGTATTGCCCTTGATGATGAATGCGCGATCGCTGAATTAGCTAGCAGATGTGTAATTGAACTGACACCCAGCCAAGATTTACAATCCCCAGTGCGGGTTTGGATTAATGGTAATGATGTGACTGTGGCAATTCGCTCAATTGAGGTGACATCGAAAGTCTCAGCCATAGCTGCACAAAGCGCCGTACGTGAAGCACTAGTGAAACAACAGCAAAAGTGGGGCAAAAAAGGTGGTTTAGTTGCGGAAGGGCGGGACATTGGTACCCATGTTTTCCCTGACGCAGAAGTAAAAATCTTTTTAACCGCCTCCGTACAAGAACGTGCGCGTCGCCGCCAGCAAGACTTTAAAAAACAAAGTCAACCCGAAGTATCTTTAGAACAGCTGGAAAAAGACATCGCCGAACGCGATTGGAAAGATAGCACCCGCAAAGTTTCTCCCTTGAAAAAAGCACCCGATGCCATTGAAATGAGTACAGATGGTCTAACGGTAGCTCAAGTTACAGAAAAAATTGTGGACTATTTCCAGCAGCAGTTATCTCAATTTTAATTAACAAACAGCGAGTTGGAAATAATGCGATCTGCTGAGTTATTCCAAAATATAGGCGATCGCACCCCAATTTATGTATTTAGTTATAGTGTGTTCCTTACTTTCGCAAAAATCTTATTAATAATCTTCTTTGCGCCTCTGCGCCTTTGCGTGAGGCAAAAAAACTATATTAGCATTATCGCCCTAAAATTTCATCAACAGAAATATTCACATCATCAAACCCCTGAATCGTTAAACTTTCACCCCGCGTAAACTTATGAATATTTCTATATCCATCGCTTGCAGGTTCTCGAAAAACTTCCACACATTGTTCATTAATATCCACTAACCAAACTTCATTTATGTTTTCTTCTGCATAAAGAGGAATTTTCACTTCCCGGTCATATTTAACCGTTGTATCTGCTACTTCTATGATCAGAAAAATATCCTTTGGTTGAGGATGGGCGTTTTCATAAAAATCTTCACGGGGTTGCAGTAATGTCACATCTGGCTGAGGTTCAGAGTTATCGCTTAATACTACTGGATTTTGGGGAGCAAGTATTATGCGTTCTCCCAGCCGCTGAATTAATAAATTAACTAGTCGATTTACACAAGCAGCGTGTTTTGTCCCAATGGGTGACATCTCAATAATCTCTCCCCGTATCAATTCCACCCGGTCATCTTCCTTGAGAATGTCAGACTCAACCATTTTATGGTACTGCTCGACTGTGAATTTCCGTCTTAGTAATTGCACAGACATCCCTACCTCCACTTATTCCCATATTTTATTATTTTCCCCTTTTCTATAAAATTTCTGGTTCCTCTGAGAGGATGTCTGAGAAGTATGGTTTTAAACCAATTAATCTTAGATCCCCCT
>JBHYDF010000263.1:0-10421 GCA_051861145.1 Nostocaceae cyanobacterium
AACGCTCATCTAATCAACAAGTTTGACTAGATTTAGGTAAGTTTTTCAGAGCAGATAAGACATGAAGGTTTACGGCTGACTCGATGAACCAAGAATCCCCGCGTCTTCAGACCGGGGAGTGTCAAAAGTAACTATAGAAAAGCACCTTGTTGGCTGTCAGAGGCTGATTATGTTGGAACACGATGTCATTATTGTTGGGGGTGGCTTGGCTGGATGTCGCGCCGCAGTGGAAATCGCTCGAACTGACCCCAGTTTAAATATAGCTGTGGTTGCTAAAACCCATCCTATTCGTTCCCATTCGGTTGCTGCTCAAGGTGGTATTGCAGCAACGTTGAAAAATGTTGATTCTTCTGATACTTGGGAAGCACACGCTTTTGATACTGTAAAGGGTTCTGACTACTTAGCAGATCAAGATGCAGTAGAAATTCTTACTCGTGAAGCGCCGGATGTGGTAATTGACCTAGAACACATGGGCGTTTTGTTCTCCCGTTTGAGCGATGGTCGCATTGCCCAGCGTGCTTTTGGTGGACATTCTCACAACCGTACTTGTTACGCTGCTGATAAAACTGGTCACGCTATTTTACATGAATTGGTAAATAACCTGCGACGGTATGGCGTACAAATTTATCAAGAGTGGTATGTGATGCGCCTCATTTTAGAGGACAATCAAGCGAAGGGGTTGGTAATGTATCACATCTTGGATGGGCAGATAGAATTAGTACGTGCCAAAGCCGTGATGTTTGCCACTGGTGGTTACGGAAGAGTATATAACACCACTTCTAATGATTTTGCTTCTACGGGTGATGGTTTAGCAATGACAGCCCTAGCCGGTTTGCCTCTAGAAGATATGGAATTTGTACAATTTCATCCTACGGGATTGTATCCGGTAGGAGTATTAATTTCCGAGGCAGTACGTGGAGAGGGCGCGTATCTCATCAACTCCGAGGGAGAACGCTTTATGGCAAAGTATGCCCCTAGCCGTATGGAACTTGCCCCCCGTGATATTACCTCACGAGCGATCGCCTACGAAATTCGCGCAGGTCGTGGTATTCATCCCGATGGTAGTGCTGGCGGTCCCTTTGTCTATCTTGACCTACGCCACATGGGCAAAGAAAAAATTATGAGTCGGGTTCCCTTCTGTTGGGAAGAAGCCCATCGCCTAGTAGGCGTTGATGCTGTGACTCAACCTATGCCCGTTCGTCCTACCATTCACTATTGCATGGGTGGTATCCCGGTTAACACTGATGGTCGAGTCCGCAGTAGTGGTGATAATTTAGTCGATGGATTCTTTGCTGCTGGTGAAACTGCTTGCGTTTCCGTACATGGAGCCAATCGTCTTGGTAGCAATTCTCTCTTGGAATGCGTAGTTTACGGACGCAGAACCGGAGCAGCGATCGCCCAATACGTACAAAATCGCAAATTACCAACTCTGGACGAACAACGCTACCTTAACGAAGCGAAACAACAAATTCAAGTTTTGTTAGAGCAGCCCGGAAACTACCGTATTAATCAAGTGCGTCAGACATTTCAGGATACCATGACTCAGTATTGTGGTGTTTTTCGTACAGAAGAATTAATGCGTGAAGGCTTGGAAAAACTACAACAAATCCAACAGCAATCTATGCAAATTTACTTAGATGATAAAGGCGATTGCTGGAACACAGAAATCATAGAAGCCTTAGAATTACGTAGTTTGATGGTGGTAGGACAGATGATTTTGGCTTCAGCCTTAAATCGTCAAGAAAGTCGTGGCGCTCACTTTCGTGAAGATTATTCCCAGCGAGACGATGCGAAATTCCTCAAGCACACAATGGCTTATTACTCACCAGCCGGGATTGATATTCAGTACCGCCCAGTAACAATTACTATGTTTCAGCCGCAAGAGCGAAAGTATTAAATTGGTTAATGGTTAATGGTTAATGGTTGATGGTTAATGGTTGATGGTTAATAGCCATGAACTATGAACTATGAACCATGAACAACCAACTACTAACCACTAACTACTAACTACTAACAAATTCCTTTACTACAACTTCAGATAGATGTATAATTACCTAATATTGAAGGGGAGTAGCTGCTGGCAAAAAATTTTAAGCCAGGATACCTAAATCAACATACTGGCGATGAGCCTGGTTTAGGTGACAATTAAGTAATCATGCCATTTAGGAAAAGATTTGTGAAAGCATAGATTGTAAAAATAGTCAATTATTAAGTTTTTACAATCTAAAATCCAAAATCCAAAATCCAAAATGGTAAAAGTTGATTGGTAGCGAGACCTTCACTGAGATCACACAGAGAAAGTGTGAGGCTCAGTGAAGTCTCGCGACTCTCATTGAGCTTCATGCAGCAAGTCAACGATTCATCAGGAGCTTGAGAGAGTGCTAACAGCTTTTACCGCAGGTTTGTTACTAATTACAGTTTCAGAATTAGGCGATAAAACTTTCTTTATAGCTGTGATATTGTCAATGCAGCATTCCCGGCGATTGGTATTTACGGGGGTGATAGCTGCTTTAGCGGCGATGACAATACTTTCTGTGGTGGTAGGACAAGCAGTGTCTTTATTACCAAAAATTTACATTTATTATGGCGAGATAATTTTATTTCTCGCCTTTGGTATAAAATTATTGTATCAAGCCAGTAAAATGCCTGCTTCTAGTTGTGATACAGAAGTTGTAGATGAGGCGAAAAATGCTGTTGCCAAGGCAGAAAAGCAACTAGGAAAGCGAAAAACTGCCTGGGCAATTATGCTAGAGGCTTTTGTATTAACATTTATGGCAGAGTGGGGCGATCGCACACAATTTGCCACCATAACTTTAGCCGCTAGCAATAACCCAATAGGGGTAACAACAGGAGCAATTTTAGGACACGCGATTTGTGCAGCGATCGCAGTTATTGGCGGACGCATGATAGCTGGGAAAATTTCTGAAAAAACACTTACTTTTGTGGGTGGATGTCTGTTTATATTATTTGCGATCGTCGCCGCTGTTGAGGGAAGTTAGGAGTGAGGAGTGAGGAGTGAAGAGTGAGGAGTTAGGAGTGAAGAGTGAGGAGTTAAGAATTTTTTATTCAAACTTTATTTATAACTCATAACTCCTAATTCCTAACTCCTAACTCCGCGTCTCCTAACTTTTTTTACGGGGAAGCGGCGGGAGTGGGAGGGGTAGATGCACCTGCACTGTTTTTAATTTGGTCTTTATACTGGGCTGGAGCTAAAGCCACCGCTTTGTCAAACAAAGGTTGTGCTTCTTCGGCTTTACCTTGCTCTTTTAAAACCATCGCCTTTGCTAAAATAGGACGAAAATCATTAGGAGCGCTCTTAATTGCCTGATCATATGCAGAAAAGGCTTGATTATAGCCTTTTTGGCTAGCGTGAACGTTGCCTAACATGACCTGAACAGCAATGCTATCCACGCTACCAGGTTCAATTTTATTTGCCTGACTTGCTTTAGAAAGGGTATCTTGTAATAAGCCGATTGCTGCTTCGGGGCGTTTTTGGTCTAGCAAGAGAGCTACCATTCCTTGCAAAGCACTCAGGTCGCCTGGTTTGGTTTCCAGAACAGAGCGATAAGCTTGAGCAGCGCCTTCCTTATCGCCTACTTGTTGTTTTGCTTGCGCCAATAGCACAGCATATTTTGTTTGTTCAGGATTCAGCTTGGCTAATTTTTCCAGAGGTTCAATCACCCCTTGAACTTCACCCACACCTAAACTTACTAATTGCAAACGGGTTTCTAGCAAACCTCGCAATGCAGTTTGGTTTTCTGGCTCTCGTTGTAAAACCTGTTCATAACCCCGTGCTGCGTCTTCCAATTTTGATTTTTGATCCGAGGAAGACGAATTACCTGTATTGGTGGCGGAGTTCTGGCTTGAGTTTTGCGTATCATTAAATGCGGCTATGATGGGAACCATAGATACCCCAACAAAAGCCAAAACAGCCAGTATTAATACAACATTTACTATCCAACGTTTACGCGGCTGAGACACAAAACCATCCTTAACTCTAATTACGTTATCCTTTACAAAAATAGAGAAAGTTAAAAATTTGAAAAACTTTGCGGAATTCCGGTAATTGTCTGTGAATTTGATAACAAATGTCCGTTTTTGCTGGTCAAGCAAGAAAAGACTCTACAAGGAACCGCCTAAATTGTAGCTATGGTATGCTTCCGAAACTAGTGTAAAGACGCTAAATTACACATTTAGTATGTGTATTTGAATCGCGTCTTTTATTATGATACAGGGCAAACTGTAGTGACTGTTTTGAAAGAAATATACTTTCATCAGTCGCACAAACGCTCTTGAGAGCTGCCTTAGTAAAATCCCACAATTGGGATGTGTCTCCGCCGCAAGGAGTTTTTATGAATTCCGACCTGATGCCGTCCCCTGAATCGTCAAATTCAACAGCTTCTGATGAAGCTCAGACAAGTCAAGATGCAACTACTCGACCAGATGCAGCAGCCGAAGCATCTCAACTAGAGAATTCGTCTGCTACGTCAAGCGAAACTGCCAATGATGGGAATTTCCCGAATCGGCAACATCCGATTCCACCTCCCAGCGAACCCATGCAGTATCGAGCGATCGGCTTAGTCCGAGGTCGTTATATTGCCAGTCAAGAACAATTTACTCAAGGTGTAATGCAGACCGCTGATGGCACACTACTCGATGCTGTGCTTCTAGGTCGAATTATGAGTTTAGTTAAAAATCACCTTGACCTAGAACAAGAACATCTGTGGGTCGTTTATCCGCGTACGCGGCAAGAAAACGACAATTTGCACCTTCAGATTGTAGGGGTGTGGGAGCCAGAAAATCTGGCTAGTAAACAACTCACAACTGAACAGCAGCAAACAGAGTCATCGCTAGATGAACAGACACCAGAGGAAAATGAGCTATCGGAGTTGTCTGAAGGAGATAGTACAGCTGACCTCGTACCCTCATCAGAAATTCCAGATGGTGGTTTTTCCGTTCGTGGCGAAGTAGTTTACCAGTCCTACGAGTCCGAAAGCTTAGTCATAAAAATTAAGCAATCTCCCCGCAAACAAAATGACAAACCCAAGTATTTCAAATTGAAACTCAAGGGTAGACTTGATACCAAAGCAGTAGGGAAGTTTTGGGATTTTCAAGTCAAGCGGGATGGTGATGCTTTGCGAATCGAAAAAGGTGAAGCGATCGCTGAGTTACCCAAAAAACGTGGTTTCGGGGGTGGCAGAAGACCGCCCTATAAAGGAGGAGGAGGAGGAAGGCGTCGTCCTGGTGCCCCTGGTGGCAGAAAACCATATCCGCCGAGACGAAATGGAGAAACCCCACGCCCTACAAAGAAAGTGGGAGACTCTTCAGCACCACCGCCCAAACCTGTACCCAAAGGTTCTATGCCTAAACCGGTGAAACGACCGAAACCACCGCAGGAGTAGGGCAATGGGCAAGGGGCAATGGGCAAAGGGCAAGGGGCATCGGGGAGCCAGCGCCGTGCGGGGGTTTCCCCCGTTGAGGCGACTGGCGTCATCGGGCATCGGGCATCGGGCATGGGAAAAATCAGTACTTCAATTCCCAATTTCTAATGCTCAATTCTCAATTCCCAATGCCCAATGCTCACTCCCCAATGCCCAATGCCCAATGCCCAATGCCCAATGCCCCATTCCCTAGTTCAAAACTCTGTCCAACGGTCTTGGGGCAAAAAAGACCGCTCCATCGTAATGGTGGCTACTGGTTCGGTGAGAGTAAAAATGCCTGCTTCAATCCACTGTTTCAACTCTTGGGCTACTTGCCGTGAGAGAAAAACACTCGCAAGGGGTGCAGTGCGTACCGTTTTGCCTTCAATGGAAATTCTTCCGGATTTTAGTTGGGCGTAACTCACCAAGCCAAAGGTAGGACGCACTCGCCGGGGAATGGAAAAATCTACTATCGGTGCTACTAAATCTTTGTCACCGACTGCACATCTAGCTACTACTTCCTCGTTTAATACGGGAAGTGGTATACCTACACCCAACATTAAAGAAGGACCGTAATTTTTAAAGTAACAGCCACGCACCCAACGAGCATCCATTTGCTTAGCATCACCAATTAAAGCTAAAGTTGCAGCCGGGCCAATGGGTGTACGATTAGGTAAACGTTTTTGTAAAGGAAAGTGCTGTGTACCTTCCCACGCTACATAGCCAATACCGCCACCCAAGAAAATTCGCGTACCAACACCAACGAGTTGCAGATCCGGGTCGTTGAAAAGGGGCGAAATGGCACCGGGGTTGGAGTAAACCGCATTGCTCAAACGTGGCTGTAAAGGACCAAGATAAGTAAAAAGAGTGCGATCGCCTCCATTTACGCCCACAATAAAGTTTTGATAAATATTTCTCGGATTAAATAAATAAAACTGATTTATAGTATCGCGCGTAACCGTCGTTTCAAAGGTTGCTCTAGGATAACAATCTGTAACTTGTCCCAGTGCGCGTACTTGTACAGGTTTACCCGCAATCAAATCTTCAATCACATGACCGCCGCCGTGTTCTCGGATTTCTTCCCCGTCGTTTGCTTCCACCGCACAACTTGCACCCAAGTATAAATCCACAGCCCCAAAGCCTGGGTATGCTGGTACACCATCCAACCAGCAGCGACGAATTTTAATTGGCGGGTCAGTGTGTCCTAGGTTAAGAATTGCACCGCTAGATTCCATCGGTTCAAAAGTGCCAGTAGTGATGACATCAACTTCCTTGGCAACTTTTGTTACACCGATTTCTTGTACTTTTGCTTTTAATTCATCAGCAGTGCAAACTACCGCACATTTGCGGCTAATTTTGTCGTTTATTTCCGCAATTGTTCGCATATTATATGTAGCGGATTTACTTAATTATGGCGAAATATTTGCCAAATAATTAATTAAATCAGTTTGGCTAGAAAAATCCAACAGTGCCTCAGCCAAATTCTCTAGTTGGGTTGTAGATAAAGCACGGATTTGCTGTTCTATTTCAGGGTTAATTGCACCAAAACGACGAGTAAGTAGGCGCAGTATAACCGTCGCCTCTCCTCTTTGCAAACCTCGTTGCTCTCCCTTTTGGAGAATATCTTGATAAATTACAGATTCTTGCATAATTTCCTCTCGAAATAGCTGTCTAATCAAATCTTTTCCAAACCGCAAACCAGCCAAAACCTGCACACAGGCTGATATATTCTGACGTTCGTCAGCTTCTTTAATGATATCTACCTGAGCGGCGACTTGTTCTAATAAGGCTTTGGGTGTCTCGGTTCTAGCTAACGTCGCCAGTGCGATCGCTAAACCAGAATAAACGCAAAGCCCCCTCAGACTGGAAGTCTGGGGCTATACAAACGAAGCCCACCTACGTGGGCTAAGAGAATTAATCATGCTTAAAAGCTGCACGGTTGATGAGTGAGATGTTTCTATTGCTGTTACTACAAGCTTTATTCTGGGCAAATTAAACATAAGGTTGCACGCAAATAAACTTTTATTTTAGTATCATTAGGCACATTTAGTGATTGTAAACTCATGAATACCTCTAATTCAGAACAGGATTTAGCATCTCTAGTTAGCAGAATTTCACAACTAGAAGAGGAACAAAACCTTCGTAGAAAAAATATTATATGGCTGAAACGCTATTTTGATGAACTAAAACAAGAATTCAATACCAGACCTGAAATACAGCAGATAGAACATATACAGCAGGCGATCGCGCAGTTATCTACAAAATTTATCGAGTTGCAGCATCGCCTAAATCAGCAATTTCCTGTTAGTAATAGTTTAGATAATAACGATAATTATCAAAATTTAATTAAGGATAATAATATTGATGATGCTAAAATAATCAAGCATTTTTTTGAGTGTGTTGATGGGCAACAAAGCCAAGAAGTTCTGTTAGACAAGATTAATATTTTTACAGATAGCAATGCTACTGCAAATTGTCAAAATGCAGATGTTCAGCAACAGCGAAAATTCACAGCTTTGAGTGATGAAGAATTCAAGGTGGAAAGAATCATGCTGTTATTAAATAGAATTCATGCTATTGAGGAAGAAAGAACTGTTAGCGTTGAAGAAATATTAAAACGGTACAAAGCAGGAGAAAAAGACTTTAGCGGTCTCAATTTAGAAGGTGCAAATTTAAGTAAAAGCACACTAGATAGAGGGGATGTCAACTTCAGACAAGCTAATCTAACTGGAGCAAATTTAAGTTGTGTAAAATGGAGTCATATGAACTTAAGTGCCGCAAATCTGAAGGGAGCAGATATAAGTGAGGCAAACTTATACAGCGTGAATTTAACTGAAGCAAATCTAGAAAATGCAGACCTTCATAAGACAAAGCTAGAGTATGCAAAGCTAGAAAAAGCAAAGCTAAGTAAGGCGACTTTAAGCGGT
Organism: Nostocaceae cyanobacterium; assembly: GCA_051861145.1. Classification (GTDB taxonomy): domain Bacteria; phylum Cyanobacteriota; class Cyanobacteriia; order Cyanobacteriales; family Nostocaceae; genus JBHYDF01. Next base: position 8,348 of record JBHYDF010000263.1, read on the forward strand.
GCAAATCTGAAGTATACAAACTTAAGTGGAGCAAACTTGAGAGGAGCGAATTTAAGTAAAGCCGACCTAAGCGAGGCAGATTTGAGTGGAGCTAACTTAAGTGAAGCTAATTTAAATGGTGCTAACTTGAGGAAAGCAAAACTAATAAGGGCAAATCTTAGCAATGCTAATCTTAGTCAAGTTAATCTGCTGGAGGCAGATTTGGAAGGAGGAAATCTTCAAGGAGTAAACCTCCAGCAAGCTATTTATAATGATAAAACTTGGCTGCCGACTGGCTTTGATGTTACTGGAATGAGAGCTTGGTTAATTGCTCCTAGCGTATCACTACAAAAAGTAAATTTAAGCGGTACTGACCTCAGTAAAGTTAACCTAATTGGGGCAGACTTACAGAGTGCAAATTTAAGTAAAGCCAACCTAGGTTCTACAAATCTTAGTGGAGCCAATTTGAGTTATGCAAACTTGCAAGATGCAAACTTGCGAGATGCAAAACTGAGTGATGCCACATTGAAAGGGGCAAAACTTCAAGGGGTAAATTTAGGTTATATGAACCTTAGCTGTGCCAATCTTAGGCAGGTAAACCTAAGTAAGGCAAATCTGGAAAGTAGCAATTTGAGTGCTGCTGATTTAACTGAAGCTGACCTACGTGGAGCGGATCTTCGTTTTGCAAACCTACGTGGCACAGATTTAGCTTTAGCAGACCTTCGTGCAGCAAATTTGTATAGAGCAAATTTATCAGGAGCTGGTTTAAGTGATGCCAAACTTAATGGATCAAACCTAGAGGAAGCAAATCTCACTGGTGCTATCATGCCAGATGGCACAACTCACGAATAAACTTTTTGCTAACAATTCTGTTAGGGCGAAGCATTTGCACATAAATATTTAGTTTTTACCAATAGATATAATTGCAAATGCTTCGCCCACCCTCGCGACAAGCACAAGGAACAAAACCAAATTTCTTGAGCGCAATTATCCAAAATTTTAAATCAGTTTCGACACGCAAAATTAATCAACAAAGGGCGAAGCATTCCAACAATAATTTACTCGAAGACTCCAATACTTCCGCCGGAATGCTTCGCCCCTACATTTGCCAGCGTAATTATTACGAACACATTATCCGTGATGAAGAATCATGGAATCATATTCGGCAATACATTACTGAAAATCCAATGCGATCGCCAGAAGATAAAGAAAATCCCGTTCATCAAGCCAAACATAATAATGTACGTTAGAAATATACCCTCGTAGGAAGTATTCCTGCCATGAGTGAAGCAAAAGTTGCAGTAGTCGTTGGCGTCGGGCCCGGATTGGGTGCTGCTGTAGCCCATCGGTTTACCCGTGAAGGGTTTGCTGTGGGACTGATGGCGAGAAGTGCAGACAAACTCACCCAAATTCAAAACGATATTGAAACCGTTGGTGGTAAAGCACTTTCTGTTCCTTGTGATGTGACTGATCCTGCATCTGTAAAAGCTGCTTTCGCTCAAGTACAGTCACAACTCGCTACACCGGAAGTTTTAGTCTATAACGCCGGAGCCTTTACAATGGCTAGTATCCTAGAATTAACTCCAGAACAGTTTGAGAGTAATTGGAAAGTTAACTGTTTTGGTGCTTTTCTAGCAGCACAGCAAGTTCTACCCGCGATGGTTGAACGTGGTCAAGGTACTATTTTACTGACTGGTGCAACTGCTGGGACGAGAGGTTCGGCGCGGTTTGCGGCTTTAGCTGTGGGTAAGTTTGGGTTAAGGGCGCTGGCGCAGTCGCTAGCACGGGAGTTTAGTCCCCAAGGCGTTCATGTTGCTCACATTATTATTGATGGCATGATTAATACGGCTAGAGTACAAGCAATGGCACCCAATAAAGAAGCACATACCCTACTCGCACCAGAGGCGATCGCAGAAACTTACTGGCAACTCTACAAGCAAGATGCTACCGCTTGGACTTTAGAAGTAGATTTGCGCCCTGCTGTAGAAAAATTTTAGATTATTAGTTCATGGTTCATGGTTCATGGTTCATGGTTCATGGCCATTAACTATTAACCATTAACTATTAACCATTAACTATTAACCATTAACTATTA
>JBHYDF010000264.1:0-10397 GCA_051861145.1 Nostocaceae cyanobacterium
GACTAATGACTAATGACTAATGACTAATGACTAATGACTAATGACTAATGACTATGCAAAAGAATCTTGGGAAACGTATCTTACTTTGGATTGCGATCGCGTTAGTAGTGATTTTCTGTTTAGCACCCGCAATGTGGCAACTTTTGACTTCATTTAAGGTAAATGAAGATATTTCCCGTGTGCCTACTGTTTATTTTCCTACTCGCTTTACTCTGAATCATTATATACAGTTATTTACCCGTCGCCCGTTTTGGCGCTACATTTTAAATAGTGCTTTTGTATCTTTTGTTTCTACATTTCTTGCTTTAGCAATTGGTGCGCCTGCTGCTTATGCCTTAGCACGGTTACGCCCTAGGGGTGGTAATTTTATCTTAGCAAGTGTTTTAATTGTAACTTTATTTCCCGGAATTTTATTATTCTTGGGACTTTTAGAAATCGTTCAGAAATTACAGTTGGGTAATAATTATTTGGCCTTGATTATTCCTTACACGGCAATTAATTTACCCCTGACAATTTTGGTAATGCGTAGCTTTTTCTTACAATTACCAAAAGACTTAGAAGATTCTGCCAGAATAGATGGTTATAATACCTGGCAAATGCTAGTACAAATTTTGCTACCAATGACCATTCCAGCATTAGTAACCACCGGCATTCTCACATTTATTTTTGCTTGGAATGAGTTCATCTTTGCCCTGACATTCATCACTCGTGACGAGATGAAAACCATTCCCGTAGCAGCAGCCCAACTCGGTGGCGGTACATCATCATATGAAATTCCCTTTGGTGCGATCGCTGCTGCTACTGTAGTAGGAACATTGCCCTTAGTTTTACTAGTTTTATTTTTCCAACGCAAAATTGTCCAAGGTCTTACCTCTGGTGCAGTGAAAGGATGATTTGATTTTAGATTTTAGATTTTGGATTTTGGATTGAAAGGAATGCTTAGTAGTTAGTGATTAGTTTTTATTGTTAATATGCAAAAACTAATAATCCAAAGTCCGAAATCTGAAATTCATTAATCCAAAATCCAAAATCCAAAATCTAAAATAAAAAGATGGCACAACTAGAATTAAGAAACTTAAATAAAACCTATTCTCCCAAAGTTGTCCCGGTTAAAGATATTAGTTTAATTGTGGATGACAATGAATTTCTGACTTTACTTGGTCCGAGTGGCTGTGGTAAGTCCACTACTTTGAGAATGATAGCTGGTTTGGAAGAACCAACTCGCGGTCAAATTTTCCTTGGGGGTGAGGATATCACTTTTAAGCGACCAGGCGATCGCAATATGGCTATGGTGTTTCAAAGCTATGCGCTTTACCCTCACATGACAGTATACGAAAATCTGTCCTCTGGACTAAAGCTGAAAAAAGTCCCCCGTGCGGAAATTCAACGGCGGGTGACAGAAGTAACAGAAATTTTAGGATTAGGAGAATTATTGCAACGCAAACCCGGTCAATTATCTGGAGGACAAAGACAACGGGTTGCAGTCGGTCGGGCGCTGGTGCGTAACGCCCAGGTATATTTGTTAGATGAACCCCTCAGTAACCTAGATGCACTATTGCGGGAAAGAGTCCGCGCTGATATCAAGCAAATATTCACCACTCAAAAAGCACCTGTGGTTTACGTGACTCATGACCAAACAGAAGCGATGACGCTTTCAACGAAAGTTGCAGTACTAAATAACGGTATCATCCAACAACTCGACCCACCCGCCCGCATCTACAATTATCCGGCGAATTTGTTTGTAGCTGGTTTTGTTGGTAGTCCGCAAATGAATTTACTTTCTCTACCTTGTAAAGGACGTAATGCGATGCTGGGTAATTTTCCAATTCCTTTACCAAATATTCCCACGATTCCGCCACAAATAATCTTGGGAATTCGTCCGGAACAAGTTCGCATTCCCCAACCAGGAGATACACATATTATTAAAGGTCAAGTGTATCTGGTGGAAAACCTGGGAATGCACAATTTGGTTAGTTTGAGTGTTAGTGGTTCTCAAACAGAAGCTTTAACAGTGCGTGCTTTGTTACCTCCAGATCAAAATTACAGTAACGAAGAAATCACACTAGCATTACCATATCAAAATATTCACTGGTTTGATGTCGAATCAGGTGACGCAATTTTGAGTTATGAGTTAGGAGTTAGGAGTTAGGAGTTTGAAGTTTGAAGTTAGGAGTTAGGAGTTAGGAGTTAGGAGTTTGAAGTTTGAAGTTAGGAGTTTGAAGTTTGAAGTTAGGAGTTTGAAATTCAGAATTCTTACAGCCATTTTTAGGTAAATAGACGATATTGTTGTTATAGGGGCGGGTTTTGTTTCAATCTTGAATTAAAGCTAAAAGTATCTCTGCTAAACCTGCCCCTACAAAAAATTGTGGTTCCAAGAAATGAAATTTACTATAATTCCTAACTCCTCACTCCTAACTCCTCACTCCTAACTCCTCACTCCTAACTCCTCACTCCTAACTCATAACTTTAGAAATTCTTGCAACTGTGCTTGCACTTGCGGTTGGTTAATATAAACTTCCGCCGCTTCTATCAAATTGTTGATATTCTCTTCACTAACATCATCAATATCATCGCTCAAACGCTTACCGGTTAGCTGTCGATCCAATTTGAATTGCAAGCGTAAAAGGCGATTATGCATAATTTGCTTGGTGATGTACTCGTAAATGCTGGATGAACCATCAAATAATACACCAATCAATGGTTGTGCCCATTCCGCCAAACCCCATTCTCGTGCTTGTTCATAGGAAATTACCCGCGTGCGATCGCCTGTCCCAATCGAAAGTATGCTTATTTCTTCAATTGCATAGCCGAACCTCAGCGCTTCGGCGACAGCACTTGCAGAGGGATTATTAGCAGCAACACCACCATCAATAGCAGAGTATATAGTTTTAATGGAGTAGGTAGAGGAATTATCAGGAATCTTAATCCAAACAGTATCTACCAAAGCTCGTCGAGTTAATCCCTCATATTTTATGATCGTGCGAGATTGACCGCTACCCGTGCCACTAGTGATTCTAATCTGCGTATTATTATATATATCATTAACTGGGGACGCATTTTCATTCAAAATAATTGTATCCGCAGAGGCATTTTGTACAGTTCCGTCTACCCTTCTATCTAGTTTATGTGCCGGGAAATAAGTTGGAGCCGATGCCGAACAAACACACACCTCCCACAGTGGGACGTTACCATAATCTTTGTCTTGACGCCAGCTTTTAAAAATGATTGGTTGTCGGCTTATCGTGTCATAGGAGATAATCAACAGCAGTGGCGAAAGCACATCAAAAAGCCTTATCTCCCCAAAATTTCCTTTGAGAACTTGAATCAAACCCTCGTCTGAGTATTTAGGAGCAGATAAACCGTATTTTAGAATTAAGGGAATTCGCTGGAGTGAAAAAAGACTGCTGTAAGGAAATATTATTGAACTTTCTTGCTTATATAGTTCAACAATTTCTTCGCTACTGCGTCCTATGGCGATGGATGCTGCTAAAATTGAACCTGTAGAAGTTCCGGCTATTAAGTTAAAATACTGATTTAAAGGTTGCTGAATTTGCTTTTCAATTGCTGCGAGTATCTTTGCCGCAACTATTCCCCGAATACCCCCACCATCCAAGCTTAAAATTCTAAAAGGCATAGGCTGATTTTTTTGAATTTTACTGCTGGCTATCCTGCTAAATTATAAACATATTAGTCACATAAATATTATTAATATTTTTACAGTTTCAGCACGAATAAAAAAATATACTTACTCTCACGAATTTCGTAAAATATAGTTAATAGTTAATGGTTAATAGTTAATGGTTCATGGCTATTAACCATGAACCATTAACCATTAACCATGAACGAACAATTAACAAATTCTCTGATGGAAAAAACAGAAAAGCAGAAAATGCTAGCTGGTGAATTGTATCTTGCCACAGATTCCGAATTGGCTGCTGAAAATAAACGCGCCCTTCGCCTGCTAAGAATGTACAACTCTACAACTGAAGAACAGGGAGAACAACGACAGCAAATCCTCAAAGAATTATTTGGAAAAGTGGGCGAAAACGTGAAAATTGTGCCTCCTTTTCACTGCGACTATGGCAGCAATATTTACCTTGGTAACGGCTTTTACATGAACTACGGCTGCGTGATATTAGACTGCAATACCGTTCACATTGGTGACAATGTATTATGTGCCCCTTACGTGCAGATTTACACCGCCTATCACCCCACAGAACCGGAAATTAGACTTACCGGTAAAGAATTAGCTGCCCCTATTAAAATTGGTAATAATGTCTGGATTGGTGGCAGTGCAATTATTTGTCCTGGAGTAACAATTGGTGATAATACTACCATTGGCGCTGGTAGTGTAGTTGTCAAAGATATACCTGAAAATGTCGTTGCTGCTGGTAATCCTTGCCGGATTATTCGGCATTTATCTTCTTAAAAATGGGGAGTAGGGAGTAGGGAGTGGGGAGTGGGGAAGAAGAATCTTTATAATGAGCTTTGTGTACTAAGTATATGGTGTAAGAGTGCTAAAGCCATTCTCTAAACTCTGCGGCTTTGCGTCTCTGCGTGAGAAAAAATAGACTATTGAAAAATAGCGATCGCACTCTCAAAGGTTAATTCCAAAAAGAGAGCGATCGCTATAATTTCAGCATTGCCCACCCTACAGGATAATTTTAAAATAAACAAAAATTACAAAAAAACACAATCATGAGTGTTATTGTCCTTGGCAGCATTAATATAGATTTAGTCGCAACAGCGCCCCGATTACCACTTCCAGGAGAAACGCTGCTAGGACACGATTTTTTTAAAGCATCAGGCGGCAAAGGCGCAAATCAAGCGGTAGCATTAGCAAGATTGGGAATTCCTACACAGATGGTAGGACGTGTTGGCGCAGATAGTTTTGGTACAGAACTTATTAATAGTTTGCAAGCCGCTGGCGTCCAGACTGAAAATATTTTTATAGATGAAAAAGTTAGTTCTGGTGTCGCCATTATTACTGTTGATGATATAGGTGAAAATCAAATTATTGTTATCCCCGGTGCGAATGGATGCGTTAGTCAAGAAGATATAGAAAGAATGTCGTGTTTATTACCAGAAGCAAAAGCACTACTTTTACAATTTGAAATTCCCATATCTGCGGTAGTTGAGGCTGCACAAGCAGCAAGAGAAGCGGGAGTAACAGTTATTCTCGACCCCGCACCCGTACAAACCGATGTGCCAGATAAACTTTATCCCTTAGTTGATATTATTACCCCAAATGAAATAGAAGCAGGACAACTGGTAGGTTTTCCAGTAGATGGGGAAGAGTCGGCAAAAAAAGCGACTGCGGTTTTATTACAAAAGGGGGTGAAAAATGCGATCGTCAAATTAGGCGCACAGGGTGTAGTTTGCGCCACTTCTGATGAAACCTTCTTTGTACCTGCATTTCCAGTACAAACGGTAGACACAACTGCTGCGGGAGATGCATTTAATGGCGGTTTAGCGGCTGCACTTTCTCAAGGACTTTCTTTGCGTCAAGCGATCGCTTGGGGTGCGGCGGCGGGTGCATTGGCGGCGACAAAACCAGGCGCACAGCCTTCATTACCAGATAGGTTGAGGTTTGAGGCGTTTCTCAAAGAGAGAGTTAGGAGTTAGGAGTGAGGAGTTAGGAGTTAGGAATTAGGAGTTAGGAATTAGGAATTAAGAGTTATATTTTGTATTTTTAACTCCTCACTCTTAACTCCTAACTCTTAACTCCTAACTCCTAACTCCTAACTATTTACCGATATCCTCATTCCACAATTCGGGGTTTTCCTCAATAAACTCGCTCATCATGTTTTCGCATTCTTTGAGGTCTAAATCAACCACTTCCACTCCACGAGATACCATAAATTCTTTTGCACCAGGAAAAGTTCTGGATTCTCCGACGATAACTTTTTTAATTCCAAATTGCACTACCGCCCCAGCGCACAAATAGCACGGCATTAAGGTTGAATAGAGTGTTGTACCTTTATAGCTGCCAATTCTACCAGCATTGCGAAGGCAATCAATTTCGGCGTGGGTGATTGGATCGCCTTCTTGTACGCGCTTGTTGCGTCCTCTGCCGAGAATTCTACCTTCTTTGACGAGAACCGAACCAATAGGAATTCCTCCTTCTTGTCTACCTTGTTTTGCTTCTTCTATAGCAGCTTGCATAAATACATCCATTTGTAAAATCCCCTCTTATGTCAAAGCAACTCGTCCTAATGGATCACGATGGTGGTGTAGATGATTATCTAGCAACTATGTTGTTGATGACGATGGATAGTATCCAACTTCTTGGCGTCGTTGTCACTCCTGCTGATTGTTATGTACAACCTGCTGTTAGTGCTACACGTAAAATTCTCGACTTGATGGGATGTTCGCATATCCCTGTTGCTGAAAGCACTGTGCGTGGGATCAACCCGTTTCCTCGCCTTTATCGCCGCGATTCTTTTGTGGTTGACCATCTTCCTATTCTCAATCAAAGCGAAACCATTCGCACGCCTTTGGTTGCAGAATCTGGTCAAGATTTTATGATTAAAGTTTTGCGAGAAGCAACGGAACCGGTAACGCTAATGGTAACAGGCCCGTTAACAACGGTAGCAACGGCGTTAGATAAAGCAGCAGATATTGAAGCAAAAATTCGCCGTATTGTTTGGATGGGAGGTGCGTTGAATGTACCTGGAAATGTGGAAAAAAATTGGGAACCAGGACAAGATGGTTCCGCTGAATGGAATGCATATTGGGATTCAGTTTCGGTGGCGCGGGTTTGGCAAACCCAAATAGAAATAATTATGTGTCCTTTGGATTTGACTAACAATGTACCAGTGACATCGGAGATAGTACGAAAAATGGGAAGACAACGCCATTATCCCATCTCTGATTTAGCAGGACAATGTTATGCATTAGTTATTCCCCAAGATTATTATTTTTGGGATGTATTGGCAACTGCTTATCTCGCTCGTCCTGAATTATATCAATTGCGGGAGTGGGAGACGGAAATTATTACTACTGGTTTGAGTGAGGGACGTACTAAGATTGTGCCTGGAGGTCGGAAGATTTATGCGATGGATAAAGTAGATAAAGAGGCTTTTTATGATTATATTTTGCAGCAATGGGCAAGGTGATTTTGGATTTTAGATTTTAGATTTTGGATTTATTAGACTTCTTGCAGGCATTTATGATTCAGGGTGATTAACCACAGATGGACACAGATGGACACAGATGATTTATCTGTGTCTATCTGTGTTCATCTGTGGTTAATCTAAAAAATATCGATTTATGCAAGAGGTCTATTTTGTAGGGTGGGCTGCTTGATAAAATTTAATCCTAAAAAAAGACCGGCGACGCTACCCGCTACAGAAATTTCTCCTTGGATAATTTTGTCTAATACTGATTCCACAGGAATTAAGACTATTTCAATTTCTTCTGTAATGTCTAAGTCTTGTTTTCCAGAATTGATGATATTTTCTGCTATAAATAAATGTATTTTATTTGTATCTTTAACAGGATTATCATATAAAGTTGCTAGTTTCATCACTTCTTTCGCAATATAACCAGTTTCTTCTTTGATTTCTCTTTTTACTGCTGCTTCGGCACTTTCTTTTTCTGGGTCAAAAGTACCGCCAGGAAGTTCTAATAATATCTCATTTACTCCATATCTGTATTGACGTACGAAAACAATCTCTTGGTCGCTAGTTATAGCTACAATTAAAACAATTTCTGGTCTAATATTGACAAAAAAATCATCTATAATCTTACCATCAGGTAATTCTATTTTATCTTGTCTAACTTTGCACCAGGGATTATCTAAGACCATTTCTGATTGCAAAAGCTTCCATTTTTGTAAGTTTTTCATGACAAACAAATTTACACAAATGTTTAAAAAAGTACTCTAGTAATTATATTTGAATTGTGAGAATATTTGTTGAACAAACCGCCCTTCGGGTTCGCCACTTTGCCATCGTGACGGGAACCGCCAAGACGGCAAGTGGACTCACCAAGACACGAAGATAGAGAATAAAGGGAGTTTCTCACAAGTTATTTAGGACTGCTATAGTCAAAAAGCTTGTTACAAAGTATAACAGAGAGAATATAATCTAAAATCTAGACTTACACTTATTCTTTACAGTAGGCAACCCTGCCACTTTCTCGCCACAATCATGCAAATAGATGTAGAGATATTTACTGTTAATAAGCGGTTTCCTTTGACTATTAGTCGTGGAACAACTGCACAAACAAAAAATATATGGGTGAGGATTTCCCATGATGGTTTGGAAGGCTGGGGAGAAGCATCCCCGTTTAGTGTCGGTGATTATCCGCAATCAACGGAGATAATTAAAGATGCTTTACTGCAAATCGCACCCTCTTTGAAAACATTCAGCCCGTTGCAACGGCAAGATATTGAGTCTATTTTCACAAAAGCACAAATTCCCTCTGCTGTACGGGCGGCGTTGGATATAGCGATGCATGACTGGTTAGGGAAGCACGCTGGCTTACCACTTTGGCAAATATGGGGATTGAATAAAAATGTAATAGTTCCAACTTCAGTGACTGTTGGTATTAATTCGCCAGAAGGCGCAAGGGTAAGGGTACGGGACTGGTTACAATTTCTTGATGTCCGTGTTTTTAAGGTGAAGTTGGGTAGTCCGGATGGTATCGTCGCAGACCAGAAAATGTTAATGGCGGTGCGAGAAGAAGCACCAACGCAACAGTTGTATGTTGATGCTAACGGAGGTTGGAGTTTGGAAGATGCGATCGCCATGTGCAATCTTCTGGCTGATTTCGGTGTAAAGTATGTGGAACAGCCTCTGGCACGAGGTCAGGAAAAAAGTTTAAAAGAATTAAAAGCGCGATCGCCCCTACCCATTTTTGTTGATGAAAGTTGTTTCACTAGCACCGATATTCCCCCTTTAGCTGAATGTGTACATGGTGTTAATATCAAGCTGATGAAATCAGGGGGTTTAACCGAGGCAATACGGATGGTACATACAGCCCGTGCTAATGGTTTGCAAGTGATGTTCGGTTGCTATTCTGACAGTACGCTTCTGAATACAGCAGCGGCACAGCTTGCACCACTAGCTGACTATTTAGATTTAGATAGTCATTTGAATTTAATTGATGATCCCTTTACGGGTGCATTTGTGCAAGAAGGAAAAATTATACCAAACGATTTACCAGGCTTGGGGGTACAACGCAGTGCGTCTGCCGCTTAATCAAAGGGTAGCTATCTTACTACATGAGGGGATCAAGGGACCTCGTGGCAAAACCGGGTTATCACTTTTACGTTATAGTGAAGCCCCTATAGTTGTAGCAATAGACCGCGATTGTCCCGGACAATCTTTACAAGAATTAACAGGAATTAAGCGTGATGTGCCCATAGTTGCATCAACAGCAGCGGCACTAGCGTATAAACCGCAAGTATTAGTAATTGGTATTGCCCCCCAAGGCGGTGCTTTACCAGATGATTATTGGCATGACATCAAAGACGCCCTTGCTGGGGGAATGTCGTTGGTAAACGGTTTACATACGCCATTGTCAACCATGCCAGATTTAAAGGCGCTGTTGAAACCAGGGCAGTTAATTTGGGATGTACGTAAAGAACCACCTAACTTGGGCGTTGCTACGGCTATGGCGCGTACTCTTGCTTGTAGGCGGGTGTTGACGGTGGGAACTGATATGGCAGTCGGTAAAATGTCAACTAGCTTAGAGTTGCACCATGCATCAAAACTGCGGGGTTGGCGTTCTAAGTTCTTGCCAACGGGGCAAACTGGTTTGATGTTAGAAGGGGATGGTGTGTCTTTGGATGCGGTACGAGTGGACTTTGCCGCTAGTGCTGTAGAACAAATGGTTATGCGTTATGGCAAAAATTACGACATCCTCCACATAGAAGGACAAGGTTCTCTACTCCACCCCAGTTCTACAGCAACGTTGCCTTTGATACGCGGTTCTCAACCAACACAAATGATACTTGTGCATCGGGCTGGACAAACGGAAGTTGTCACTGGTGTGAAAATACCGGCCTTGGCAGATGTAATTCGGCTTTATGAAAATATAGCCTGTGCTGCTGGTGCTTTTGCATTTGTACCGGTGGTAGGTATCGCACTTAACACCCGTCATTTAAGTGAGGAAGAAGCTAAAGAAGCGATCGCTCAAACTGAAGCAGAAACAGGACGGCCTTGTATAGATCCAATCCGTTTTGGTGCTGACAAGTTGTTAGATGCGGTGATGGGCTAGGGGCATTGGGCATTGGGCATTGGGCATTGGGCATTGGGCAATGGGCATTGGGCAAGGGGCATCGGGCATCGGGCATTGGGCAAGGGGCAAGGGGCATCGGGCATCGGGCAAGGGGCATCGGGCAAGGGGCATCGGGCAATGGGCAAGGGGCATCGGGCAATGGGCAAGGG
>JBHYDF010000265.1:0-10122 GCA_051861145.1 Nostocaceae cyanobacterium
TACCTCAAGAGTTGATTGTGTTGTAAACAAAAGCCTTAAGTTCTTCAACATCTCTGTTGGTCTGTCGGTTATGACCTAAGCGAGTTGGTGACACCAATTTTTTGATGGTACTTGTCAATTTTGTCTTGATAGGCAGTAAGCAGAGGTCTCAATCAGTTTCTCTGGCTGTGGCGAGGAAACTTCACAGGCTTGGGCTAGACTTTGTGATACCTCTGGAAGTGCCCCATCCGTCTTGAGCTTAACTCCCCTTGTGGTAATGGGTTGGTCATTAGAATCAACTAAATAGTAGTGGAAGTAGTGGTCAGTGGCTCTGGAATTGGCAGCACTAATCTCAGAGTCGAGGACGTGTCCCAGGTAGTTTTGAAGGAAACGATGTATATGTTGGTTGTCGGGGCAGAAAAAGTGAATGGCGATCGCTCTTGAAAGGGGGGTCATTCCATTCTTATATATAAAACCAAGTTTCTATTCCCTCGTTAATCTGAAGTTCCCCCCAGGCAAAAAGCGCTCTCTTTGTCCATCAACCGAGCGATTGATTGACAAAAGTAACAGTGTCGTCACTATGGACTTTAATAACGTCGGTAATAGTTCGTAAACGGCGATGGTAATTGTTGTGCCCGTGCGAGATGCTGTGAAGTTGATGGTGAGCAGTGATTTCGTCGTTTCTAGCTGTGAGGATTTGTTGTATAGCGTACTGGTTTGTAAAGAAATGTTTGAGAATTCCAGTTGTGATTTCCCATTTGAGTCTGTGATTAAGTTCTGGTTGATTGTTATAAGCAATAATCGTGTCAATAACTTTATTGATGAGAGTTTTTGTGTGTTCAGTTTGTTCTGAACGTTTACGTGCTTGTGGTGTTTTTTGTAATGAATCAGTTTTTGGTGGTGTTTGTGTGTGTGGTTGTGGGGCATTTACCTCACTTTTCATCCTCAGCTCAACAAAAGAACGCATGACATCAATTAATTCATCAATTTTTTGAGTGAGTTGAGGTCCGGCTTGTACATTTTCCCTTTCCTCAATCAGCGTCTCTATTACAACTTCAGGAGTAGTTTTTTGCTGCTGCGTTGTGAGTTGAGGTTCTTCCTGTGCTGTTGATTTCGTATCGGTTGGTAATTCTTCTGTTGGTTTGATTGCTGCTTCTTTTGCTGATTCTTGTATTAAGTGAGTCTTCGACCACTGAATCCAAGCACAGACTTTATCAGCCTGATTGTCACCAGGAAACTTTGCGAGGATGTCGGTGAAATCGGAGCGATCGCTCTGCCAAATAGAAAAAGTAGCCCGTTTCCTTCGCTGCTTAACACTCGGTTTTTCTTGATTGAGCGTGTGTTGAAAGACTTCAAGGACAGACACATCATCCCAAGAGAGTCTAATACCCTGCCTGCCATCGATATTACCGTTACCATCACCGATTTTAAAATCAGAATAATGGCGAGAACTGGCTAATTCGCGTCTAATTTCAGGGTTTTTTTCATCAATAAATGCAAAATGTCCTTGACAATGTGCCTTAAATTCGGTGGCGTCAACCGATACAGGACAGTACGCGCCGAAGCGAAAGCAGCGAAAGTCTTGCGGACTGGCAATTCAGTCGAGCCGACCAGGACATCTTTGCGTCACTAGCGCAGTCGTGCCACGGCGTTGGAGCGGCAGATGAGAGGTGTTCGGTGGGAAGTGCAAGGGCGATCGCTTTAAAACGTGTTTGGCGTATTTCAGTAGAGGAAGGATGAAAACAAGTAGTAACCCTCAGACTTTTTGGTGCAAGGTACTAGGGGGGCGTAAGCTTTACACAAACCCCCACATGGTCACTTCCTTTGCTTATTACTTTTTGGGTGCAAATCAAATGCCTAACCAAGGGCGCACATTGCCTCGCGCCGCCGAGATGATGTTACCACCACTCACAGGGCGGACTTTCCAGTTACGGTTGTTGCCAAACTCCCAAAGCTCAACTTTTTCGCCGCAGTACTCGCCAGTCTGGTTGCAGCCAGGTTTCCAGGCGATGTTCGCAGCTTCTTTAATGTGTTTTAACTGTTCTGTGGTAAACTGCTGCACTTGTTGACGCAATTGGTCTGTGTCAGCTAGAGCCAGGATGATTTGTCCCAGTGCTTGCAAATCATCCCAGTTGGACATGATTTTTTGGGTAAGTGTAGGTTCGGGTGTAGGGCAGTGTAGACCGGAGTGTAAGCCAGAATCCTTATCCTGGGCGGATGGTGTCGGCAGTGTAGGGTTAAGCGCATTGTTTTCTGGATTTGAGGTTACACCAGCAACCATTGGTTGGTGATGATTTTCTCCAGAAATCTTTGGCTCAGTTAGGTCTACACTGCCGACACTATCCTTATCCAGTAAAGGTTTGAGGTCTACACTGGGGTCTACACTGGGTTTACACTGCCTACACTGGTCTACACCGCCTCCTAGCCAGTCACTAATTCTGGCAGACGAGTCATTAGTGTCTCTAATGCTTACACCATAAACTCTCCAGCCATTTCCACACCGAGATTCTTTCACACAACTCCACCCCACCTCACGACAAAGTTCGAGTAAGTGGTTGCGGAAATTGTTCTTGGTGTAGACGTTACGAGCATTGTTTTCCTCACACATTCTCGTGTAGGCTCCGTAAAGGGTTGAGGGGTCGTCGCCTTTTCCGCCTAGCATGACGTAATGGTTAGCTGGTGCTAAAATAAGCACTTCTTCCATAAAAAGGGCTATAGAATCGTTGTCGGTTTTGTGTAACCACTGTTGGCGCTTGAAGTCAGGAATAGCTCCATCACCAAGCCCTGTGATTAAGTCCGCCACCTGCTTATCGCTCATGGACAAGCAAAGAGAAATAATTACGCCCACTTCCGCCTGCATTTTCTTTTCAATCGCACTGTCTCTAATTGGTAGAGGATTATCGAATTGCACTAAACTCCATCGCCTGTCGATTCCTGTGGTATCGCCTACAAAGGGGTTACTGTTTGCTGCTATCACTAGTGCCCCGTGGAATCTGGCGCTAGCTTGAGGCTTATAGATTTGCCGGTAGGGAATGTTGTCTCCCCCTGTCAGGATCAGAATGCCCGAATTATCGCCCAATTGCTTTTTCTCGTCAGGACAAACGACCAACTGCTTATCAATGATGTTGGCAATTACGTTATCCTCATCTAATCGATGCATTTTGGCGCTGGCATGGTTTTGCTTTCCTACTGCCGTTTCTAGCAATCGCACATAAGTACCCTTACCAGAACCAGGTACACCGCAAAGGAGTACAAACATTTGCAAATCGAAGAAACGGTAAGTTAGTACCCCGTTGAAGATTGCCAACAGTTTAAGTACTTTTAGTGGGTCGCCGGACTGCGCGTACATTGCCCAACTATAAAAGTTGGGTGCATGGATTCTTAGTAGTTCTAAGGCGTCACCACCGGAGTTGAACTTAAGATCGGGACACTTGTGGTCTAGGCAAGAAGTGAACATAAAACCTGGTGAATGCTCATGCTGCTTACCGGTCGCCACCTCTAAGACACAATCACTAAACGCTATCCACTCAGCGCGGTTAAAGCTAGTCCACTCACGCTCCTGAAGCTCTAGCCCTAGGAACTTAACCACGTTCTCTATGTAAGAATAAGTGTCATATTTTACACTTGGCATTGCTTCCAAGTCGTGGTAAATAGCCTTTTCAAATACCTTGTCTGGAATTTGTTCCCACACTTTGCCGTTGTACCGACGCCAGGTCTGTTGCGTTAAATCATGCTTCCACTGCGTCCGATAATGCTCTGCTAGCTCTTGCGCCGCTGCTTTTGGTGGTAATTCTTGTTGTTCATCTTTTTTAAATTGCTTCTCCCAAGTAGCAAAATTTACCAGCTTCTTCATCACTTCTTCTTTAAACTGCTCAGCGCTGTTCTTTTGGATGTAGTCGTCCATGCCCTTTCCTTGGTTTACGCTCCATAGTCCTGTGCCAATGTACACAGGTACTTTAAACTTAACTAGTTGAGCGGCTAGCTTGCGCTGGGCTTCAAATACAAACTGATTAGTTAGCGCGTCCGCATCGAACAAAAGAACAAACCCAAAACCGACTTTAGCTAGCTTGTCTAGTCCATCTACTAGGTAACGCTTGCCTTGTACATCATTTTTAGCGGGCGTTAACCCTTGCTCTACCCCAGCTACCGCCACACAGGGAATGTCGTTAGAACATGCGGCAATCGCCTTAAACATCCCCTCGGTAATGCCTAAACAGGGATGCCCGTCCATGTCCCAGCACTTTGCTTTAAGCGCCTCCAAATCAGTCCAATAATTCGGATCGTGCGGATTTTTCGGCAACATAATGTCATATTCCTCAGCCGTTGCTGTTCGATACTTGGGCGCTTTCGCCTTCTGTTTCTTTTCTTTCTCAGTCTTCCAGGGCTTGTTCGGGCGAAACTGCCCAAAACCGTTAAAACCCTCTAGCCAAATACCTGCTGAATTAGCTGTGTAACCCAGGCGATCGCTTGCATCTTTAATATCCATCGAGCGACAATTTACAGCTATCCACTCAGGATTCAGCCCGCGTTTGGTTACGCATTCAAAGTAATGTCTGTCGCTAAGTCTGTTGGTGTGCAGCGTTATAGTTTTCTGTGTAACATTCACTCTTTTTTACTCCGAAATTTTCGCTTATTTCGGGTAACTCCAACTGTTGCAACCGCGCCTCAGAACTGGTTATTATAGTTATGTGAGCGCGGTTAACTCAAGACTTCGTACATCTTATGGAGTTACCGCATGTTTAGAATCAATGACATTACCCGCTTAACTTCCCGGTCGAGCGGGTTTTGTCGTTTTCAAAGAGCGGGGCAAAAACATCATTTGACTGTTTGGCCGCAACTCCCTATTTTCTTGTCGGTGAGCGTTTAATCTTCGCTCCATTCGAGCAACTCACAGGGCTGGATTTTATAACATCCACAGATTTTGTTAAGCGCTAATTTATTAGGTATTTGCTCAGGATTGTCATATAGGTTGTAAACAGTTGTTTTGCTTAACCCTGTGCGTTCGCTGAACTCATAGCGCGTAATTTTAAGCTTTTCGTCAATCAACCTCCTTATAGTGTTTCTTACTGGCATATATACTTATCTGCTAAGAACAGACTCCTATTCAAGCATCTCTCGAAGTAATTTTCTTATACACAGTTGTCTTGTATTAGTATAGTCACTTTAATACAGAAAAGGCAGAAATTTGTAGGCGATTTATTTGTTCGTGTCTATTATCTGACCGGAAAATATCCTATCCAATCGTTATAATCAATTGGGTATCGATGCTGTGTCAAGTTGTTTTATGTCGCTTCCACGGGTGTCGATTAACACGCTTGTTGTCGTCGTTAACAGGGTAATTGTCGGGTGAGAAAGAGAGCTAGAAGCTGTGAATAGCAAAGCTTAGAAGCGATGTAGTACGGTTTGGGAAAGATTAACACGTTAATTGTCGTCAGCTTTGTCTCGGAAATTAACAAGGTATTTGTCATCAAAATAGAAAATAGCAAGCTTCTATAGAAAGAAAGTAAAACTGGATAGAGTTTAATGTTCGCGTCTTGAAATCATCGAAAGAATTAACACGATATTTGTCGTAAGGGTGAGACTTGATGGTAAGATGATGTGCAAGTCGCGATCGCCCATCAAACGATGAAAATGTCCAAGCAGCTCAAGCGAGGAGAAGCCAAGATTAAAACACAAAAGGCTGCTCTTTACGCGAAAGAGAGTTAGGCTTTGATGCCCCCAGCGCCGAAGTAGTCTGTCTTGCCTTACGCCATGCGATTCTACCCAAGCAATACAGTGGAGCCTATGAATTGCAGCAAAGTTGGGGTACATATGGTATCCCGCAGTATTTATACACTGATGCTGGAAAAGATTTCAAATCGCAACATGTTGAACAAGTCGCAACTGAAGAGCGGAATTGTTTGCTGTTTACGCCGTAAACCTTCTGATGGTGGCGTTGTGGAACGACCATTTGGGACATTTAATAGTGAGTTGTTCGAGGGCGTACCGGGATATACAGGTAGTGATGTTAGCAAAAGACCGCCTTCTTCGGAACAAGAAGCTTGTATTACTCTGTTGCAACTAGAAAAATTACTTGTCCGCTACCGAAGTGGATCGCTATAACCAAAGCATTGATGCTCGCATGGGTTGTCAAACCCGGATCGGACGTTGGGAAGCCGGATGTATAGCCCAGCCCAGTGTGTGGGAACTGCCTTTCGGACACCTGCGTTGTGGGACAACCGAGAGTGTGAATACTGCTATGCATTAGTCACATCTTTCTTAACAAAAATGAAAATGGCTATAAGGTGTGTGTGGCAAGGGTTTGAAGCTTCAATATCCGGATGACGATGGTTGGGGCGGCTGCGATCGCGCAACATTAGTTAAGAGAAAAAGTGAAGAAAGTAGACAGAAAATATCTAAAAATGAAGTAAATTTTCATTTATGTTACAGATACTGTTTTTGCAGTTCAATGAGGCTATAAGCTATATCTGGTCAGAATTTGAATAGTTTTGATGGTCAGAATTAGAAACTTTACTTAACAAAAAGTGAGCGATAAATTCACGCATTCTTGGTGATGTGATCTGCAAAAAACTGCCACGAGTGCGATTGCAGTGGAGACAAAAGTGTATAAAGTATCGATTAGATAGGATATAGATAAGGATATGAACATGAATATAGATGTACAAAATTTTCAACTTCGGATATAACTCGGATATGAGGAATGAAGTTGTAGGGAAAGTAAATAGTGATAAGCTACCAGTTCTAAAGCATTGAAATCAGGATAAAAATTGATGAACTGGGTAGCAGAAGAATTAAAGAATGCAGATTTGGGAGATAAACGCCGAAATAAGCGCTTAATAACAATCGTGGAAGACTTATCAGCACAACCAAATGAGAGCGTGACACAGGCTTCTAGAGATGCCGCAGCAGTCCAAGGAGTATACGAATTTTGGGCAAATCCGCGAATCAAGGCAGAGGCAATTTTGGCAGCGCATGTCAGCAGCACAACCGAGCGAATAAAAGGACATGAAACGATTTTGGCGATCCAAGACACGACAGAACTGGATTTTAGTAACCACAAGAGCAAAACAGGTATGGGGCCACTGAGTAACCCTCAAGCTAAAGGTTTGAAAGTTCATACAGTATTGAGTGCAAGTACTGAAGGTGTACCGTTGGGGGTTTTGCATCAAAAAGTTTGGCCACGAGAGAAGGTGAAATCCGGCGCTAACAACCAAAAGCGGAGACAGGCGATTGAGAACAAGGAAAGCCAACGCTGGCTGTCCAGCCTAGATATCACTCAAAACTTGGTGCCGACTGAAACTGATGTGATTACGGTAGCAGACCGGGAAGCAGATATCTATGAACTGTTTGCGCTTGCCAAACAACGAAACTCTGAATTTTTGATTCGTGCAGCCCAAAACCGCAATACCAAGTTGGATGCCTTTTGTGCCGAGGTAGTTCCTTTATTTGAAGCGATTCGTCAAACACCGGTATTGGGTGAATTCACCCTAGAGTTACAACGTACGCCTAGACGTAATGCTCGTAGTGCAACCTTGAGTGTGCGCGTCACAAAGTTATGGTTGCAACCACCAGGTCATCTCCAATCTCAGTTAACACAAGCAATTGAAGTCCATGTAATTCTGGCTGTTGAAGAACATCCTCCTGCTGGCTCAAAGCCAATCAGTTGGCTGCTGCTGACCACCTTAGATGTAAAAGATTTCTCGAAAGCTTGTCAATGTTTGAAGTGGTACAGTTACCGTTGGTTGATAGAGCGTTATCACTATTGTTTAAAGAGTGGCTGCCGGATTGAGGAGTTGCAATTAGAGAACGGCGAGCGAATTCAGCGAGCTTTAGCGACGTATGCGATCGTAGCTTGGCGACTGTTGTGGTTGACCTATCTTGCACGTAAAAATCCAGAGCGCACAGTCGAAGGAATTTTAGAGCCGAATGAGTGGCAAGCCTTGTACTGCAAGATTCACAAAACCAACAAACCTCCCTTAGAAGTTCCAAGTTTGGGTGAATGTGTGCGGTGGATTGCACAACTGGGAGGTTTTCTGGGACGCAAAGGAGATGGAGATCCTGGAATCCAAACCTTATGGCGTGGGCTTCAACGTTTGCACGATATTGCCGATACTTGGCAGTTACTGAAAGAGGGCGATTTTTGATGAAATCAAGCATAAGTACCTTAGCTCCGCAAATATACGTGTATATCACGAGCGCTCTGCCAGTCAAAGTGAAGCGTTCGCGCTCGTGATGTCATTTAATCCCAAAACGAGCGCCGTTGATATAACTAGTAATACCAATCTTGAATGTAAAGAAATATATGACTAAAGCACAAACAAAGGCTCCTAGCAACAGAAAATAGGAATTTAATAAAACGATACATATTTAATGAGCTTAACGAACGCGGTATGAACGTCATTGCAAATCGCGTTCAAATGCGTATACGCATATAAATAGAAAAACGATCCAGAGCGTGATGCGAGGAAATTTCAGCCTGGCACAATCAAAAAAGTTCGCTATTGATGAAGAGCCTGTTCAAGCGAGAAAAAGTTCGCTATTGATGAAGAACCTGTTCAAGCGAGAAAAAGTTTGCTATTGATGAAGAACCTGTTCAAGCGAGAAAAAGTTCGCTATTGATGAAGAGCTTGTTTAAGCGAGAAAAAGTTCTTTCTTGATGAAGAGTTGGGGCACATATGGGCGATCGCTATTGATTGCCGTTATAGAATGCACTTTTGTATGGTTGTGCGAGGCTCACAACAACAGATGGTTCAATAGTAAAGCCTGACCTCAAATCTTCTCAATCGCTCGTTGATTTGCGCTTAAATGCTGCCGGAGGCATTGACTGTAATTCCCCACTCGAAAGTCATGAAGCTCTTGGTTGTTGTGGGTGAGACGCTACGACATCGAGTCGGCTTTGAGAATAGCGATCGCACTTTATTCGCGCCTGGCGGGGGCAGAAAATCGAAGATTTTCTGCCGACCCGCGTTGCCCGTCGCAAATTAGGCGATCGCCATGCAGCCATCC
Organism: Nostocaceae cyanobacterium; assembly: GCA_051861145.1. Lineage (GTDB taxonomy): Bacteria > Cyanobacteriota > Cyanobacteriia > Cyanobacteriales > Nostocaceae > JBHYDF01. Next base: position 8,986 of record JBHYDF010000265.1, read on the forward strand.
GGTGCAAGCCGCGATCACAATTCGCCAACAGTCTTCATGGGCTCGAGCCTGTTGTTAAATCTCTTTTAACATTCAAATTGATACTGCCATCGGTAAGTCTTTATTGGAAGTCTTTATGCCTGAACTTAAAGAAGCTGCAACAATTCGCAGTATCTCTGCTTTTTCATCGTTAGTTGCACGCAGAATTAGCGATTTGAAATCCCGATTTACTGGGTGTAGTTGTTGAAAAAAGTAATCACGGGCATCTGGTGGTAGTGCGCTAATAATTTTTTCCAGACTTTGGGACTTAATCTGCGTTTTACCCACTAAGAAATTAGAGATTGTCTGATTGGTTAGCCCAGCTTTTTCTGCTACCCACGTCCCTTTTATGCCGTAGGTTTTCATTGTATCGCTAAGAGCTTTACAAAAATTAAGCATATTTCTCTAGCAAGTTTTTAATTTAATGTTACTCTTATAATCAAAATTTTAATTGACTCTAACAGTAGTGAGGACATTAAATCTTTGATTTTATAGTACCATGCCAGGGGCAGTTGACAACTATTGTGCTCAAGGGAAGTTTTAGCCATTACAGAATTATGAATGGATGGAATGCTGCTGCCGTTAATCGGGAAAATGTGCCAATTTCTAGAGAAAAAGTTTTAGAGCCAACCAAACCCCCAAGCCGGAAAAAAGTTCTAGAGGATGAAAAGCCTGTTTCTAGAGAAACAGTTTTAGAGCCAACCAAACCCCCAAGCACAGAAAAAGTTCTAGAGGATGAAAAGCCTGTTTCTAGAGAAACAGTTTTAGAGCCAACCAAACCCCCAAGCACAGAAAAAGTTCTAGAGGATGAAAAGCCTGTTTCTAGAGAAACAGTTTTAGAGCCAACCAAACCCCCAAGCACAGAAAAAGTTCTAGAGGATGAAAAGCCTGTTTCTAGAGAAACAGTTTTAGAGCCAACCAAACCCCCAAGCACAGAAAAAGTTCTAGAGGATGAAAAGCCTGTTTCTAGAGAAACAGTTTTAGAGCCAACCAAACCCCCAAGCACAGAAAAAGTTCTAGAGGATGAACAGCCTGTTTCTAGAGAAACAGTTGTAGAGCCAACTAAACCCCCAAGCACAGAAAAAGTTCTAGAGGATGAACAGCCTGTTTCTAGAGAAA
>JBHYDF010000266.1:0-10117 GCA_051861145.1 Nostocaceae cyanobacterium
CAACCCATTTTAATGGGTTTAAGCTAAAGTGTGGAAATTTATTTCACGGCTCATTGCTGGTGCAAGATATCAGGTATGTCATAACCTACCATCTTTGTAACTTTTTACCCAATAATTAACTTAATTCGCCCTAATGTACCGCTAAAATCAGGTGTGTTAACGCACCCTACAACTAACCACTTACACATGAAAAAATCACTTACTCCCATCACCTTCACCCTCCCCATCATAGCCCCTTTGCTTTTCCTAATACCCATGCAACCATTAGAGCAAAGAGAACTCAGTCCGCCAGAATGTCGGGTGAAAAAGTGGCAATTATCAGTATCCCCTCCTAGCCAAAATAAAAATACATCTACTCAAAAACCAACAGCACCAGCGCCACTTTTACCCTTACAAAAATCACCCTTTCCTTGTTGCGAGAATGATGCTTCTTGTTTGGATCAGCAAATATGGGGTGAAAATAATAAATCACCTGACAAAAAGGCATTATTAACATCTATCGATCGCAGTCTGAAATATTTGCAAACAGATAGATCCGAAGCTACCTACAAGCGATACAAAGTACCTGGTATTACCCGTCAACGTGTCATCAACAGTTTAAAGCGATTTCGGCAATTATTGCTCAAATCTAACTCCCCTGCGGAATTGAATGCAGCGATCGCCAGAGAGTTTGTCTTTTATCAGTCTGTGGGAAGAGACAAAAAAGGTACGGTTTTGTTCACCGCTTATTATGAGCCAATGTATGCTGCTAGTCGTGTTCGCACATCAGAGTATCGCTATCCTATCTATCGCTTACCACCCAATCTAAAATCTTGGGAAAAACCTCATCCCACACGCTTAGAATTAGAGGGGGCTGATGGTTTGCAAGGTTCAAAGGGTAAGCTTAAGGGGTTAGAGTTGTTTTGGTTTCGCGATCGCCTAGAACCATTCATGATTCAAATTCAAGGTTCGGCGCGGCTTCAACTACCCGACGGTAAGCAAACAACCGTAGGTTACGCCGGAGATACTAATCATCCTTATAAAAGTATAGGGCGCGAACTAGCGAATGATGGCAAGCTTCCCTTAGAGGGATTGACAATGCCAAAAATTCTCGACTATTTCCAGAAATATCCCCAACAATTAAACGTATATATTCCTCGCGATCCGAGTTTTGTGTTTTTCAAAGAAAACTACGGTAAGCCAGCTACCGGTTCTATCAGCGTCCCACTTGTAGCAGAACGTTCCATTGCTACAGATAAATCCCTCATGCCTCCAGGAGCTTTAGCCTTGATTCGTGCTGAGTTCCCCTTTGTTGATGGTAACAGCAAAATGGAACATCGTATAGTTAGCCGTTATGTTCTCGACCAAGATACAGGAGGCGCGATTAAAGGTGCAGGAAGGGTGGACTATTTTTTGGGTACTGGGAAAGTAGCAGGCGATCGCGCTGGTGTCACAGTCAGCGATGGACAACTATATTATTTACTGCTAAAACCCAAAAATTAACCCGCATCCGCATTAAGAAAAAAATAACTTAGATATTTTAAATTAAATGAATCGGACGTAATTTATAAATTTCATATAAGTTTCACAACACATCATAGTAATTTTTTTAAATTTATTTCGACAGTTTAATGCTAAGATTGAAGTTTTTTATTTAAATATTTTTGAAAATTTCCCCTTTTGATACCTCTATGGATAGAGAAAAACAAAGTGATAGAACACTTTACCTTATTTATTCATCCTGTCAATAAATATCTTGGCAACTAGGAACTACAAAAATAGTTTGTCGTCATAAGGAAGTACGGACACTAATAAAACGAACAGCACAAAAGTGCAAACTCGCAGAAGTAAGAGGATGTTTGAAAAGTTTGATTTAATACTTGCTTTGGCGATTAGAAATCGCAGCTACACAAACAAAACCTGCAAGGCAAAGGTTAAAAACCTTGATTTAACCTTAGCCCACGCAGGTGGGCTTTGCCTGTGTAGTCGCGATTTCTAATCGCCCAATACTTTACAAACATCCTCTAATATTATTTGGAAAAGATTTGCGATAGATGGATTGCGAAAACAGCAAGCTTTGCAAGCTATTTACAATCCAAAATCTAAAATCCAAAATCTAAAATGGTATAACTTATCTGCCAGCAATTAAGTCAAAAGCTATAGAGAAAAAGAATTGTGAGCTTTTGACTTGTGACTTTACAGCGGTGCTATCCATTACCAGGCAGTTATTATATCAAATTTCGGTCGTTTTTATAGAAAATGAATTGTTGTGGCAAAAATTTTGCAGAAATCGGAAATACAGTCTCTACAGTTTGTATATAAATATGTTCCTAAATAAGTGAGATCCGGTATATCCATCTCAGATTACGCTACATTGATCGGTCAATCAGGGGGATTGAAAGTGATCAAAATTCTAGTTGATGCTGACTTAATCTTAGAAGCGTTGATGAATCGCAACACCTTTGAAGGGGATGTCGGCAAATTATTGGATAGAGTACATCCATTGATTCAGATGCATATAACAGATATTGGATGGCAAAAAATATACATGTATGCCAGCCGTTTGCGGGATAATAAAATTGCGGAAATGGTAATCGATTGGTTACAAGAAAAAATACAGATTTGTGCTGTTAATCAAACTATACTCCAGCAAGCACGCTCGTCTCCCCTCAAAGATTTTGAATCTGCTGTAGAGCTAATCTGTGCCAGTTATGAAGAACTAGATGCGATTGTTACTCATAACCTAGATAATTTTACGGAAGCAGGAAATAAAACTTGGGTGTGGTCAGTAGCAGAATTGTGGTTGCGCGCAAACCTAGAAAGTCAGCTACAAACACTCAAATCTAGCAGATTGGCTAAATAATTTACCAAACAAGGCAAAAGTAAAAAGTAAAAAGGAAAAAGAAAGAAAAAGAAAATATTGGGTTTGAATGCACCATTATTGATTTATGAAAAAAGTAAAAATAATTTTTGAGAGACGCGCTGCGCTAGCAATGCGCTTGCGTTCCTTTTAAATCTCCTCAATTTATTTATGGGGATTTTCTTTTTACTTTTTACTTTTATCTTTTTACTTTTTAACGTGTAGCCTTACTGTATATTCAGGTCGAGAGTATAGTTTAAAACTCCATTGCCACTAGTTTGTTGAGTGACATTGGTACCGGGAGCGCTGATTTCTACACTTACAGCCGATGAAGCAGGAGCATAGCGACCAGAAATTTCAACTTTATGTTCACCGACTGAGAGAAATGGTGACAAATTAATTTCCGCCTGATTGTTATTTAGCCGTTTCACAACTTTACCATTGATGGTAATTTCACCACTCAATTGAGAGCCTGAAGTATTAATCCTTAAAATATGGGGTTGACTAAGATTAACAGCGCTCACATTGAGTGAATTTTTTTGGTATCCAGAACTAGAACTAGAACTAGAACTAGATTGTTGGTTAAAGGTGCTGGAACTATTCATATCGCTATTGTTGTCTACGTTCACAGAGGAACTCTGACTGTTGTAGATGAAATTTTGAGCCAAAGCTGCGGAGGTAACTATCAAAGCGAAGCAGCACACAAAAAATATTAGCTTTTTCATAGCTGGTTTACGGTAGCAGCAGGTATAGAAATTATTTACCTGCTGAATGAGAATAAAGAAAAATCTTAATTGCTGCTAATGAGGATGTTCCAAAATTATTCGATCCCCCCTAACCCCCCTTAAAAAGGGGGGAAATTTCCAACTCCCCGTTTTTAAGAAAGAAAATATTCTCAAACTCACTGTTTTTAAGGAAGAAAATATTCTCAAAGTCCCCCTTTTTAAGGGAAGATATTCTCAAAGTCCCCCTTTTTAAGGGGGATTTAGGGGGATCTGCAAATGAGTTATTTTCAAACATCCTCTAAAACCTAAAGAGCAATTAAGCCGAAGTTCCTATATTCAGGGACTTCGGAAGAGAAGGATGACATACACCCTTATTAACTATCTTACTTATTTCTGAGTGGGATGAGTGGGAAAAGCTGGAACATCTACTTGCACATTTACTGGTACTTTGATATTGGGAGTTTTCACACCAGTAGGGTTTTGACCAGGACCAAGATTGTGGTCACTATTGCGGATTTGAGTAGTGTTACCACCACCTACAGAAGTTTGGGTTCCTGTGCTTGTAGAGGTGTTACCAAAGCAGTTGGGGTCAATGTTTTGATTGACGTTATTAACTTGAGTGGGGGGTTTATTGCGATCGCGAATTGCCACTTGCACGCCGACATCAGTTGCAACACATACAGCTTTCGCCTGTGGAGTTAGCGCAGGAATGAAAGCAGATACAGTAGCAAAGGAAAATAAGCTGAGAGAAAGTAACTTGAAGTTCATGTTTAACTCCTATTCAAAACCAATCTGAAGGTTTTGACTATTGACAAGTTGTTGAATTTGTAGAACTATAAGTACGATTCACTGTCGTACCAGAGCTATTGCGTTGAGTAATACTACGCGAAGATTGATTGGCTCTGCATTGCATGGTAGGCGTTTTTACCGTAGGATATTTACGAATTCCATAGATACGATTTTGTTGAATCCGTACGTTTGGCCTGGTGTAAATATTGTGTTTTTGAACCCTACCAGGTATAACTGTTGTTCCTGCGGACGAATTGGTTTGAATATTGATGCTACCGTCCTGATTAATTGTTAACTTAGAATTTCCAGTTTGTAGCTTCATTTCATTAGCATTGGCAATTCCAGCAGGTAGTACCAACATTGCAGAGAGCGCGAATAGTGAAATGATTTTTTTGTTAAGCATGGCTTCATCACTCTACTAGAGAAAAAACCGATTTTTTGAGGTAATATTTACTAGGAAATCGGGAAAACCTATAATTGCTATTAGTTAGCATTTACTAGCAATTGTTGGCTTGAAAGTTTTGCTATTTTTGTTAAATTCTATCGGCAATGACCATTTTTAGCTGCATTAATTTGACTTTGAATTGTCTTTTGGATAGCATCTTGGTTAACGTGATTATTCCGACCATAAACAGCAGCGTCTTGGTTTATCACCTGGAGATTATCTGCTCTTTGGGAACCAGAGTTACAGCGATTACCCAACTGAGTTTGAGTTTGGATACCTAACTGAGAACCGTGTTGATTAACGGAATTATTCGTACCACCAACTGTAGCGCTTTGATTCAGAATTTGTGTATTATTTTGGTCTTGTTGTCCAGCAAAGGCAGCAGTAGGTGCTATTATTAACGCGGCAGCTAATAAACCAAAAGTATAAGATTTCTTCATCATTTCTTTCGACCTCATTAGTGTGAGTGAGTTGTTTGTTGAGAACTGGCGTTGCCAAATTTAGAAAGCAACGCCGTGAGTTTCGCGCGCTAAAGGCTGATGCTTAGAAGCGGTAGTAAGCGCACGCAGGATTGGAACTGTTAGCAATTTGTTGCTGAGCGGTATTGGTAGTAGCAGCTTGACCGGAAACGTTACCATGACCGTTGTTTAATGCAGCTTGATCAGTAGCCGAGGTTGCACCAGCAACTTGATTACCTGTGTGTCCGCAAAGGCTGTTCTTGATTTGTTGCTGGACAGTGTTGGTCTCAGCAGTTTGACCAGAGACGTTACCAACACCATTATTGACAGTGCTTTGGTTAGTGACGGTGGTGCTACCTGTAACTTGATCGCCTGCGAAAGCTGCACCGGGAGCAATCATCAAACCAGCAGCCAACAAACCGAAAGCAAAAGACTTCTTCAACATATATTTAAACCTCTCGTGTATTCCCTAAGTTGTGTGTTGTTGATTAAAGAGAAACACCTTTGAGTTGGTGTATCTTTTACTGTAGAACTTTTTCTGCTTAACTTCTTTAACCAAACATTTTAAGTTTTAAAGTAAAGTTAAGAGCAGATGACGTTGCTAAGGTTAAAAATAAATTGTCTAATTCCACAAAGTCTGCAACGCCTTCTTAATACACTAACTACTTAACTGCATCTGTATCAAATTGATTTCGTGGGGTGGGCAATATTGCCCACTTTACTAATGCTTAGTTATTTGTAGTAGCCACAGAGCTTGGCTTGAGCATCAGCAACTTGCTGTTGAGCGGTATTGGTAGAAGAAGATTGACCGGAAACGTTACCAAAACCGTTGTTCAATGCACCTTGACCAGTAGAAGAGGTTGCACCCGCAACTTGATTACCTGTCGTCTTTTTGCAGAAGCTGTTTTGAATTTGTTGTTGAACGGTGTTGGTGTCAGAAGTTTGACCAGAAACGTTATGAGCGCCATTGTTAACAGTGCTTTGGTTGGTGGTGCTGGTGCTACCTGAAACTTGATCACCTGCAAAAGCTGCACCAGGAGCAATCATCAAACCAGCAGCCAATAAACCGAAAGCAAAAGACTTCTTCAACATATATTTAGACCTCATTCGTTGTGTGTTGTGTGTTGTGTCGTGAAATTTAGCTGTGTCGCTTGTAAATCAAAGACTAATGCTTAGTTATTTGTAGTAGCCACAGAGCTTGGCTTGAGCATCAGCAACTTGCTGTTGAGCGGTATTGGTAGAAGAAGATTGACCGGAAACGTTACCAAAACCGTTGTTCAATGCACCTTGACCAGTAGAAGAGGTTGCACCCGCAACTTGATTACCTGTCGTCTTTTTGCAGAAGCTGTTTTGAATTTGTTGTTGAACGGTGTTGGTGTCAGAAGTTTGACCAGAAACGTTATGAGCGCCATTGTTAACAGTGCTTTGGTTGGTGGTGCTGGTGCTACCTGAAACTTGATCACCTGCAAAAGCTGCACCAGGAGCAATCATCAAACCAGCAGCCAATAAACCGAAAGCAAAAGACTTCTTCAACATATATTTAGACCTCATTCGTTGTGTGTTGTGTGTTGTGTCGTGAAATTTAGCTGTGTCGCTTGTAAATCAAAGACTAATGCTTAGTTATTTGTAGTAGCCACAGAGCTTGGCTTGAGCATCAGCAACTTGCTGTTGAGCGGTATTGGTAGAAGAAGATTGACCGGAAACGTTACCAAAACCGTTGTTCAATGCACCTTGACCAGTAGAAGAGGTTGCACCCGCAACTTGATTACCTGTCGTCTTTTTGCAGAAGCTGTTTTGAATTTGTTGTTGAACGGTGTTGGTGTCAGAAGTTTGACCAGAAACGTTATGAGCGCCATTGTTAACAGTGCTTTGGTTGGTGGTGCTGGTGCTACCTGAAACTTGATCACCTGCAAAAGCTGCACCAGGAGCAATCATCAAACCAGCAGCCAATAAACCGAAAGCAAAAGACTTCTTCAACATATATTTAGACCTCATTCGTTGTGTGTTGTGTGTTGTGTCGTGAAATTTAGCTGTGTCGCTTGTAAATCAAAGACTAATGCTTAGTTATTTGTAGTAGCCACAGAGCTTGGCTTGAGCATCAGCAACTTGCTGTTGAGCGGTATTGGTAGAAGAAGATTGACCGGAAACGTTACCAAAACCGTTGTTCAATGCACCTTGACCAGTAGAAGAGGTTGCACCAGCAACTTGATTACCCGTTGGCTTTTTGCACAAGCTGTTTTGAATTTGTTGTTGAACGGTGTTGGTGTTAGCAGTTTGACCAGAAACGTTATGAGCGCCATTGTTAACAGTGCTTTGGTTAGTGACGCTGGTGCTACCTGCAACTTGATCACCTGCAAAAGCTGCACCAGGAGCAATCATCATACCAGCAGCCAACAAACCGAAAGCAAAAGACTTCTTCAACATATATTTAGATCCCATTCGTTGTGTGTTGCGTGTTGTGTGTTGTGTGTTGTGTGTTGAAGAGCAAGCCCTGATAATTTAAATCTATTTTTCTCTTGTGATATAGACAGCTACAAAGTTAAGTCGTGTCATTCCGGATTCGATTGAAAAATTTTGGAAAACTGAATGATTGCTTATAATCTGCCCTCTAATTAACTCACCTCTTAGAGGTGAGTTTCTGCCCTTAATTTATTTAACCAAAAAATTTGGGTTTTAAGGAAAAGAGCAGCTGGCGTTGCTAGAGTCAGGATTATAGATTAGTTGTTTTCACAGAGTCAGCAACGCTTGTTAGCTCCAATCATTAATAAAACTTTGGTCTAGAACCTAATTCAGGCTCTATTATTTCTAGTAACCACAGAACTTGGCTTGAGCATCAGCAACTTGCTGCTGAGCGGTATTGGTAGTAGAAGATTGACCAGAAACGTTGCCAAAACCGTTGTTTAATGCAGCTTGACCGGTAGCTGAGGTTGCACCAGCAACTTGATTACCTGTCTTTTTGCAAAAGCTGTTTTGAATCTGTTGTTGAACGGTGTTGGTGTTAGCAGTTTGACCAGAAACGTTATGAGCGCCATTGTTAACAGTGCTTTGGTTGGTGACGCTGGTGCTACCTGCAACTTGATCACCTGCAAAAGCTGCACCGGGAGCAATCATCATACCAGCAGCCAATAAACCGAAAGCAAAAGACTTCTTCAACATATATTTAGACCCTATCAATGTAAGTTATGTTTTGCGTGTTGTGTGTTGTGTCTTGGTCAGAGGGTGAACACCCTTTATTGTTTTCGTAATGAGAGCTACAAAGTCAATTTGCATCATTCCGGATTCGTCTAAAAAATTTTTAAAGAAGATGAGTTTTTGCACTTTATCCGCCCTCTGATTGGCTCTCCATCAAGAAACTTCTTACAGAAGTCCGGGAAAAGGAAAGAGTGAAAGATGAAAGGGATTATTTTTTCCCTGCGCTTTCACCTTTTCCCATCTCTTGCAAAAGTTTCTTTTGCAAGAGATTATTGGTGTGAGCCTTACACTTAATATTTTTAACCAAAGATTTTAGGGGTGTCAATAGGATTTGGTTAAATTTTTTAGGTGCAAGATTTTTTTTTGATGCTAGGATCTACGACTATAGGTAAACCAAAAGTGCTGTAGCTGTGAAACAGAAGGCAAAACCAAGGATCGCTTTTCTACGCGAGAAAGCAGGGCTAACCCAGCTGGAGCTATCACGTCTTGTAGGCGTGACGGAAAGCACTATCCAAAATTGGGAGAGTGGTAGGACAGGGACAGAACAGATAGAAAGAATTATCAGGTTTTGCGAAGCATTGGATTGCCAAGTAAAAGACCTGATTGAGTATGTAAACGAGTCGCCAGAAGAACCACCTGCAAAACCTAGTTCCTTAAGCGATATACATAATTTGTTGGGAACTGAAGAGTCTTCACCAAAGGCTAGTCCTGACTCAAAAACTGCTCAAAAGCGGCAAGTTAGTCATTAGTCATTAGTCATTAGTCATTAGTCATTAGTTTTTACCAATGCACTTCGGCCCAATGCCCGATGCCCGATGCCCAATGCACTTCGGCCCCATGCCCCATGCCCAATGTCCCTTTCTCTCATCTCCGGGGTTGCTGCCAGAGGGTATTTATAGTCACAAATTGATAGCCTTGTAGTAGTAACTGGGGAATAAGAATTTGTGTGATTTCGGCAACATCTTGTCCGCCGCACGCTCCGTCATGCAATACAATTATTGAGCCATTTTGGACTTCATTGAGAACTCTTGTTACAACTGTAGTAATTCCTGGACGTACCCAATCTTCTGGTACAACACTCCACATAACAGTTCGGTAATTCCACTGGTGTAAATAATCTAAAGTTTTAGGTGTAAATAACCCGTTTGGGGGTCTGACATCACGTACTTGCTGCGGTAACAAATTACAGGCATTGTAGATGGCAGCTTGGGTTTTTTCTAAGCTGTACTTGAGGTCATTGGGAGACAGCATCGGAAAATTGCGATGATCATATCCATGCAGTCCGATCCAATGTCCGCGATCGCATATCTGTTTTGCTATTTCCGGTGAACGATTAACACAAGCGCCCAACCAAAAGAAACTTGCTGTAATTTGGTAACGGTCTAAAACTTGCAATAGTTGTGGTGTGTATTGCGGGTGGGGGCCATCATCAAAAGACAGGGCGACAACTTTGGAATGGCGATCGCCTCCCCAAAGACACTTGGGAAAGGTTGGTTTGAGAATAGGGTGCAAAACCGGAAATAGAGGGTAAAGCTGCATCTAGTTTGAATTTATGTAATTGGAACCTAATACTATTTTGGATTTTAGATTTTAGATTTTGGATTTTGGTTCATAGTTAATGGTTCATGGTTCATGGTTCATGGTTCATGGTTCATGGTTCATGGTTCAT
>JBHYDF010000267.1:0-10067 GCA_051861145.1 Nostocaceae cyanobacterium
CCCAATTCCCAATGCCCCATGCCCCTTGCCCAATTCCCAATGCCCAATGCCCCATGCCCTTTGCCCAATTCCCAATGCCCAATGCCCTAATCTATCGCCTCGTAATCAGCCTGTAGAGTATTCTCTTCTTCAAAATCAAAGTTAAATTGTGGGGTGAGGGTTCCATTCGATGGTTGAGATATTTCCGGGGTAAAGGAACCATCGATGGAGGTGACTTCATCATTTGGGTTGTTGCCAACTCGGTTGTAGACATCCGCACCAATGGCAAACAGAGTTTGCTGGAAGTCGTCCAAACGCTGCTTGAATTCGACTACAGAAATACTAGAATCAGCCATTGCAGCTTGGATTTGAGCAAGTTTTTCATCTGCCAAGGCTTTCATTTGCTCGGTAATGAAGTTGGCATTATCTTTTAAAGTCGATTCGTAACTGTACAACAAGTTGTCTGCTTGGTTTTTCAGTGCTATTAGTTCAATGCGTCTTCTGTCTTCTTCGGCAAAAACTTCCGCTTCTTGCCGCATCCGTTCTACTTCATTGCCACTCAAACCACCAGTGTTAGTAATACGAATACTTTGCTCTCTACCTGTACCTTTGTCTTGTGCTGAAACCTTAAGGATGCCGTTAACGTCAATTTCAAAACTTACTTCGATTTGCGGCACGCCACGGGGAGCAGGGGGAATTCCTGTTAGTAGGAATTTACCTAAACTTTTGTTATCTCGTGCCATTGCTCGTTCACCTTGGAGGACGTGAATTTCCACCGAGGTTTGCCCATCAACTGCTGTGGAAAAAATTTGTGATTTGCTAGTGGGAATTGTGGTATTTCGTTCGATAATTTTGGTAAAAACTTCTCCCAAAGTTTCAATTCCCAGCGATAGGGGCGTAACATCTAATAATAGGAGATTATCGACTTCACCACCCAATACCCCTGCTTGGATCGCTGCTCCCAGTGCTACTGCTTCATCAGGATTGATAGAGCGATCGGGAGTTTTGCCATTGAAAAATTTTATTAAGGCATTTTGGACGGCAGGAATACGGGTAGAACCGCCTACTAAAATAATGCGATCGATGTTTTGTGGCTTCAGGTCTGCGTCTTTTAGTGCCTGAACCATCGGTTCAATAGTAGCTTCAATTAAATGACCCGCCAGTTCTTCAAATTTGGCGCGGCTTAGTTCCATCTCTAAATGTTTAGGACCTGTTTCATTAGCGGTGATAAACGGTAAGTTAATTGAAGTACTCACCATGGTGGAGAGTTCAATCTTGGCCTTTTCCGCAGCTTCTCGCAAGCGTTGCAGCGCCATTTTGTCACCAGCAAGGTCTATTTTCTCTTGCTGTAGGAAACAGTCCATCATCCAGCGGACGACACAGTTATCAAAGTCGTCCCCTCCCAAGTGGTTGTTACCACTAGTCGCCTTCACCTCAAATACGCCATCCCCAAGTTGGAGGATGGATACATCAAAAGTGCCTCCGCCTAAGTCAAATACTAGAATTAGTTGCTCTTGGTCTTGTTTTTCTAACCCGAAAGCTAAAGCCGCTGCGGTTGGTTCGTTGATGATCCGCAGTACTTCGAGTCCAGCAATGGTACCAGCATCTTTAGTTGCTTGTCTTTGCGCATCTGTGAAATAAGCAGGTACGGTAATTACAGCTTGAGTTACTGCTTCACCCAAAAAGTTCTCCGCATCCTGTTTGAGTTTTTGCAGGATCATCGCGGAAATTTCTTGGGGTGTATAATTTCGTCCGCGAATTTGGACATCAACGGTATCATCTCGACCTTTGACACAGTTATACGGTACGCGATCGCGTTCTGCTTCTGTGTCATCCCAGCGACGACCGATAAATCGCTTAATACTGTAAATTGTATTTTCAGCATTAGTTACAGCTTGACGCTTTGCCAGTGGGCCGACCAAGCGCTCACCGCCCTTGCCAAAACCTACAATACTAGGAGTGGTTCGTCCGCCTTCTGAATTAGCGATCACGATTGGTTGACCACCTTCCAAAACTGCGACGCAACTATTGGTAGTGCCTAAGTCGATCCCAATAACTTTTCCCATGTGTATCGGTATTTTTACTGACGAATTCTCCCTCGAAGTTTAAGCGTCTGCTTCCGGAGGACAGTTTCAAAGGCGGTGATATATTGGCTTTTAACTGTCCTGCCGTTAGCTTCTGCTCCTCATTGGGGAAGAGTTACAAAATTTCGGCGGATGTGATGTTTCGCGGATTATTTTTAATTTATGTTTTGGGATGCGATGCTTGCCTAGGCTTACCAAGCAGTTTTGGTCATTAGTCATTAGTCATTGCTAAAGACAAATGACAAATGACAAATGACAAAGGACAGGTAAGCTTTTTAACTGGTTGCTGGAGGAGATTCATTTTCCTCTGAAGGTGGCATATCTTCCTTAGGAGCAGCCACTTTCACCATTGCATGGCGCAGCACGCGATCGCCCAAGTAATATCCGCGTACTAACTCTTCTAACACTGTTCCTTCAGGATATTCATCCGTAGGTTCCCGCATTACTGCTTCGTGCAGGTTAGGATCGAATGGTTGACCTTCAGGACGCATCGGTGATACACCCAAGCGCTTCAGGCTATCTACTAGTAATTTGTAAACGCCTTGGTAACTTTTATGAATTGCCATTTCCCCATCGTTTTGGGGTTTGATTTGCGCTCGTGCCCGCTCGAAATTATCGACTACTGCTAGTAATTCAGTAATCGTATTCCGCTTCACCTGTACCTCTAGGTCTTCTTTTTCTTTAATATTGCGTTTGCGGAAGTTTTCAAAATCTGCCGCAATTCGCATATATTGGTTGCTACGGTCTTCTAGCTGGGCTTTGAGAGACTCTATTTGTTGTAAGGTCGCTGCATCAGCTGAAGTTGGCTGGGCAGTTGCAACCCCATTCTCTTGATTGGGTGTAACTGTATCTTCGGATACGTTAGTTTGGGCTGTCGCTTGTTCAGTTGCGTCGCTTGTTGGTTCGTTAACGTTCATAGAAGCTGGGGAGTCACTATTCATTGCTTGCTTGTCCTCTGTTGGTTCACCCTTACTTTCGCTCGTACTGTTTACTTGTTTATCTTCGTCCATCATCTAAAAAAACTCCAGGACGTTGAAAATTCAGGACTTCTAATCCTGAAAGGAAAACGGACACGGACAATTTTAATTGCCGTGCTTAAAAGCAGAGTTTTTACGCGATAAGCCAGGAACTCTGCAAAACCCGTGTTTATATCCCTTCGCTACTGACTGCCACAGAAGTTAAAAACTAGGGAGGCATTCTTAACATGTTTCGGATTACCACGTCCAGACAGTTCAGTTTGGGTTGTTAACCCGTAAGCTAGACACTGTTTTAGTCTTGATGAAGAAAGCTGGTGAGACTTCTTTTCTCAAGCCCCAAGGCAAGAGCCAGGGGTCAGTGACTATGTACTTATCCCAGATAATTAATAAGGCAATTAGTGGCCATATTTTGCAGCCATTGAATTGATAAGGCAAAAAGCGGTCAGATATTATGCCGCTTTAATCGCCATTCACGGCTGGCAACAATAGGCGTGTTTTGTTGCCGAAATTTTTTCTGGAAGTGATATCACCGTCCTCTATTTTGACAAATGCTGAGCGCCTTATGGCTGTCATTTCAAGGGCGGCTTCCCGTAAGTGAAGTAGCTGCCAAGAGTAGAATCTCGCTTTCAAAACCAGAATATTGCTTTTTTGTCAAACAGAACGTTCTGTCTTGTTTACCCTGTATACTTAAGTATATTCTTCTACTTATTTTGTATATCGTTTCATGTGATATATCATTCATTCTGGAGAACTTGCGGTGCAGGTGCGTGCGGGTGTGCAAGCAGAAGCCGATCGCTTGGGTAAAGGTATCGGCTCAAATCTCAAACCTGCTGCACAGGAATTTTTGGGTAATTAACAATTAGCGATCACGTTTCAGCGTCGGGACAAGTGGTAGAGTTTGGGCGTCTTTGTTGACTGGCGAATCTGGATTTCAATAGACTTGTTGCAAAAATCAAATTTTTGGTTATTACAACCACAGATGGACACAGATAGACACTGATGGACACTGATTATTTATCAGTGTGTATCTGTGGTGAAATTTTCTTAATCAGTATTTGAGAAATTTGCGCTTGTATTTCTTGGGGGTGATGGTAATTCTGCCGCCGAGATTGGGAATACTCTAATCAGAGGTTTCCCCTATGAATAGCTGATTTATGTCTTTCTCGTCACCACAACGGCGCAGTACCGCTCTCACTACCAGAACAGAGTTTTCGCCCTTCGGCAATAAGCTTGTGCAATCTGGTTTTGTTAATAACGAACAGATGAGACAAGCGCTAATCGAAAGCCGCAAGTCTGGCAGACCTCTGACAGAGGTACTGGAATCAATATCAGGGCGGCAACTATCACCAGAGTTACTCAGGCAGTATAAGAAACAACAGTTATTTGAACTTAAAATACTTTACGGCGTAGAATCCCTAGATCCGGAAGTTAGCCCGGTGGGCAATACAACGGTGGCTAATTTAATTGATAGCCTGATCCCGGTGGATATCTGTCGTCGTCACCGCTTGGTACCACTGGCGAAACATGAAGACCAAAACCCACCCTCGGTTTTGGTGGCAATGGTCGATCCAGATAATCTAGAAGCTTCGGATGACCTGAACCGTATTTTGCGCCCCCAAGGTCTGGCATTGCAGCGTATGGTAATTACCCAGGAAGATTACCAGCAGCTAATTAACCTGTACTTGGATGATTTTGCTGTGCGGCAAAAGCACCTCGAACAAGAAAAATATACAGATATCAATCAGGATTTAGAAAATCTAGAAAATCTTAACCTAGACGATGCCCCTGACGAAGCCGAGGCAGATTTAGGGGCGGCGATGAAGGGTGCTGAGGATGCCCCTGTTATCAATTTGGTGAACAGAATTTTGGCGAAAGCGCTGCATGAGAAAGTTTCTGACATTCACATAGAACCGCAGGAAGAGAACCTACGCATTCGCTTTCGTAAGGACGGGGTATTGCGGGAAGCTTTCGACCCTCTGCCAAAAAAAATCATTCCAGCGGTGACAGCCCGGTTTAAGATTATTGCTAACTTAGATATTGCTGAACGACGCCTACCCCAAGACGGGCGCATCAGGCGGATGTTCGAGGGACGTAAGGTTGACTTCCGTGTTAATACCTTGCCCAGTCGTTACGGGGAAAAGGTGGTGTTGCGGATTTTGGATAACTCTGCAACTCAACTCGGCTTAGATAAATTAATTACCGATCCGGACACTTTGCAGATTGTTCAAGAGATGGTTAGCCGTCCCTTTGGTCTAATTTTGGTAACTGGTCCCACAGGTTCTGGTAAAACAACCTCTCTGTATTCGGCACTGGCAGAAAGAAACGATCCGGGAATAAATATTAGTACTGTAGAAGACCCGATTGAGTACAGCTTACCGGGAATTACTCAAGTGCAGGTGATTCGGGAAAAAGGGCTAGATTTTGCTACTGCTTTGCGGGCATTTTTGCGGCAAGATCCGGATGTGCTTCTGGTGGGTGAGACGCGAGACAAGGAAACGGCAAAAACAGCGATTGAAGCAGCATTAACGGGTCACTTGGTATTAACAACCTTACATACCAATGATGCTCCAGGTGCGATCGCTCGTTTGGGAGAAATGGGGATTGAACCTTTCATGGTTTCCAGTTCGCTAATTGGCGTTTTGGCACAGCGTTTGGTGCGGCGTGTATGTTCTGACTGTCGCATCCCCTATACTCCCACTGTCGAAGAACTTGCTCGCTATGGTTTATCAACTTCCCAAGAAGTGGGAGTAACTTTCTACAAAGCCAACACCCTCACCACAGAGCAAATTCAAGAAGCTAAAGCCAACGGTCATGTATGTCCAACTTGTAATGGTGTCGGCTACAAAGGACGTTGCGGCGTTTATGAAGTGATGCGAATCTCTGAAAATTTGCAAACCCTCATTAACGAAGAAGCACCAACAGAACGCATTAAAGAAGTAGCAGTAGAAGAAGGAATGAAAACCTTGCTAGCGTACAGCCTCGACTTAGTGCGCCAAGGTTCAACCACCCTGGAAGAAGTAGACCGTGTGACCTTTACAGATACAGGATTGGAAGCAGAGTTAAAAGCCAAACGCAAGAGTGGTCTTACTTGCCGGACTTGTAATGCTGGATTGCAACCAGAATGGCTGGATTGTCCTTACTGCATGACATCAAGATTTCAAGATTAGTTAATAGTTAATGGTTAATGGTTAATGGCTAATAGCAATTAACAATTAACCATTAACTATTAACAATTAACAATTAACAATTTGAGCATAATTATGGAAATGATGATTGAAGATTTAATGGAGCAAATGATAGAAATGGGTGGTTCGGATATGCATTTATCCGCTGGTTTGCCTCCCTATTTCCGCATCAGTGGCAAACTCACTCCTATTGGTGAAGAAGCGCTATCCGCCGACCAATGTCAAAGACTAATTTTTAGTATGCTCAATAATTCCCAACGCAAAACATTAGAGCAAAATTGGGAGTTAGATTGTTCTTATGGTGTAAAAGGATTAGCACGTTTCCGCGTCAATGTTTATAAAGAACGTGGTACTTATGCCGCTTGTTTGCGGGCATTAAGTTCTAAGATTCCTAACTTTGAAAAACTAGGTTTGCCAGACGTAGTAAGAGAAATGGCAGATAAGCCCAGAGGACTAATTTTAGTGACAGGTCCGACTGGTTCTGGTAAAACAACTACCCTAGCGGCAATTATTGATTTAATTAACCGCACGCGGGCAGAGCATATTCTAACAATTGAAGACCCCATTGAATTTGTTTACGAACCTATTAAAAGCCTCGTTCACCAGCGGCAGTTGAGCGAAGATACCAAAAGTTTTGCTAATGCTTTGAAAGCTGCATTGCGAGAAGATCCAGATATTGTTTTGATTGGGGAAATGCGGGATTTAGAAACTATTTCTCTAGCTATTTCCGCCGCTGAAACCGGGCACTTAGTATTTGGTACTCTGCACACAAGTTCCGCAGCCCAAACGGTTGACCGAATTATTGACGTTTTTCCTGCGGATAGACAAACTCAAGTACGGGTGCAGTTGTCTAACTCATTGGTAGCGGTATTTAGCCAAACTTTAGTACCAAAGAAAAACCCCAAACCAGGTGAATATGGTCGGGTAATGGCGCAGGAAATAATGGTAGTTACTCCTGCTATTTCCAACTTGATTCGTGAAGGTAAAACTTCTCAAATTTATTCAGCTATTCAGACTGGCGGAAAATTAGGAATGCAAACCCTGGAGAAAGTTTTAGCCGATTTGTACAAACAGGGAACAATTTCCTTTGAAGCGGCAATGTCGAAGACTTCTAAGCCAGATGAAGTACAACGTCTTATCGGTGCTGCTGCACCACCACCAACAGCAGGTGCAAAAGCCGCTGTGAAAGCCCATTAAAGAATTGTTAGTAGTTAATAGTTAATGGTTCATAGTTAATGGTTCATAGTTAATAGCCATGAACTATGAACAACCAACAACCAACAACCAACTACTAACTACTAACTACTAACTACTAACAAGAGGAAATACATGCCAACATTTGTTGCCCGTGTTCGGGATGCGCAAGGAAAATCCAGAACCGAAAAAATTGTTGCAGAAAGTATAGCACAAGCACGTACTAATCTTAGACAGCAAGGCTTTGTCGTCCAAGACCTAAAACAATCTCAAGGCTTTGATATTAAAAAATTACAAACGTCATTCGTTTCAGTTTCTGTTAAAGATAAAGCGGTTTTTTCTCGTCAATTTGCTGCCTTGGTAAATGCAGGAGTAGCAATAGTTAGAAGTTTGGGAGTACTGTCCGAGCAATGTAGCAATCCAAAAATGAAACAAGCTCTTTTGGATATTAGTAATGACGTCCAAAACGGGGTAAACCTTTCAGAAGCAATGCGTAAACATCCTGACTGTTTTGATGGTTTGTATGTCAGTATGATTCAGGCTGGCGAGGTTGGGGGTGTTTTGGATGAAGTACTAAATCGCTTAGCCAAATTGTTAGAAGATGTTGCCCGATTACAAAACCAAATTAAATCTGCGCTGGCTTATCCAGTTGTTGTGAGTGTTTTAGCAGTCGGTATTTTTGTCGGTATGACGGTTTTTCTCATCCCCATATTTGCCAACATTTTCAAAGAATTAGGAACAGAATTGCCTCCTTTAACTCAGTTCATGTTGTTTTGTAGTGAAATTTTGCGAAGTTTTTGGATTGTGGTTATTATTGGCATTTTGATCGGATTGGGATTTGTTTATAAACAGTACTATAAAACCCGCGTCGGCAAAGAAACCATCGACCGTCTTTCCCTGAAAGTGCCTTTGTTTGGTGACTTAATTCAAAAGTCCTCAGTTGCCCGTTTTAGCCGTACCTTTGGTGCTTTAACTCGTTCAGGTGTACCAATTCTAACTTCCTTGGAAATTGTCCGAGATACTTCCGGAAATCAAGTAGTTGCTAACGCCATAGAAGGTGCGCGTGGAGAAATTCAACAAGGTGGCATGATTAGCATTGCCTTACAAAAAGAAAAAGTTTTTCCTGCTATGGCAATTCAAATGATTAGTATCGGGGAGGAAACAGGGGAATTAGATGGAATGTTGATGAAAGTTGCCGATTTTTATGAAGATGAAGTCGAACAAACTGTAAAAGCACTAACCAGTGTTTTAGAACCATTAATGATTGTGGTTTTAGGAGGAATGGTTGGTGTAATTTTACTGTCTATGTACTTGCCTATGTTCAAGGTATTTGAAGCCTTGGGCTAAGAATTTAAGAGTTAGGAGTTATGAGTTAGGAGTTATGAGTTAAAAGTTTGTATTCCTAACTCTTATACAAACCTCATTCATCGCGTCTGTATAAATCCTAACTCCTAACTCCTAACTCCTAATTCCTAACTAATTTATTAAACTATGCCTGTACAAAAATCTCATTATGAAGCCTGCTTGGCGGAATACAGCAATCATCAGGGTGCGATCGCACTCTTGAAGCAACACCGCCCATATCTGGAAATGATTCCCAGTTTGCGCCGTCCAGACGAAAGTATCATCACCATCCCCTTGCCTATTGTCCGCTTGCGTGGGGAAGTAACAACCGTAGCAGAGGCGACTTGTTTACCTTGTGATGTAGCAATTTTGATGTGCGATCCAGAATGGAAAATTAAAACAGGAGTCGAAATTCTTGTCTTTATTCATCGTCCCCATGAGGACTTTTCCGACTTGTTAGGACGTTGGCGACAAACACAGGTTTGGTTGGATAAAGACTATGAGTGGCTTATGCCTTTTCGCCACAGCCATATTTTGAGTGAGGGGACATATACTATATATCCTCTGTTTGTGGTCTTTCCAGAGACAGCAGAACGTATTAAGCGAGGTATTCTGGGAGCGGAACTACCATTTATCATTCAAACACCAGACTCAATGTTTGATGAGGAAAGAAGGGAAGAAGAGGGGCTAGGGACTAGGGGCTAGGGGCTAGGGGTTAGGGGTTAGGGGCTAGGGGTTAGAAGTTAGAGGTTTTAATGAGTATTAAGAGTTATCGAGACTTAAAAGTTTGGCAGTTAAGTATGGATTTAGCTGAACTAATTTATTGTCTTACTGAGAGTTTTCCTAAACACGAGTTATACCAACTATCTAGTCAAATGCAACGAGCAGCAGTGTCAATACCGTCAAATATAGCGGAGGGACATGCGCGAGAATCAACCAAAGAATTTTTGCGTTTTCTATCGATAGCATTGGGTTCACTAGCAGAGTTGGAAACGCAATTGGTTTTAGCCCAAAGACGGGCATATATAGACAAGGAAAAATTGGAGACTACATTGGGAAAGACTGATGAGATGGGCAAAATGCTTCGGGGACTGCAAAAATCTCTCAAAGCCAAATTAGGGATTAGGGACTAGGGATTAGGGGTTAGGGGTTAGGGATTAGGGGTTAGGGATTAGGGGCTAGGGATTAGGGATTAGGGATTAGGGGTTAGGGGTTAGGGATTAGGGGCTAGAGAATCATTTTTACACTAGCCCCTAGCCCCTAGCCCCTAGCCCCTAGCCCCTAGCCCCTAGCCCCTAGCCCCT
>JBHYDF010000268.1:0-9940 GCA_051861145.1 Nostocaceae cyanobacterium
GGTTAATGGTTAATGGTTAATGGTTAATAGCCATGAGCCATGAACTATGAACAATTAACTATTAACTCTTGACTAATGACAAAAAAAAAGAGAGAGCCACTTGGGCAGCTCTCCAGATCATCAGGGTGCATCTACTTATCACACTATAGCATTTTTAGGATGGGGGGCAATACCCCTCACTTAATTTTTTTGTCAAAATCTTTGGAACAATTTCTAGCAAAAGTACAACAAGAATAAATGTAACGGAGATAGCACAAACAAAAATTAGTCATTAGTCAAGAGTTAATAGTTGATTGTTCATAGTTCATGGCTATGGCTATTAACCATTAACCATTAACCATTAACCATTAACTAAAAAAAAAGAGAGAGCCACTTAGGCAGCTCTCCAGATCATCAGGGTGCATCTACTTATCATAGTATAGCACTTTTGGGATGAGGGGCAATACCCGTCATTTGTTTTTTTCAAAAAATCTTTTGAGGGAATCTCCGTAAAAACACGATAAGTAGAAATTATTATTAGCATGGCAATTTTAATCCCTAACATATACCTAGTTTATAAAACCAGCAATAAATCATTACAGAAATAGAAAAAGGAGAGCTGCTTGAGCGGCTCTCCAGATCATCAGGGTGCATCTACTTATCAGAATATAGCATTTTGCGTATGAGGGGTGTTACCCCCTTTTTGTAAAGGAATAGTTAAGTTATCGTGAAGAAATATCCGGGAAAATACTTGGGTAATGCCCTAACAGGATTTTAGATTTTCGATTTTGGATTATGAAAGGCTTGCTTTTTGATAGGGAATAGGGAATAGGGAGGAGCCAGCGCGCCCTTGGAGGTTCCCTCCGTTGTAGCGACTGGCGTTGGGGAATAGGGAGTAGGGAATAGGGAATAGGGGACATAAAAACCCGGTTTTTTGGACAGAATAACCGGGTTTAAATCTATTTCCATTTGGAAAAATATTTTGGCAGATGGATTGTAAAAACACCCAATTAGCAAGGTTTTTACAATCCAAAATCCAAAATCCAAAATCCAAAATCCAATTTAGCTATTGAGCTTTTTCTCTACTAGTTGGTTAGTCAGCTTGGGATCGGCGCGTTTGTTGGTCTTTTTGAGAACCTGTCCGACAAAGAAACCTTTGAGGTTGACGTTACCGTTACGATATTTTTCTAGTTCTTTGGGGTTTGCGGCTATCACTTCATCTACAATGGGTTCTAACACGCTGGGGTCAGTGATTAATTCTTGACCAGCAAAAGCTTTCTCTGGAGTAATACCACTGAGCAAATCGGGTAATTTTTCTTTTGCTTGGGCGTTGCTAATTTTACCCTTTTCAATTCGGGTGATGACATCAGCGAGATTGGTAGGTGTCAGGGAAATTTCGCTAATGTTGAGTTTATTTTTGTTGAGGTAAGCAGCAATATCTTGGGTAATCCAGTTAGCAGCAGCTTTGGGATTAGCACCAGCTGCGATCGCGGCTTCAAAATACTCAGCAGTAGCACGTTCTTCTGTCAGCACTCGCGCATCGTACGCCGAAAGTCCCAACTCATTTTCATAGCGATGGCGTTTTTGTGCTGGTAGTTCTGGTAATTGATTTCGCCACTCTTGTAATTGTGTGTCTGACACCTCAATCGGTGCTAAATCTGGTTCTGGGAAGTAGCGGTAATCGCTAGAACCTTCCTTACTGCGCATACTAATTGTACGCTGAGCGCCTTCTTCCCAAAGGCGAGTTTCTTGGATGATGCGTTCTCCTGCTTCTACCGCTGCAATTTGTCGTTCAATTTCGTATTCAATCGCCTTTTGGATAGCGTTGAACGAGTTCATATTTTTAATTTCTACCTTCGTCCCAAATTCCTTTTGTCCGACGGGACGCACGGAGATATTCACATCACAGCGGAGGGAACCTTCTTGCATATTCCCGTCACTAACGCCAAGATAACGCATAATGCGGCGTAACTCTTGGACATATTCAGCCGCTTCTTGTCCGGAACGCATATCCGGTTCAGAAACGATTTCCACCAACGGTACACCAGCTCGGTTGTAGTCTACCAGAGAATAGGCAGAACCGGAGAGGCGATCGCTTCCCGCGTGTACTAGTTTGCCTGCATCTTCTTCCATATGCAAGCGGGTAATACCAATCTTTTTGCGAATGGGGTTCCCATCCTGATCGACTAACTCAATTTCTAACCAGCCGTGTTCAGCAATGGGTAAGTCGTATTGAGAAATTTGGTAATTTTTAGGAAGGTCGGGATAAAAATACTGCTTGCGATCGAACTTGCTATATTTAGCGATTTGGCAATTCAGCGCCAAACCAGCTTTCACAGCGAATTCTAGTACCTTTTCGTTGAGAACGGGTAAGACCCCAGGTAAACCCATACATACTGGGTCGATGTTAGTATTGGGGTCAGCCCCGAATTCTGTGGAGCTATTAGAGAAAATTTTGGTTTTTGTACTGAGCTGACAATGGGTTTCTAGACCAATAATCGCTTCGTACTCAGTTTTTACGGTTGTAGTAGCAGATGTCATAAAATCACATATTGTAGCTAATCCTCGTTCAGGCTTCTATTTTAGACTGCTATGGGCTTGCTCTGAATACGGTTATTTGGGTAAGAACAGAGGCAAATGATATAATTTACTTAACTCCTAACTCCTGTAGAGACGCAACCGGTTGCGTCTCTACAACTCCGCGCCTCCTCACTCCTAACTCCTAACTCTTAAGATGACAGCCTTTCCTGCTTGGTATTACGATGAATTGAAACAGGTCGGCGTTGATTTTGAGAATGTAGTCCAGGTTGAAGCGTACGATCGCAAGCAGACATCAAATACACCGGAGGTTAACCGGGAATTAATTCAACGTCTTGGTATTTGTCAAGGACATACCGTAATAGAAATTGGTACAGGGACTGGTAGTTTTGCGATTGAAGCTGCACTTACAGGCGCTTGTGTGTATGCTGTGGATGTGTCTGCTGCTATGCTTGCCTATGCACGACAAAAAGCCTGTGTTGCTAATGTTGGGAATATTGAGTTTCATCAGGCTGGGTTTTTAACTTACGAACACCAAGGTGAACCTGTTGATTTTATTGTTACGAAAGCTGCACTACATCACCTCCCCGATTTTTGGAAGATGATAGCGTTTTTGCGGATGCATTCAATGTTGAAACCAGGAGGAGTCTTTTATCTGCGTGACGTGGTGTTTTCGTTTCCACCTCCGGAATATCGTTCCCGCATTGACGCTTGGATAGATAGGGTAGCAAAGCCTACGAGTGAGGGTTTTACAAAGGAGGAATTTGAAATGCATGTGCGCGAAGAACACAGCACCTTTGCTTGGATTATTGAAGGTATGTTGACGCGCAGTGGGTTTGAGATTGTAGAAAAAGATTATCCGACAAGCGAATATGCTCAGTATATTTGTCGAAAGATATAGGAATCCTGGCGTTAGTGAATCGAGTATGAATTCTTTTTTGAGTCTCACGCAAAGCCGCAAAGACGCCAAGATTTTCTTTGCGTCTTTGCACGGACAGTTCGCTCAAGTCGGGAAACCCGCCCACGCGACTGTCCTTGGCTTTGCGTGAGTTTTGCCCACCCTACGTGTATTTCTGTGTAGCCGGGATTTTTAATCGCTATGGCTGAATGAAATTTTACTTTTCAATTCAACGTTCAGGCGAAGTGTTTTTTCACAACTAAATTATGGCATTGGATGAAAGAGAAGATCCGGGAAAACGAAGTTAAATAAAGCCCACGTTGTGAAGGCGATTGATACTGCAAGAACTGCTAAGACAGGGGCGAGGGAAAGATACTTAACGAAAAAGCTTTGTTGTTTGTTTGTCTTCTGCATGGAATCACTCTCCAAAAAAGTGAATGAGTTAATTTATTTGTGGTATACAAGTCACCAAAAAATTGCTCTGTTGGCTTTTGGGGCTGAAATTCCCAAAATCAGAATTTTAATTTGGCTGCACAATATCAAACTTAATTATTCATACTTGCTTGCACTTCTAACTATGGAGAGGATTGAGATTAAGAATGCTTGTATTTTTCAATACGAATAATCTATCTAGTTTCTAATTTTAATCATCCAAAAGACTGAAGAAAAGAAGTTAATGGTTAATGGTTAATGGTTAATGGTTAATAGCGCGAGAACTATGAACCATTAACTATGAACTATGAATTTGAGATTCTTGTGCAAGCAAAAATTCTTTGCGTTTTATACCCCAACGATAGCCGCCAAGCCCACCATCTGAACGCACGACGCGATGACAAGGAATTATTAAGGACACTGGGTTGGTTGCACACGCACGCGCTACGGCCCGGACTGCATTTGGTTTACCAAGATTGCAAGCAACTTCACTGTAAGTCTGTGTGCTACCACAAGGAATTTGGCGTAAGGCTTGCCAAACTTTCGCTTGAAAAGCTGTCGCTTGTACATCAATGGGTAATGCGGATATATGGGAATTAGGCTGTTCTCCGTTTAAGTATTGCAAAAGCGCGATCGCCCATTTCCCCAAGTTATCATCATCACGCAAATCTTCAGTAATTTCACGCCGATAAATCTTTGCTGCGGGGTATTCTTGCACTAATGCTGTTTCTAACACAGTATCCGAATCACCAAGGCTGACCATGCAAATTCCGCGTTCAGTACCAGCAACAAGCAGGCGTCCTAAAATGCAGTTTGCGATCGCATAATTAATAATCATCCCATCTCCACCACGTTGATACGTACGCGGAGTCATCCCTATTTGTGTTAAATTATGCTCGTATGGGCGACTACTCGAACCATAACCGGCATTATAGATAGCATCTATTACAGTATTTTGGCTTTTGAGTTCTGTTTTCAGAAGCTGTACCCGAAGTGTTTGCATATACTGCTTGGGTGTAACACCCATAATCCGTTTGAAAGTTCGCTGCAAGTGGAAGGGACTAATGTTTACCTGTGCGCTAAGTGCTGCCAGAGTGATAGACTCTGTAGGATTGGCTGCGATAATAGCGCATACGCGCTGCACCATTTCTGTTTGTGAATCAAGTGCAGTTGGGTTTTGAGGTTGACAACGCCGACAGGGACGAAAACTATTTTCTTCAGCTTCTAGGGGAGATTTAAAGAAAACAACTTGTTCTCGTCGTGGTTTACGTGCAGGACAAGATGGACGACAATAAATCCCAGTTGATTTCACTGCATACACGAATACGCCATCACAGCGAATGTCTCTTGTCAATACCGCTTGCCAATACTCTGCTTCATTCATGAGATGTGCCAAAACCCCGACTCTATTTTGGATTTTTGATTTTAGATTTTGGAGCCACTGCGTTGCTCATGTGACCAAAGTTGTAGCAAGTGGCGTGATTGAGAAACCCTCTCTGGTGTATGGGTTATGTAAATCCATCTGTTGCAATCATTTTTCAAATTGGTCTAATATCAGTTTCGGTTGATTTACCCATCATTCCCTCGGAACCCCACCCCGGCTACGCCACCCCTCCCCGCACGCGGGGAGGGGTTAAATTCACCTGACTTTTCACGGGATGTTGAAAACCTAAGAAGGTAAACCTCTCTCCTACAAGTCCATAGGCTTTGAATTCTCCCCATTCCCTTGTAGGGAAGGGGGCTGGGGGGTTAGGTTTTTCGTCGGATTTTCCACATCCCGTGAAAAGTCTGGTTAAATTCACCCCGGCTACGCCACCCCTCCCCGCACGCGGGGAGGGGTTAAATTCACCTGACTTTTCACGGGATGTTGAAAACCTAAGAAGGTAAACCTCTCTCCTACAAGTCCATAGGCTTTGAATTCTCCCCATTCCCTTGTAGGGAAGGGGGCTGGGGGGTTAGGTTTTTCGTCGGATTTTCCACATCCCGTGAAAAGTCTGGTTAAATTCACCCCGGCTACGCCACCCCTCCCCGCACGCGGGGAGGGGTTGGGGGTGGGGTTCTGTTTGTTATGGGTAATTTACTGAACATGATGTTACTCATGCTTTGAATGATAGGCAAAGCGGATAATTGAATCTATCCAAATCTTGCGGTCAAACTTTGCGACTAAGATAATAGTGCCATAACAAGCGTGTAGCTACTGCTCTCCAAGGACGCCAATTTTCAGCAATTAATTCTATTTCCCTAGGTGTCGGTCGCTGTTCTAATTTTTTCACCTTCTGTACTGCCAAAATTAACCCCAAATCTCCTTTCGGTAAACTATCCGGACGCCGCAACGCCATTAATAAATATATGTCCACCGTCCAATCTCCAATACCTTTCATCTTTGTCAGAACAGCGCGGACTTCTTCATCATCCATTGTGCTGAAACTAGCCAAATCTAATTGTTTGGCAATGATAGACTCTGCTAATATGCGTCCATAAAGAGCTTTTTGCCGACTAAAGCCAATTGTTTTTAATTCAGTCTCATCAAGCTGAAAAAAATTCTCAGGGGTAATTGGTGATATCCTGGCTTGCAACCTTGCAAAAACAGCTTTCGCTGCGGCGAGAGAAACTTGTTGTTCTAAAATAATTTGCACAAGCGTGGCAAAACCTGCTTCCCGTACCCAAAAAGGGGGATGACCAAAAGTATTGAGAATGTACGCAAGGTCGCGATCGCGCGATGTAAGAACTTTCAAAGCTTGATTAAACTTATCCTCAGTTAATATTTCTAGCACTGCTGTTTATCTAAGAGAATCTAACGTCACCAACTTTTAGCGAAAATCCTTCCATCAATCGCGGCAACTCCCATAAAAACGAATGCCACCAAGTACAAATATACCAATAAAACAAGCACTAATGGAAATCAAGAAACTAACTAATCAGAGCTTAGTTGCACCTGCAACACCAAAGATACGGAAAAAATGTGAAAAAACGTATTTTCATTAAAATAAAGACAAAATCTTACATTTACTCCGCGTCCCTCTGCGTTTCCCTCAGCGTGACTCTGCGTTAAAATTTTAAGCCATAATTCACAACGATAAACTAAATAAATTCCAAATAACTAGAAAATATAAAAGTGGAATGAACACTCAAAACATGTCAAAACAAATTGCGATTGTAGGAGCAGGGCCAGGTGGTTTAGCAACAGCGATGCGGCTAGCTAGTCTTGGATACCAAGTGCAAATTTTTGAAGTGAGCGATCGCGTTGGTGGAAGAATGCGCGGTTTTGAAGACGGTGCTTATGCTTTTGACACCGGCCCAACTATTCTTCAGCTTCCACGAGTTTATGAGGAATTATTTACAGAATCTGGACTTAAGCTATCAGACTATATTCACTTCAAACAACTTGACCCCAATGCGCGGATTCGTTTTTGGGATGATAGCCAGCTTGATTTGATGTCAAATTTAGATGCTTTTAAAGCTCAGTTAGCGAAGATGCGTCCAGATTTACCGCAAGCTTTTGACCGTTGGTATGCAGAGCATGTACAGAAAAATATACTTGGATATAAGCCTTACTTAGGTTCACCAGTACGTTCCCCGCTGGGATATCTGCGTCCAAAGGAAATTGCTGCTGCGTTACCGTTTCGTCCGTGGGAAACTTTATATCAGCATTTTTGGCGTTTTTTTCAAGATGAGCGGCTTGTCTATGCACTAGGTTATTCATCAAAATACTTGGGAATGCATCCTAGTGTTTGTTCAAGCATTTTCAGCTTAATTCCCTTTTTGGAATTTGTAGATGGAGTTTGGCATCCAGAAGGAGGATTTCGAGCGCTAGCTAAGGCTTTTGCAAAAGCGGCGGAGGATTTAGGGGTAAAAATACATTTGAATTGTGCCGTAAAGCAAATTTGGATTGAACAGGGACAAACGCGAGGGGTGGAATTAGAGAATGGTGAGCGAATTTCCGCAGATGGGGTAGTCGTGAATGCAGATTTTGGTTATGGTGTCAAGCACTTATTATCAGAGTCTGCCCGTGGTCGCTATACTGACGAAAAACTGAGTAAAATGCAGTTTTCCTGTTCAACTTTCATGCTGTATTTGGGCGTTAATCGTCGTTATGAAGAATTACCCCATCATCAACTTTATCTTTCCGAACATATTCGCCGTCGCGATCGCCCTTGGATAGACGATTCTGCTCTCGATGAAGAAGATCCACCATTTTACGTCTGCAATCCCACGATTATAGACCCTAGCAATGCACCAGCAGGACACAGTACGCTGTTTGTTTTAGTACCAATTCCCAATACTTCCTATCACGTTGATTGGGCAACAAAACAGAATGCATATCGTAACTTTATTGTCAAGCGTATGTCTCTGCTGGGATATGAAAATATAGAGCAGCATATCGTCACGGAAACTTGTTACACCGCTCAAAATTGGCGTGATGATTATCGAGTTCATTTAGGCGCTGTCTTCAATCTTATCCATAACTGGAGTCAGCTTGGTCCATTTCGTCCACCCATTCGCTCAGATAGCGTTCGTAATTTGTATTGGATTGGTGGTGCGGTTCATCCTGGTAGCGGCTTGTTAACAATTTTGGAAGCAGCACGTAGCGCTACAGTGTTCATTGGACAGGATTTTTAAACGCACCAGGTAGCAGAGTACACGCGGAGGAACGCAGAGAATTGGGAATTGGGAATTGGGAATTGGGCATTGGGAATTGGGAATTAAGAATTGGTTTTCTTACCAATGCCCCATGCCCATTGCCCATTGCCCAATGCCCATTGCCCGACGCCCCACTCCCTACTCCCCACTCCCTACTCCCCACTCCCTATAGCTTAATGTTTACCGCTAATGTTAAATCTATAATCGTTGAGCGGTGAGATAGTAAAGTGAAAGCACAAGTATTTAGAGGCGTTAATCAACTTTGTTACGAAGATATTCCTGTACCCGCACTGGAACCAGATGAAGTACTGGTACAAGTTGGGGTAGTGGGGTTGTGTCAGTCGGATATTAAGAAAATTCGTTACCCGTTGTATGAACCCCCGCGCATTTTTGGACACGAAACTGCGGGAACCATCGCCGCTGTTGGTGCGGAGGTAAAAAATTGGCAAGTTGGACAACGGGTGGCGGTGATGCATCACATTCCCTGTATGCGTTGCGCCTACTGCATGAATGACAATTTCTCCATGTGCGATACTTATAAAAATATCTGCACAACAGCGGGGTTTGCTCCTAGTGGTGGCGGTTTTGCTGAGTATGTAAAGGTTCCTGGACATATTGTCCAGAATGGTGGTATAATACCAATTCCTGATAATATAAGTTTTGAAGAAGCAAGCTTTGTTGAACCGACTAACTGCTGTCTCAAAGCAGTGAAAAAAGCCCAAATAGCCCCTGGACAAACGGTTTTGATTACTGGTGCGGGACCAATTGGGTTAATGTTTGTGATGTTGGTGAAGTATTTTGGGGGAAGGGCGATCGCTACCGATTTACTTCCATCCCGGATTGAAAAAGCGTTGAGTGTGGGTGCGGAAGCGGCGTTTGATGCCCGCGATGCCGATTTACCAGCTAAAATAAAAGCTCTAACTAACGGTTTGGGTGTAGATGTCACCTTGCTGGCTGTTCCCAGCGAGAAAGCTTTCTTTCAAGCTCTTGATTGTACCCGTAAAGGTGGTAAAATTCTCTTCTTTGCCGAGTTTCCCGATGAAGTGGAAATTCCCGTCAACCCGAATATTCTTTATCGCCGGGAAATAGATTTGATGGGTAGTTACAGTTCATCCTACCGTTTGCAAAATCTATCGGCAGATATTGTATTTAATCGCCGTATAGATGTAAAAGCATTAATTAGCGATCGCTATCCATTAAAAGACTTATCCGCCGCCGTCGAACAAGCGATCGCACCAACTCCGGAAACCTACAAGATTTTGATTTATCCCTAATGGCTAGAAGTTAGGAGTTAGGAGTTAAGAGTTAGGAGTTAGTGGTTAGTGGTTAGTGGATAGTGGATAGTGGTTCATAGAAAAAATTATGAACAATTGACAAGCAACTCCGCGCCTCCGCGCCTCCCAACTCCTAACTCCTAACTCCTAACTCCTAACTCCTAACTCCTAACTCCTA
>JBHYDF010000269.1:0-9861 GCA_051861145.1 Nostocaceae cyanobacterium
TCCTAACTCCTAACTCCTAACTCCTAACTCCTAACTCCTAACTCCTAACTCTTAATAAAATTGTTGCCAAAACTGTAACCGCCCGATGCTACGCCACCTGAGATGCCATAGTCAATAGATAGGCTTTGGCGTTTCAGGTGTGAATCAAGTGTGAACATGAAACAAAAATTTGGTAGTGCTTGGGAAAAATTCCTACAAAGACGCTATGCTGTGCGTCTGGGGAGGCGTTATGTTCTGGCGGCTGCTAGCGTTGTTCTCATGGGCGTAATCGGTTGCTCCCAAGTCAATAGTAGTAATAGCGTTTTCGCCCAATCTCGTCCACCTCGCTCAGAATCTCCTGTTCCTGAAAAAACATCCGTACAACCTGATACTAAACTAATTGCAGCCAATACTAAGTTTGGTTTTAAACTTTTTTCACAAGTTGTCACACAAGACAGTGATACAAACGTTTTTGTTTCACCCGCTAGTGTGGCGATCGCCTTGGATATGACCTACAACGGTGCTAATGGTAGCACTAAACAAGCTATGGCGAAGGCACTCGAGTTACAGGGGTTGACTTTGCAAGAAATTAACTCCTCTAACGCGGCTTTGAAAAAAGTGCTTTTAGAAAATCCCGATCCACAAGTGCAATTATCTATTGCTAACTCGTTGTGGGCAAATCAAGATGTTAGTTTTAATCCTGAATTTCTGGAAAAAACTCAGGATTTTTATCAAGCGAAGGTAACGAATTTAAACTTTACAGAACCGGGTGCAGCTAAGGTTATCAACAATTGGGTTACGGAAAATACTCGCGGCAAAATTAATCAAATAGTTGACAAAATTCAACCTAACCAGGTGCTATTCCTCCTGAACGCCATCTATTTCAAAGGTAATTGGACTAATCAATTTGACAAAAGCCAAACTGCTCAACAACCTTTTTACCTTGCTTCTGGCAATCAAAAACGACTCCCGATGATGTCGCAATCGGGAAACTACAAATACCATGAAAACGAACAATTTCAAGCGGTTAGTTTACCTTATGGTAAAGATGGTAAATTAAGTTTTTATGTTTTCCTGCCAAAGGAAAACTCTAACCTTAAGTCATTTTATCAAAACTTGAGTGCTGAAAATTGGGAAAAATTGATGTCTCAGTTCAGCAAACGAGAAGGTTCTATTCGTTTGCCTCGCTTTAAAATGGATTATGAAGTCACGCTAAATGATGCTCTCAAAGCTTTAGGCATGGGTGAGGCTTTCACCAACCAAGCCGATTTTTCTGGTATGGGCAAAAATTTGGCTATTAGCGAGGTTAAGCATAAAACTTTTGTGGAAGTAAATGAAGAAGGTACGGAAGCGGCTGCAACTACTTCTACTGGAATCGTAGCGGTATCTGCGCCTGCTGAAAAACCATTTGAGATGATTGTTAATCGTCCCTTTTTCTGTGCTATTCGCGATAATCAAACAGGTAGTGTTTTGTTTATGGGTTCAATTATGGAACCTTAAATTTGTCCTTTGTCATTTGTCCTTTGTCCTTTGTCCTTTGTCATTTGTCCTTTGCAAAAAACCAATGACCAATGACCAATGACCAATGACCAATGACCAAATGGTTGGTTTAAGCGGTTGGAGGAGATGCTTCTGGTGTGACGGGTTTGCTTACGTCGATGGAACGGACACTTGGTTGCGGTGTTATACCTTCGTTGCTAGTGTCCCCGGTTTGTTTGCGGCTAGATTCAGTTTGTTCGGTGCTACCTATATCGCTGTTAGTAGATACCGACACACGCAAAGCACTTAAAGCTGTTTTAATTACAACAGCTGTTGGTACGGCTACGATTACACCTAAAAGCCCGCCAATTCTTGCTCCTGTTAAGACAGAAATTAGTACCCAAACAGGGTTTAAGCCAGTAAAACTACCTAAAATTCGGGGTGCAATTAAGTTTTCAAGAATTTGTTGTACAATTACTGCCGCAATTAATACTCTCGTCCCCATCCAGAAATCTTGTAGGGCTACCAGCAATGTAGTCAAGGCAATACCCACAGAACCTCCGTAGGGAACTAGAGCCATGATGCCAATAGTTAAGCCAAATAGCAAACCAAAAGGCACTTTCAGCCATAAAAATGTCGGAATCAAGGCTGAAGCCATGCAGGTAGAGATAATCAGTTGGGTGATGAAGAAATTTTGGAAGCTGAGGCGTACTGTTTGCGAAAATGGTTGGCGGAATTTGATGGGTAGCCAATCTACTATACTGCGCCAGAATTCATCTCCATGTTGTAATAGATAGAAAGTCAAAACCATCGTTAGGAGAAAATCTAGCAGGCTAGTGAAAGTGACTACTGCTAAATTTAAAACTTGTCCGGCGATCGCTTGTAATTGTCCCTTGACGCGATCGTTTATTTGCGCTACTAAAGCATCAAGGTTTATTGGCAATCCCAAACTATCTGCTTTTTCGTTCAACATCATCAATTGGTAGCGTCCAGAGTCTATCAATTCTGGTAAACGCGCTACTAATTGCTGAGCTTGAGTCAGAGCTAACGGGACAAGTGTAACACCTAATGCTAATAAAATTGATAAAGCCAATAAAAATACTAAAATGGCTACTTGTTCTCGCTTAGCACCTTGACGCACCATCCAGCTTACGGGATAGTTGAGCAGAAACGCTAGCACTGAGGCTGCGACTAAAATGACTATCAGCGAGTGGAAGTAATGAAAAATTACCGAAATCGCCCAACCATTAAGCACTAACAAGGGAGCGAACAAGGCGATCGCCCCTGTTCGCGTTAATGGTGTTAGTGTTTGCCACCAGTTGAAGAGCTTGCGTGTCTGCATCTGCCAATTGCCGGATACAACTGAATATAAATCTCTCTATAACTTATTATCTCAACTACATCAATCTCATTCATCTCTCTAATTTCAGATCACACATTCCTAAATGAAGAAATTTGATTCAATAGACGCATTACCCTTGACGGATACTGGAAAGGGAAAACACAACGATACGGGGACATTCTTTGCCTTCGATTTGCAGTTGATTTGGTATTTAATTCCCATTATCGGCTTTTTCCCTTCCCTGTGGACTCTCTATCGCCGCCAAGGGAGTCGGGAACAACTTGCTACTTGTCGCCTGTCAATTACTTTGGCTCTTTGTTGGCTGTTGGGGTACACACTGTTAGCCACTGGGGCGTTTACCTCAAATTTTTTGTCGCTGCGTCTACTCATCCTCAATAGCTTTTTCACCTCTGGCTACTTTTTGGTTAGTTTCTGGTTGATACTTGGCACAGTCGGGGGCAAATCTAAACGCTTACCTGGGTTTAGCCGCTTTGCTGAACGAGTAGTTGGTAAGTACTTGTCGTGATTGCGGCTTTTGACTAATAGCTACCAAAAATTCAACATATATACCTAAATTTTGCCAATATCCTCAATTTATTTCCCCAGCTATCTAGTCAAACGTGGGTTTATATTGCCATACTTCAAATAAAACCTCAATAAAACGTCTCCAGATTAGCCGAAAAGTAGGAGAAATACTGTTATATGTGTTGTGTTTGACACAGAAGTACAAAATTTAGCACCGATAATTAAGAGATAGCTATTGTGGATTAATTTGCCTTCCCCCTGAAGGCAGATTTAGGGAATAATTATTCAGATTAAGTGTGAGGAAGTCTGTGACCATTCAAAGAAGTTCGGCGCGCAAAAAAAAATCTGCATCCGGCCCCAAATCAAGCGACAAAAACGCCAATACAAAAGGACGTTGGTTTTGGTTTTGGGTGGGAATGAGCGGAATTGCGATGGTATCAGCGACCGCTGGGGCGCTGTTGGCGGTTTCTTTAACCAGTACACCTTTGATGCAAGCTAATCTCAGTCCAGATGAGGCGGCAGTTTTTGATAGCGATCGCATCTCTGGTAGTGGACTGCGATTTTCAGAGTTAACTCGTCCGGTTAATATTCTTGTTATGGGGATGAGTGTACTCCCGCCAGATGTCCAAGATGCTCCCGAAGAGACCAAAAATCTTGGATACTTGCCCCAGGTAAACTCCTTTGGTGGTCTTTCTGATGTAATGCTCTTAATCAGATTCGATCCGCAGACGAAAAAATTAGCCATGCTTTCTGTTCCCAGAGATACACGTGTAGAAATAGAAGGGCATGGTATTAGAAAAATTAACTCCGCCAACGTTGAAGGTGGGCCAGCTTTATCAGCCAAAACCGTTAGCAATCTTTTAGGCGGGGTAGCAATTGACCGCTATATCCGGATTAACGTCTTAGGAGTTGGCAAACTAATTGACGCTTTGGGAGGGGTAACGGTTTACGTTCCCAAAGATATGAAGTATCAAGATGATTCCCAGCACCTCTACATTAATTTGAAGAAAGGAAAACAGCATCTCAACGGCGACCAAGCCCTACAACTGTTACGCTATCGTCATGATGAAAATGGGGATATCGGGCGGATTCAACGCCAACAAATGGTCATGCGGGCATTGATTGATCAGTCTCTCAACCCAGCAACAGTAGCGCAATTGCCGAAAATTCTCGATGTAGTCAAAGAAAATATTGATACTAACTTGACAGTTGAAGAATTATTAGCATTGGCGGGTTTTGGAGTGCGTACAAATCGTTCCAATATGCAAATGTTATTGCTGCCCGGTCGGTTTAGCGAAAAGAGTGAGTATGACGTTAGCTATTGGCTACCAGATAGCGATCGCGTTCCGGCAATGATGGCTCAGCACTTTGATTTGGAATCAGATAGTGTACCACAAATGGCTGACCCAGGTTCATTGCGCATAGCAATTCAAGACAGCACCGGTAATGATAACACCAACCTCCAACCCTTAATCACAACCTTACAAAAAGCAGGTTACACTAACGTTTACATAGCCAAAAGCTGGGGTGAACCCTTAGACACTACTCATATTGTCGCTCAGCAGGGGGATGGCGATAGTGCTGAAGCAATTCGTGGCACCTTGGGATTAGGAGAAGTACGGGTAGAAAGCACTGGTAATATCAGTTCTGATATCAGCATCCAAGTGGGTAAAGATTGGTCACAGCAATCAGAACTGTTGGAAAACCCTGTTGAACCGTAAGTGGTTAATGGTTAATAGTTAATAGTTAATGGTTAATAGTTAAATGGCACGCTTGTTAAACGCTGAATTAAAATTCGCGCTGAAAGCTAAAGTTAGCTAGAAGCTAACTAAAAATAAGAGTTTTAACCCGTTTTAACGGGTTTAAGCTTCTTGCTGCGAAATTTATTTCTTGTTCTTGGCTAAAAGATTTCTTATTGAGCGTGCCATTCGGTTAATATAGGAATCCGGTTTGATTATTGAAAAAATCTAAGTCTGTAGGGTGGGCACTGCCCACCAAAACCTAAAGTATGGTGGGCAATGCCCACCCTACGTGTATTTCAAAAATCAAATAGTAATCCTATAGTTAATAGTTAATAGCCATGAACCATTAACCATGAACCATTAACCATGAACCATTAACCATGAACCATGAACCATTAACCATGAACCATGAACCACTATCCACATCTTGAACTTTCCCAGATCCAATCTTGTATAATTGGATTCACAATTTCTGGCGCTTCATCTTGGGGACAATGACCCACACCTTCTAAAGGTATAAACTTATGCACTTGTGGATAATTGGCCAATTCTCTACCTAAATCTATTGGTTCCCAAGGGTCAGCAGATCCCCATAAGATGATTGCTGGACAGGGTAGTTGAGGTAAAAGGTCTTCTGGTAAGGGGCCTTGAGAATAAGCTGTAAAGGCGAGAAACACAGCTGCTGCGCCTGCTTCTCTGCTTGGAGAAGTGAGGATATCTACCAGTTCATCTGTCACCGCCGTAGAATTAGCGTAGGCTTTGAGGAGAATCTTACGCACGGTTTTTGGTTTGGCAACTTGATTGAAAAAGAATTCACCAACTGGTTTGATTGATAATACCTTTTGTAGCAGGGGCGCACCTACACGACGATACCAAGGTAAAGTAGCGCGTTTGCGATCGTGCAGCAGTCGCAGGGAACAATTTATTAACGCCACTCCCAAAACAACATCAGGGTTGCTCACAGCCGCTTGCATAGCCACAATACAGCCGACGGAGTTAGCAACTAAAAAAGCTGGTTCACCCACCACTTCACGACAAAAATCAGCAATTTGTTGTCCCCAAGTTTCAAAGGTGTAAGTTATATTTTCACCAGGCTTGGGTTTAGCAGAAGCGCCAAAGCCAAGTAGATCAATGGCGTAGACACGGCAATTTTCTGCTAGCACGGGAATATTTTTCCGCCAGTGCCACCAAGAGGCTCCAAAGCCATGTACCAAAACTACAGCCGGCCCATCGGTTCCTTGGCATTGATAGCAGATGGGGAAGCCTTGCCAAATCCAGGTTTTTGTTGGGTTAAGTGCGATCGCAGAAGCAGAAGTGGAGGAGGTCATTGGTATTCTATCAATAAAATGCTTGAACGTGAAGCGAGGACACGCAGATATATTTTTCTTTAATTGTGATTCTTTTATTTTGACGAAAGTTTATAAGACTTTACAAGAAAAAACTTTTGGGGGGCTAGGGGCTAGGGGCTAGGGGATAGGGGCTAGGGTGTGTTTTCAAACTGTGAGATCCCCCCCTCTCCCCCCTATCCCCAGAGGGGGCCCCGAGTCCCCCCTAAAAAAGGGGGGGGAAATCTTCTCAAAGTCCCCCTTTTTAAGGGGGATTTAGGGGGATCCCAACCTCAACTAATAGGGTAAAGATTAGTTTGAAAACACGCCCTAGGGGCTAGGGACTAGGGATGAGGGAGTGGGGAAGAGGAATTTTCTTTAGTTTGTCAACTTTGTTTATAACGAACAGGTAAAAATCCTTTTTCCTTCTTCCTTCTTGCTTCGACAGAGATAGTGTACTCATCGCTGAGATTATGTCAGTATTAGGAGTCGCTACTGTTGTGTTTTTACCAGATATTTGTTTTATGCCGGCACAAACTTATACTTCTGTCATACCATTCCTAGGTCATGATATTACTGCTAATTATGATACATCTTATGTGGTGATATTGCCTATAGCTTACGAAGCGACAACGACCTATCGTCGCGGCTGTGAAAATGGCCCTGATGCAATTTTAGAAGCGTCGCATCAAGTGGAATATTATGATGAAGAAATAGATCGGGAAACTGGGTTAGAGGTGGGTATCTATACGCACGAACCAATTGCAGACACGCGGCAAGAACGCCAAGTTTCTGCGGAAGAAATGTTAAAAGTTACAAAAGAAACAGCGTACAAATTAATTAGCGATGGTAAATTTGTCATTGCTTTAGGTGGTGAACACAGTATTACTACTGGAGTTGTCGAAGCATATCGTCAAGCTTTGAAGAACGAGCCGTTTACCGTAGTCCAAATTGATGCTCACGGTGATTTACGTAATGAATATGAAGGCTCTATTTACAATCACGCTTGTGTGATGCGGCGAATTGTGGATATGGGTTTGCCAACGGTACAAATTGGCATTCGTGCTATTTGTAAAGAAGAAGCTGATTTAATTAAAGAAAAACAATTAACAGTTTTGCGCGCGCGAGAAATTGTCAGTGATCCAAATTGGATAGAACGAGC
This sequence comes from Nostocaceae cyanobacterium, assembly GCA_051861145.1. Lineage (GTDB taxonomy): Bacteria > Cyanobacteriota > Cyanobacteriia > Cyanobacteriales > Nostocaceae > JBHYDF01. The sequence goes on from JBHYDF010000269.1 coordinate 7,555, forward strand.
AATTGGGGCTATTCCCACCAAGAAAGTTTTTCTTACCATCGATTTAGACGGCATAGATCCAACCTTAATTCCAGGTGTTGGCACACCAGAACCAGGTGGTTTAAACTGGTATGCTCTGACCAGTTTTTTGCAACGTGTATGTGAAAATTATGATGTTATCGGTTGTGATGTGATGGAATTAGCACCCCTTACAGATTCAGTAGTTTCACAATTTACGGCGGCGAAACTGGTCTATAAAATAATTGGATATCAAGCATCTGCTAAGGGGTGGTTTAAATCCGGGAAATGACGCTAAATTTGACTATATTTTCTTGTTCCTAGTTCCTGCGAGTTAGAAAAGTATGAATATACTAGAAACAATTAATACTCCGATAGGAAGTTACGCACCAGATTTTGAACTGCCAGGAATTGATGAGCAAGTCCATCATCTTCGTCGTTACCTAGAAAAATTTCGTGCAGTCGGCGTCATTTCCATGTCTAACCACTGTCCTTATGTAAAATTGTATTTAGAGAGGCTCAAAAATATTCAAGCTGAGTTCGGTGAGGAAAATTTCACATTAATTGGTTTGAATGGCAATGATGCTACTCAAGTACCTGTGGAAAGCTTTGAAAATATGAAGGCTTTTGCAACGGCTACTAAATTGAACTTCCCCTATCTATGGGATTCAACCCAAGATGTGACTCGCAGCTTTGGCGCAAATATTACACCAATGGCTTTCTTGATCGATAGGAATGGCGTAGTGTGTTATAGAGGACAGATTGATGATAATCCGGAAAATCCATCAGCTGTAAGAGAGCCTTATCTAAGAAAGGCGATCGCGTCCCTGTTAAAAGGTGAAGAAATTTATCCAAAAGAAACTCAATCAGTAGGTACTTATTTGGTATGGCGTAAGTAGAGACAGATAGTCACTGTACTGTTATCTTTAATTGGATGGAGGCAATTGCACATTTTTCGATAAAGCGTAACTTCATGGGAACACATTACCGACGGGTTTTACTTAAACTGAGCGGTGAAGCCTTAATGGGCAACATGGGCTATGGAATTGATCCGGAAGTGGTAAAAGAAATAGCACAAGAAGTAGCAGAGGTGGTAGCCAGTGGTGTTCAAATGGCCATCGTCGTTGGCGGGGGCAATATATTTCGTGGCGTCAAAGCGGCGTCGGCGGGGATGGACAGGGCAACCGCTGACTACATTGGGATGATTGCCACGGTAATGAATGCCATGACGCTGCAAGACTCGCTGGAACGAATAGGGGTGCAAACGCGAGTACAAACAGCGATCGCCATGCAAGAAATAGCAGAACCATATATACGTCGTCGTGCCATCCGTCATCTAGAAAAAGGGCGGGTGGTTATTTTTGGTGCAGGTTCCGGCAATCCTTTTTTCACCACTGATACTACTGCTGCTTTAAGGGCCGCAGAAATTGAAGCCGACGTTATTTTTAAAGCTACCAAGGTAGACGGGGTGTACGACGCCGACCCCCACATCTACCCTGACGCCAAGCGTTACAACACTCTTACATATAGCTTTGTTTTGAATCAAGACTTGCGGGTAATGGACAGTACCGCGATAGCCTTGTGTAAAGAGAATAATATCCCAATTCTTGTTTTTGACCTAACCGTACGGGGTAATATCCGTCGGGCAGTCTTGGGAGAATCTATCGGCACCCTTGTGGGAGGTTCTTGTGAAATTAGCTGAAGCTGAGAGTTCGATGCAAAAAACCGTTGAGGCAACTCAACGCGCTTTTAACACAATTCGCACTGGCCGCGCTAATGCGAGTTTGCTAGATAAGGTGAGTGTGGAATACTACGGTACTCCCACACCTTTAAAATCACTGGCAAATATCAGTACGCCGGATGCAACAACAATCCTGATTCAGCCCTACGACCGCAGTACCTTGAATATAATTGAAAAGGCGATTTCCATGTCGGATGTGGGTTTAACCCCCAATAACGACGGTTCGGCAGTTCGGTTGAATATTCCGCCCTTGACGAGCGATCGCCGCAAAGAATTAGTCAAAATCGCTGCGAAGTATGCTGAAGAAGGACGTGTTGCCATTCGTAACATCCGCCGTGATGCCCTAGATACCATTCGCAAAATGGAAAAAAGCTCGGAAATCACTGAGGATGATTCGCGTGATCAGCAAGACAAACTACAAAAACTAACCGATAAGTACACTGCTAGAATCGGCGAATTGCTAGCAGAGAAAGAAAAAGACATCACAACTGTCTAAACAAAGTTAGGAGTTAGGAGTCATTTGTCATTTGTCATTTGTCATTTGTCATTTGTCATTTGTCATTTGTCAT
>JBHYDF010000270.1:0-9715 GCA_051861145.1 Nostocaceae cyanobacterium
TAGTCATTAGTCATTAGTCATTAGTCATTAGTCATTAGTCATTAGTCAATAGTCAATAGTTTCCAAAGGTATTTCTTATGTCATGTCCGGTTAATTAATTCTAATTCTCACGTTGACTGCACCCCACCCCTTAATCCCCTCCCCGCAAGCGGGGAGGGGAGGTGAAGCGTAGCTTTACCGGGGTGGGGTTCTTGGGGAATGATAAGTGATTAAGCGGACTTGATATTATATCTAAACTGCGCTTGGCAAAGTTAGAATATTTTTTATTTATATGCCGTGAAGAGCAGTTACTAGGAGCATCTTTTTAGGAACATTAATGTTCCTAAAAAGATGCTCCTAGTAACTGCTCTTACAACAATCCCCGATAACGAATAAAAACCAAAATAACCGCCCACGACCCCAATGCGACTTTTACTGCAACCAGGATATTGAGGATGGGGATAACCCCACCGCTGACAAGTGCGCCTAACTCTCCGTGCGGTAGTTCTACTCCGGCTAGAGTTATAACCGCCAGTACAACAAAAACAAGAACCGAAACCTTCTCCCATATAGCGGCGCGCCAGCGCTGGTAAATCTCCTGCATCCACTCCGGTGATGAGGTAATCGCAACAAGGCCGATCGCTGTTCCGCCCGCTACCCCAGCCGCAAAACCACCGCCCGGACTCAGATGACCCCGAATCGCCAGTTCTATACCCACCAACGCGGAAATTGTCGCTCCCAGACGTGCCAGAACAATTGATGGTTGATCTGTGAATTGATAGATTGTGCAGGACGGTCTTTCATTCGCCAGCAGAAAACTAGCACCCAAGATCGCAATTGTAAACACTACTACTTCAAAGATAGTGTCGTACAGACGATTCATGAAAATGATACCCGAAACCGCATTCGGCACTCCAGTATCTTGTACAATCGACTCGACGATAGAGATAGACGAGTCCGGTGCCGGGTTGGGGATGACGAGCATTTTGACAAACAGCGCTATCGCTGCTATAATATACGGCCATTTCATGGATGCTTCTCCCCTGAATCTGGTATATTTACATAGCTCAGGGTTGTCCCTGGTGATGAAAGTTCGTTTTTTATGATCTCATAGATGCGTTGAACCCTGATCTCGGTGTGATAGGGTTGCTTTTCGTCCGTAGGCACTGCGCCGTCTTGATCGCTTTTTTCTGGTCGGGCACAGATGGCATGGACTTCTTTATCCATCAGTGCCCGATGCAAAGCCTGCGTATTTGTGTAGGTTACTAACTCAAGACGCATGTGGCGTTTGCCAAAAATGGTTCGCAAGTTATTCATCAGTTGCTCAAAATGGCGATCGCCTTTCTCGTCTTTTAGAGAATCTTCATCTACCTCAATCGCCGAGTCTTGGATCACGCCAAGACGCATGACTAGCGATGAACGCACCGCGATCGCATAGAGAGTAATCGCCAGCATCGTACCCACCAATGCTTCGGTCAAAGCAACATCCGCCGCCCCCAAAAGCGTATATACCAATGCCGCCACCGCTCCCAGGATGCCACGGATGACTAGAGCATGATATGGATTGACCTGAAGTACCACCATAGAGGCTGCCAAGGGCAGCAGGGCGATAATGATATATACATAGTTATCGATATCATTCATGGTTCCCTCCGCTACTGGAACAGTATGCCAACACATACCCCAGTACTGTATTCCAAATCGCTAAGGAGATGATGGCGAGGATGAGCAGCGGCCATTCACTGGGTATCCTCAAAAGCAGCCCAATCACGATACTCATCGAACCGAGGGTATCGGCAACCGAAAGACCATGTAATTTATACAAAACCGATCGCTTGCCAAGCAGGGGTAAAGTGCCCCAAAACCAAAAGACGATTCCTAGACCAATGCAGGTATAACTAAATACGTCTATCATATATCACTCTTCAATCCATCATTCATTCGTTTGATCACATGAGCCAGCAGCATCAATGCGGCATTTCCCACGCTCAGGATGATGACTCCGACAACACCAATCATCCAATCATCCCGCAAGACGGATACAACCAGGATCATGATTGATGTCTTGGTGGCGATACTGGCAAAAGCCAACATCGTTTGCCAGATATCATCATCCTGCCATGCCTCGTACATGGGGATGAGCAGCGCCAGAATCATTGCTATCAGTACTAGGTTCACCTCTTTTTCCTCCGTCGCACTCGATGCACTTCGTACCAGCCTTCTTCGTGATATTTCAAAACAATGGTCTTGGGTGTAAAGGTGATTACAAATACATCCAAGAATATAAGACCGGGTGTCCGTCGTGGTGGGACTCGTTCCATGGTTACATGTTCGTCGTGATGCGGACGGAGGATTATTTCAAATGCCTCAATATACGCCTGTGGAATTGCCACGATGACCTCACCCAGCGCCCGCAGCCAATCCTTTAATGCTCCTGGGGATTTGGGACCTCCCGGCAATAGGAGGGCGACGCTGACGCCGATAATGATATTTGCCACACCCAGGTTAGCGGTGAGCAGAAACCAGATGACCAGTCGCAATATCAGATTCAGATACCCAATCATGCCAGTACCATCCAGAAGAGTAGGAGCAACATCAGACTCATCACACCGATCAGATGCTCAAATTGCTCCAGCATACGCGGTAGCTTGAGTTCTGAGCGTCGAAAAACTAAAAAATATGCCAGCCAGCCAACGCCGATGATGACGATCGCTTTGATGATATTGGCAAGGGTATAAGCTTGGTTATACCCAATATTTGCTACTATCAGTCCACCGATCAACAGGATTATCGGTAGCCAAAAACCGGGCTTTACCTCCTCTTTTCCTCCACGCGGCAGAAATATAAATTTGGCATAGACAGTCGCCGTTCCTACCGCAGCAACATTCATAGCGATCGCCTGAGCGGGTGTCACATTATTCAGGGTCAACATCTTCGCCCCAAAGCCAACGAGCAAGGGAAAACCCGAAATCGAGAGGCTGGTAATGACTAAGGCAATCCAGATCGGGGTATTAATCGGCTTCTGTTGCAGTTCCTTGAAATTGCGGCTTGGTAAGGAACCCGCGATCAGAAAGAGCGCCGATTTGACCAATCCGTGTGCAAGCGCATAAAAGCCTCCTACGGCTGGTGCGGCGAGAATCCAGCCTAACTGCGAAATCGTGCTTAACGCCAGCATCCGCTTGGTATCTTTTTCAAAGACTGCATAGAACACTCCCAACAAAGCTGCCCCAACTCCGAAAATCCTGACTATCGGATCAACCTCATCCACAATCAAAGCACAACGCACCAACGGATAGACGCCAGCTTTTACGACAACTCCCGACAGCAAGGCTGACACTGGCGTTTCTGATTCGGAGTGGGTCAACGGTAGCCACAATCCCGATACAAAGACTCCTCCCTTGACCAAAAGTCCCAGAAAAATCAGAGCAAGCGCCTCGGTCGGTGCGCCGCGCAAACCTGCAAAAGCAAACGAATGATGCGCCTGATAGACCAGCACCGCGCCAATCAGATAAAACAGCATTGCCACGTTGCTGACAAACAGATAACGCAAGGCGACCCAAATCGACCGATTAGACCGGGAATAGGCAATCAAGAGAAACGCGGAAATCCCGCTCACCTCTAACGCCACGTATAAACTAATAAAATCCGAACAGACAAACGCGGCATTGAGACTGCCATGCATAATGATGGCCTGTGCATAAAAAAAAGCCGTCTTAGCACTGTGCCAACAGTAGAGGATGACCGCTGTTGTTACCAGCGCATTGGTTAATATAAAGTAGCCGCTCAACTGATCGACCACTAATGTGACGCCGAAATTATCCAGTAATTGCAGTGTTAAGGGCTTTTGCTCGGCAAATAGCAGCAACGCATATGCGCCGGAAACAAGGGCCATGCCCAGTGCGAGATACCGGTCAAGTTTAGGGAACAGATAAATGGTGAATCCGACAAAAAACGGTAGTCCGATCCATGCAATCGTAAAGGTATTCATGGCGTATTGCTCTTTTCGATCTCGTTGCTTTCCAATGTCGGATTATCTCGTGCCAACTTCATGACACCAACCAGCATTAAGGCTTGAATCGACAAGCCGATCACAATCGCCGTCAATATGACCGCCTGGGGAACCGGATCGGAGTAAGCGCCATTTTTGACGTCTGAAACAATAGGTGTGAACAAGCCATCTCGCGATGCAATCAGCACGTAATAGGCGATAACCCCCGTGTTCATGACATCCATAGAGACGATTTTCATCACAAGGTTCTTTTTAAGGATGATGCCCAAAAATCCGCACAATATTGTTGCGAATACACATGCTTCTAACACGGAAATTGCCTGTTGGGTAAGGGTTTATCGTAATTTTGTTTGACAAAAATCTATTTATGTGCTTAATTAGAAAATTTCTAAGCCCAAAGATAGCCAAACAAAGGCGCGGTGAGCAGCAAATACATCGATATGGGTATTGAACCAATGGATGAAACGAAATTCAACTGATGCCAATGAATAGCCCTCTTATAAACATCTGGAAACAGGTTTTTATACCACTGACAATAATTCGTCCACAAATTTTACTGTTGGTGCGGGTGAACGAGGCTCTGTCATGCTCCCTATCTTGGTTTTGTCGCTTGGTCTCAATTATACTTCTGCCCAAGTGACAAAAGCGGGATAAAACTGTTGGCACAAAAAACGAAAATCCAATGGCGTTTGAGACTAATTTGCGAAGCACACCTCATATTCAGAAAAGACCTAACCAGCCCTTGGCTTCACGGTAAAATACTTAAACCTAATTGCGTTGTGAATAAGTTTTGATAATCCACTCGGCAATAACTTGCTTGTCTGTTTTATTCGTGATAATATAACTAACTGCTGTAATGACCAAGCCAATCTCAAATCCTTTAACCAGGCAGATGAGCTTTGCTGAGCAGGAGCATCAACTACGATAGAGTTATGTTCTTTCTGGGTAAACCAATCAACTGCATGAAACGCTACTGTTGATTTACCCGCAGTTATTTTCTGATTCGCAAAAACCAAAATTTTGGGCAGTTTATCAGATTTAGACGCAGATTTGGTAGACTTAGATTTTGGCATGACAGCAATTATTTCGGAACCATTTGATGGAATCCAATCAATTATCAATCAAATTATTTTTTGTAATTATTTGTCTAGTCTTGTTCGCATAAACTCTTTGAAAGAGCCTAATTTTTAACTTTTAAGTTCTATTAACATAGGTTAATTTACTCAAATCCCTGGTTTGATAATATCATCGTTTCTGTCAACTTTAAAGAAAAAGTTAACTGAACCAAAACGTTTTGGTTAGATTAAGTATTGAAAATAATTATAGTAACGGTAAGTTTTTACTTGTGTACGGGCGAGTTTTGTTGATAGTCTTCAAGCTTAACCGATAATCTATCTGCGCTCACCCACCCTTACAACAAATTCCTGTAGGCCGTGTGCATTTGCGCAGATAACTTATCTATAAATTTTAGGTTCTTTAGCGCAAATGCTTCGCCTCTACCGCGCCTCCTAACTCCTAACTCCTAACTCCTAACTCCTAACTCCCCATTAATGCGGCAGAGGAAAGTACGCAAGCGATCGCTGTTTGGATGGGTAAGAATTTCCTGGGCGGGGCCTTGTTCTGCGACTACTCCTTTATCCATAAATATCACCTGATGGGCAACTTCACGGGCAAATTGCATTTCATGGGTAACAACTACCATTGTCATACCTTCTGCCGCTAGTTGCTGCATGACTTGCAATACTTCGCCTACAAGTTCCGGATCTAGGGCGCTGGTGGGTTCGTCGAATAGCATTATTTCCGGGTTCATGCATAAACTACGGGCGATCGCTACTCGTTGTTTTTGTCCGCCGGAAAGTTGTTCGGGATAGGCTGATGCTTTGTCAAATAGTCCTACTTTTTCTAGATATAATCCTGCTATTTGAGAGCTTTCTTTGCGGGTTTTACCTAGTACTTTGCAGGGAGCGAGTATTAAATTTTCTAAAACTGTGAGATGAGGAAATAAGTTGAATTGCTGGAACACCATGCCTACTTGTGTTCGCAGTTGTCGCAGTTGCTGTTGGTTGAAATGGGGGCGGGATAATTCTATACCATTGACTGTTAAATGTCCGTTGTCAATGGTTTCTAGGCGGTTGAAGCAGCGTAGGAGGGTGCTTTTACCGCATCCGGAGGAACCGATAATGGCTACTACTTCTGTTTTGTTGATTTGGCCGGTGATTCCTTTGAGGACTTTGAGGCTACCAAAGTTTTTTTCTATGTTTTGAAATGTTATGGCGGGGGTGGATTTTACCATGGCCCGAGTAAGGTGAATTACATTGATTGTAGTCTGGCTGCTGTTGAGATGCTTGGTGTTAAAGTTTTGTTTATTTAATCAATCACCCCAGACGCAGAAGATACAGAGGAAGAGATGGGAGAGAGAAGAAGTATGGTTAGGTTGAGGGTTTTTGGTTGGCTGCGGTTGGGGTTGGTTGTGGGGTTGTGTTGTTTGTTGTTGTTTGGTGGTTGTGTTGGGAGGGGGAGTGTTAGTGGTGAGGGGAAGGTTTTGAGGGTGGCGACGGAACCGGCTTTTCCGCCTTTTGAGTTTAAGGGAGAGGGGAGTGAACCGCAGGGTTTTTCGTATGATTTAATGAGGGCGATCGCGTCTTTTGCTAATTTTCAAGTTGATTTTCAGAGTATACCGTTTGATGGTATTATCCCGGCGTTGCAGGCAAAGACGATGGATGCGGCGATTAGTTCGATAACTATTACCGAGGAACGAGCGAAAGCTGTTTCTTTTTCGCGTCCTTATTTTAAGGCTGGGTTAGCGATCGCGGTTCGGGCTGATAATCAAGATATTACTAATTTTGATAGTCTTAAAAATAAAAAAATTGCAGTACAAATTGGTACTACGGGTGCGGCAAAGGCTAAGGGTATTGGCGGGGCGGAAATTCGCAGTTTTGATTCTGCACCTCTAGCGCTTCAGGAATTGTCTAATGGTAATGTCGATGCGGTTATTAATGATGCGCCTGTAACTTTATATGCAATTAATACTGGTAATCTTCAGGGAATTCGAGTAGTACAGCAGTTGCTGACGGAGGAATATTATGGCATTGCTACTGCGAAAAATTCGCCTAATTTGCCGTTAATAAATCAAGGTTTAACAAGGGTACTGGAAAATGGCACATATACCCAAATTTATCAAAAGTGGTTTAAAAGTACGCCGCCAGAATTACCGGAAAAATTACCATACACTACTGAAACTAGCACGGGATTGTCAATTAGTGTAATTTTTCGGTCAGTTCCTATCCTTTTACAAGGAGCATTAGTGACGTTGCAATTAACGATATCTTCTGTAATTTTCGGTTTAATTGGAGGTTCCTTAATCGGAATTTTACGCCTTTCTAATATTACTCCTGTTCGTTGGATGGCGCGGGCGTATGTAGATTTTTTTCGAGGAACGCCCTTACTGGTGCAAATTTTCATGATTTATTTTGGCATACCTGCTGTTGTTCAAGAACTTGGTTTCACTTTCAATTTTGACCGGTGGGCAGCAGCGGTAATAGCATTAAGTTTGAATTGTGCTGCTTACATTGCTGAAATTGTTCGTGCTGGTATTCAATCTATTGAAATAGGACAAGCGGAAGCTGCACAATCTTTGGGTTTAAGTCCTGTACAAACAATGCGCTACGTCATTTTTCCCCAAGCTTTCCGGCGAATGTTACCGCCTTTAGGTAATGAATTTATCAGTTTACTTAAAGATACTAGCTTAGTTGCGGTCATCGGTTTTGAAGAATTGTTTCGCAAAGGACAATTGATTGTTGCAGAAAACTACCGTGCTTTTGAAATTTACGCGGCTGTTGCTGTAGTTTACTTGTGTTTGACGCTGCTTTCTTCCCAAGCGTTTACTAAGTTGGAGGCGTGGTTGAATCCAGTGAAGCGTTCTGGCAAAGTAAAAAGAGTGGGGAATAGGGACTAGGGACTAGGGACTAGGGCGTGTTTTCAAACTGTGAGATCCCCCCCTCTCCCCCCTATCCCCAGAGGGGACCCCGAGTCCCCCCTTAAAAAGGGGGGAAAAACTTGTCAAAGTCCCCCTTTTTAAGGGGGATTTAGGGGGATCACAATCTTAACTAATAGCGTAAAGATTAGTTTGAAAACACGCCCTAGGGGAAAGGTTAAAGGAAAAGGGGTTTAGCTTTTTATAAATTCCCCATTCCCCACAGATAACAAAACAATGTTTGTGGACGCTGGGTTATTTATATCACATATACATCATCTGGTTTAATACTATGAATATCGCGTTGCAAATACAACCAAATCCTTTTCGGTTTTTACTATATACTGAATGGGTAATGCTTGCTAGTTGTGGTTCACTGGCGGTGGTGGAAGCATTTGAAAAACAACATCTACCTCTGCAACACATTTTTATCCTGGTGGTGCTGGGTGTAATGGGTTTGCGTTTGCCCAATGGCAAACAACAAATAAAAGTAATTTATACGCTTATTGCCTTTAGCTTAATATTTTATGGTACAGCTTTAGGATATTTGCATATTTTACCAACGCTGTATTTGATTGCAGTTATTCGCAGTTGCTTTATTTTCAAAACCGAGGGACGGTATATCATTGCAAGTTTAGCATTTGGATTGTTCTTAGTACATCAAGTGCAGTACGGTAACACAATTAGTCGATATGTACTTGAAGGAGAACAGCATCGATTTTGGATGCATCAATTGGCAGAAGTGTTAATGTTTGGTTTGGGATTATTATTTATTTTGCAGTTGGCACAAACGTTAATTTTAGAACGTCGGACGCGAGAAGAACTCGCGGATGCTAACCAGCAATTGCGGTTTTATGCTTTACAAATAGAAGAACTCGCAGCCGTACAAGAACGTAACCGCATAGCCCGCGAAATTCATGATTCTTTAGGACACGCACTCACTACTTTGAATGTACAATTGCAAACAGGGCTGAAATTCTGGAAAATCGATCCAGTCCAAGCACAACAGTTTATTACACACGCACAACAACTGGGACAAAAAGCCATTAAGGAAGTACGTAAATCTGTGGCTGCGCTGCGTGGAGATGGCAAAGATGAAGAACCATTAGAAGTGGCGATCGCATCTTTAATAGAAGATTTTCGTCAAGCTACTGGTATTGCACCAAAAACCCACATTAATTTAGATACTGAATTACCACCCACAACAGCCAAAGTGGTATACCGAATTATACAAGAATCTTTAACTAACATTTGCAAATACGCTAATGCTACAGAAGTAGAAATTGATTTGCAAACACAAAAAAATCAAGTACATTTGTGTGTTGCAGATAACGGGAAAGGATTTAGTTTTGAGGAAATCACTTCTGGATTTGGTTTGCAAGGTATGCGAGAACGAGTAACAGCCTTAAATGGTGAGATTCAAATTAAATCTCAACCAGGTGGAGGTTGTCAGATTACAGTTGAAATACCTGTTTGACACTCCCCATGCGTAGGAAAAACTTTTATTTACTGTTCATCTGTGTTCGCAAAACCTAAAACCTAATACCATTTTGGATTTTAGATTTTAGATTTTGGATTACCAAAGCCTTGTGAGAAGCCAGTTTCCAAAAATCATCTGTAGCAATCATTTTTCAAATTGGTATAAGTTTCGACGTTGGTAACGACAGCTTGTCCATTCCTAACGACAGCTTTAACGTTGGTAACGACAGCTTGTCCATTCCTAACGACAGCTTCAACGTTAGTAACGACAGCTT
>JBHYDF010000271.1:0-9700 GCA_051861145.1 Nostocaceae cyanobacterium
ATGACCAATGACCAATGACCAATGACCAATGACCAATGACCAATGACCAATGACGATTACGCTTGACGTGAGTAGTATTCCACCACAAGCAGTTCGTTAACTTGTAGCGCTACCCATTCGCGCTCAATCAAATTGTTAACTTTGCCTTCGAGCTTGTTTTTGTCAAACTCTAGATGGCTAGGGAGGTTGGCTAAACCGGGGTATTGCAAATTAGCTTCTACCAACTTCCGGGAAGCCTCTCTATTTCTGACCGCAATTACTTCTCCAGGACGACACTGGTAACTGGCAATATCAACGACGCGACCGTTAACAGTCACATGACCGTGATTCACCAATTGGCGTGCTGCTGGGATCGTAGGAGCCATACCCATGCGGAAAACGGTATTATCCAAGCGCATTTCTAGCAATTGCAGTAGCACTTGTCCGGTGGAACCAGTAACACGTCTGGCTCTACGTACATACCGTAGTAATTGCTTTTCAGTCAAACCGTAATTGAAGCGGAGTTTTTGCTTTTCCTCTAGACGGACAGCGTATTCAGAACGCTTCTTGCGGTTCTGACCATGCTGACCGGGAGGATAAGAGCGTCTAGCGCTTTTACGAGATAGTCCTGGCAATTCACCTAGGCGGCGTGTAATTCTGAGTCGGGGTCCTCTGTATCGGGACATGAGTTTCCTTGAATCTAATCCTGTTTAAACGTTAACTACAAAATATTTTGACATTCGGCTCTACAACACTCGGACAAAGTTAGACATTGCTCGAATTGCTTCTTGCTTCAACCAAGAAAGTTGGCTCCTTCTTGTCCACAAGCGTAACTTTGGGTAGAGCTTACCCTAGTTTTAATTGTTTTGAGGGAGAAACCCCTATGGCATCGCTAGATGCCAGCAGCCGCATTTTAGGAGTTTTTATTATAGCTTTAAAAAACAATTCTATCAGCAAATGGGCATTGGGCATTGGGCATTGGGAATTGGGCATTGGAAATTGGAATTGGGAATTCAAAATTGGTTTTCTTCGCGATGCCCGATGCCCAATGCCCGATGCCCAATGCCCCTTGCCCGATGCCCAATGCCCAATGCCCAATGCCCCTTGCCCAATGCCCAATGCCCAATGCCCAATGCCCAATGCCCTATTCCCCTTACATCCAGATGAGATAGCATTAAGGTCTTGGGTGTTTGGAGACAAATTAATGCTAAGAAACAGAAATAGGAAATATCCGCACAAATTTAAACTAGACAAATTCAATCTAGCAGCAAGATTAGGGTCTAGTGCAGGTTTTATCACACCAGCTGTGGCGATGGTTGGATGGTTGATGATGAGTTTACCGGGTGTGGCTGTCACTGCCACCTATAGAAATGAATATCGTGTTTGTGCCGGTCGGCTCTTGAGTGTGGGTATTACTGCGGAAGCAGCATCACAAGCTTGTGCTGAAGCACTGCGTCCAGGTGATTTGTCTGCTTGCGTAACCAGAATTGAGGGACAGACGGAAATTGCAGCCGTGGATGCACTTTCTTCTTGTCGGCAAGCGCGGCGTCCGGAACAGTTAGCCTCATGTGTAGCTGGTATTAGTCAAAATGCCCAGGAAGCAGATAATCCCGCAATTTTAAATTATTGTGGTCGTAGTTTGTTGCCTGTGCGCTTTGCTCAGTGTGTGGTGGGTTTGCGTACGGAAGTCGATTTGGCTGCTACCCAGGCTTTAGATGCTTGTATTAATGCTAGCGATCGCATTACTGGCTATTTTCCTTCGTTTATACCCGCAAATAGGCAACCAACCCAGCAACCAACCCAGCAACCAATCCAGCAACCAATCCAGCAACCGATCCAACCTAATCCAACGAATCAAACCACCCCTACTCCAGGGGTTCAAAATAATAGTCAATAGTCAATAGTCATTAGTCATTAGTCATTTGTCAGTAGTCATTTGTCAAAAGAAAAAACTCTTTGTTTTAACTGTTGACTATTGTACGGGCGAAGCATTTGGGCGATAATTTATCGGTTTTGTTGAAAGATTATTGACCAAACGCTTTACCCCTACTGACTAATGACTAATGTCTAATGACTAATGACTATCCCCCAAACTCCGATGGCTTTATAAATTCAGGGGGGATCAAATTTTTTCTCGTTAGGGATGTTTTTTCCTTTTGCCTTGTGATACCAATTTGAAAAATGATTGCAACAGATGGATTTACATAACCCATACCCAATAGAGGGTTTCTCAATCACGCCACTTGCTACAACTTTGGGAACCAAAGCAACGCAGTGGCTCCAAAATCTAAAATCCAAAATCCAAAATGGTGTGAATTATGTAAATGCGGGCGCGATCGCATGATAACGAGAAATTAATGACACCCATGCACCGTGTCGGTCTTAAACAATCTGTCCTACGCTAACGTAAATAGATTGTGCTTTTTGAGACTTTGTATTCGTTCCAAGGTTTCTGTAACTCTGGAAATATTATTTTGTCTCTAATCCACTAAATAATGGATTCAACTTACTGGTATTAAATCCTAAAAGTTGTCTTCAAAAATACCAGATATGTAGTTGTAATTATTTAATTTTCAGTCTTCTTTCTTACCAAACACCATTTGTAGAATCATATGAATTCCACCGTCTTGGTGATATTTATCTGCCCAAGCGCGGATAACTTCATCTAATTCATCCAAAGCTTGTTGCATCTTGTCTCGTGGAATATCCAATTCTTCCAAGACGCGCATGGTATTTGGTCTTTTTTCTGCCCAATCTCTCATCATTCGGAAGTACCGAGCGGTATCTTCCACCATAATGTATGTGCGCTCTTGGTCGTCTGCTGGGGCATAAAATGGACGGGTAAGAGCATAAAAGGGCATTCCCCAAGGAGAGTCAATGCGTGTTACTGTGCCAGAGTAAAGCAGACGGCGCTTGATATGCTCCGCTAAAGCTTCGCTCAAGGGCATCCGGTGTTCTTCTGGTAAATCCTCCTGCGATCGCTTGTGCAGAAATTCAATTAACTCTAAAAATTCAAACGAGGTAATTAACTGAGCATCTGGCAGATTTGTAGGCAATTTCTGCTCAATTTGTCTTTTTTCCTCACCAGTTAGACTCGTACCAGGAATACGCGATCGCCCTGGTTGCCAAGGATACCTTTCCATCCATACGTAAGGAAATTGAATCAGATAGCGCGGTTCTTGAGAACCAAGCATCTTTAACAATTTGCCCTCAGTCAACGCCTGTCGCACTTCCTCAACAATGGCTTTGACTCGTTTTGGCTCTAAATGGTGCAAATGCCCTGTCATGCGCAGGTTTTGTCCCTGCTCTAGATAGGTCATGTAAATAGCGCACTTGGCTGCGGTTGCCGCTGCATCTAAGAACGCCCCATGCCTGTGCCCACTCGTCCGCATGGCACTAAAAGCCAGATAAAGCATGATCTGATCCATCGCACTGGGGCCAAGACGTTTGATCAGATCTACGTCGTTACTCATATTACAGACAGTTGAATAGCACGTTTACAGTAATCAGTCAACAGAAAACATGTAGTATACACCCGACTGAAGGCGATGTCTTTATAGATTATCTATTATGCGTTAAGTATGAGGGTTATTGGTAGTCATAATTGTGATTTTATCCGTATTTTCTGGCAAAATGGCAGAATTGGCTTTTTTGGTAGAACTGCCTACAGCAGTAGCTTTGCAGGCTGTATATGCCCAAGCGCGAGGGGTTTGGGCACTTGTATGCAGGAGCAACTAGCAATAAAAGCCAGTAGAAAGTAAAGGCTGTTATGATTCTCTCAATGAGACTGGAAGCCCCACCCGTATTGCGAAGCAATTGGATGTGGGTACTTCACTCATTCCTACCACTTCTTTTGAGAGCTTTTTTTAAAAAGACTCTAATTGAGGCGACAGGGAGTAAAAACAACCTAAAAGTATTATCCAATTTTGCCAGCCTGAAAGGAAAGGTAACTAAAGAAAGGATGAAGATAAAGGAATTTAGATGAAAAAATGAGCCATACTCTGGTGTCCTTCACTCTTCATATTTTCTTTCATCCTTGAATTGACTACCTCACTAACAAGACTTGCAACTTCGAGTTGAACACCAGCGTTTATTAAGCACTACCAAAAATTAGCTGCTGTGGATAATGGGTATCTATCAATACGGTTCGGTTAAAGGTTAAAGGGCAAAATAGGGGGTTTTATCCCTTTCCCCTTTCCCCCTTTCCCCTTTCCCAAAAGGTATTGGGGTATCTCTGTATCAAAAATACCAATTTTGGTACTGTTCGCTAATTTGAGGAAGCCGTCTAGCGCCAGGTTTCACAGATGTTTCTGATGATTTAGGCAAAGGGAATTAAATTAGATTGCTTTATTTTGTTGCTCCTACAATAGGAAACTCCACTTAAGAAGATGAAGGGGGTGCAATGGACATGTTTACAAAATCAGACGCAGCGTATCGTAAACTGTCCTGCAACTGCAAAATGTTGGTGATGTCCTGATAATATACGGATTTGGCTTGAGGGAAAGCCATACTCCTCAAATGCAGATGGTAATTCAAGGCTGCAAATACCTTTTTTTCTCAAGAAGGATTTTTGCTTATCTTAGCAATATTTATGAAGTGTTAATGTAAAAATACTTACAAAATTTTAGTTACAATTCCAAATATCATTTATATATTTGCCATCGCAATTACCAGTATTAAAACATTTATAAGTAATTTTTTAAACTGTATTCATCTCTGTGATTTAATTAGTATTTATTACTCTATTTAATCCTAGCAGGTAATGGTAACAAGCAAACAAGCCTGATTGACAAGGCTGGAAAGCAAACTGTATTTCAAGTCAAATTTGGTATAATTTATCCAAAATCACATTATATCAAGCGAAAAAGTCGAGATATATAAACATTGGTAGATATTCAAAAGCTTATTGACAAAATAGACGCCCACAGGCAATAACTCATACAAGAGGGCTTTGAACTGCCATACAAAGCCGCGCTGATTTTCCTTTGCGGCTTTGCGGCTTTGCGTGATACTCAAAAACCCCCTAAATTCTTATTGGGGCCTTCCTCCTTCTTCTAATTTGCACTCCGAGAAATTTTGCGACGATTTCGTATTTTTTCAAAGCTGAAAGCAGCCGCTCCACAAGTCACTAACAAGACTCCTAAAACTTGGATAAGCTGCAAAGTTTCTTGAATAATCAACCCAGCAAAAATCACAGTTAAAGCTGGGACTGCTGCACCAAAAATCGCCGATCGCGTCGCGCCAATTTTGCGAATGCCAATATTATTTAACAAATAGCCAATCAGAGTCATTACGCCGAGAATAAAAGAACTTAAAACCAACTCCAGCAATTTGCTAGGTTCTATTTGGAGGCTCCAGCTTGTTGGTAAAGGTAGCAGCAAACCAACTAAGGACAAGACCAGCATGGTAGCGAAGTGAATTAAAGTAAAAGAAACGGGATGGAGTTTGGTAGCACAAATGCGCGTGAAAGTCACGTATAACGCAAAAGCCACTCCCGAAGCTATTGCTGTGGTGCTACCCAAAACGTTAGCTGTACCAATGCTTGTTGAACCTACCAACACCAGGATCTGTCCTAAGCAAATGCTAGCGATCGCACCGAAACGAAATGAACTAGGGCGATCCCGGAACAAAAACCATGCTAAGAGTCCAGTTATTGCTGGATAGATAAATAAAAGTGCGATCGCCATTCCTGTAGTAATTTGACCAATGGCGATGTAGAGTAATACCTGAGACAAAAATAAAAAGCACCCACTGATAATCGATAACAGCAAGACACGCTTGCCATTGCCATTAGCGCTAGAAGAATTGTCTCGTGCTGAGCCTGTCAAGCTTTGCAAATCTTCCCATACTTGCGTGTGCAGAGTGGGAGCTAAAAGCAACATCAGCGGTACAACTACCAACATCCGCAGCATCAAAATTAACAGAGAATTTCCCAAAGTTGGTGTTAGCAAGCGCCCCATCTCAAACACTCCAAAAATCTGCGTGTTTGGATGGAAAATAACTTTGATAGCTACGTTGTAAAGCGATGCTACCAAGGTTGACAACACGATCAAAACAATACCCTTAGAAGTCAAAGGTAAATCTAGCACTTGCCTAGAAGGTGGTGGTGCTGATCTAGCCTCTGAATTTTCTGGCTGTGCTGAAGGCGGCGCTGTAGCTACCGCTTGTCTTGAAGGTGGTGGCGCTGTTCTAGCCTCTGAATTTTCTGGCTGTAGTGAAGGCGCTGCTGTAGCTACCACTTGTCTTGAAGGTGGTGGCGCTGATCTAGCCTCTGGCTTTTCTGGCTGTGCTGAAGGCGCTGCTGTAGCTACCACTTGCCTAGAAGGTGGTGCTGACTTAACCTCTGGCTTTTCTGGCGGTGGTGTTGGTACTATTACCGGGGGAGGCGGAGGCGGGGATGTAGTTTTGCTTCGGGGAGGGTTTGTGGGTGGAACAGGACTAGTTAAGGCGGGTTCCTCTGGCTGAGTAGTTTGTGGTGGTGCTGCACGTTCTGGAATTATTATGTCAGGTTGCAACTTTGTTACCACCTCAACCAAAGTTTGCTGTTGTTGCTTGGTTGGTTGGCTTTGTTGAGGCTGTGTTTTTTGAATTACTGTTCGGCGAGATTCTGCTGTGCTTTGTTCCTGTGTGGTTTGTTCCATTTCTCCACGCAGGCGATTTATCAACTCTATTAAAATTGTTTCCCCTTGCTGCTGTTGAACCGACATCCGAGACAACTGTTGGGAAAGGCTACTTTGATAGTTTTTGAGTTCCTGTTGTAGACTGTTAAAAGTAATAGTGAGAGTGTCATCTAAAGAGCCTACAAGTTGATTCGCATTCTCATTACTATTCCCGCCAAGGGTGGCGCGTTCCGCAACTTGGTTGGCTAGAGTATCCAGCGAGGATTGCAGTTGGGAGGATATATGATTAGTCATAACTTGCGCCAGTTGACGTACTAACCCTTGCATCTCGCTTACTTGCCTACCTTGGAGCAAGTCTTCTCTTTCCTGTTGCAAGCGTTTGATATCGTCAGCTAAACGAATTTTTTCAGCTTGCAGCCGCCTGACATCCTCCTGCAAAGATTTGAGCAAAGTCCGCTGGATAATTTGTAATTCCTCAGTTACAGCCCTCAGAGCAGTGTCTGCTTCTGTGAGCGGATCGCTTTTTGTTCTAAAGTTCTCTGTTCGCTTCTCAAATCGCCCCATTAGTTTTAACCTCTGACCCCCTGATTCTCAAGCAGCATTGTGCTTTCTTGATTGGCGTTTATTTTGAAACTATCTTCTGTATTGTGTCAGATAACCCACCCAGTTTAAATCAACTATGATCCAAAATAATTTTTTATTGCTAAAAAATATTACTAGCGTTCAACAACCTGACTCAGTTTATGATGATAAATCAAGGTAATATTTTTATCTTATTATTTTTATAATTTTTGAACATATTTCAGGGAGTCAATAGTTCATAGTTCATAGTTCATGGTTCATGGCTCATTGCTCATGGCTCATGGCTATTAACCATTAACCATTAACCATTGATTTTCTTTGAGGTTAGTATATAGCGATCCCGTAGTGGGCACAAAAGTTACATATTCACTGATTATAATGTTATTCATAATACATTTAGATTTTTAATATAGGAAAGTATAAATACTTGTGCGATAGTAGCAAAAGTAATTGATAAAGACTTGTGGAAGTTGCGGTTGCTTGTATTGCGAAAGTCAAAATAAAATTAATTATTTTTGTGAGCCGTGAAATAAATTTCCGGCTATGTAGAGACGCGAAATTTCGCGTCTCTACAACCCGTTGGAAACGGGTTAAAAGTTTTGTCTTAGTTAGCTTTTAGCTAATGTAGAGACGTGCCATGGCACGTCTGGTCACAGCCCGAAATTTATTTTTGGGCTAAATTTTAGGCTTGTTAAGATAGACTTGTTAAAAATAGTGCAAGATATCAGTGATTAGATTTTTTTTGGGAAGAATTTAAAATGTAAACTGAGAAACATTTTTTATCTTAATAAAGAACTAAAATTAGAATATTTTTGAAAATTAAAAGACTTGCGATACACCTCTGGCGTTTGCGCTTTGCGCGATCGCAAACTCGAAAATTTGACTAAAAACGAGTGTATCCCAATTGCGGCAACTGACGGGAGGGGAATGGAAGCTAAAGATGGAGAGAAATAGCGATCGCAAACTCTGTTCCCTTTCCCAACACCGAATTACAACTGAGACTACCACCATGTTTTTCAACTACTATCTGGCGACTAATAGGTAAACCTAAGCCTGTACCTTCTTTAGGATAACTTTTACGACCACAGATAAACACAGATAGACACAGATAAATCATCTGTGTCTATCTGTGTCCATCTGTGGTTTATTTCCATAAAATGGAATCAATGTAAAAAGTTGAATGCAATGAATAATCCAAAATCTAAAATCCAAAATCTAATATTCGGGCGATACTAAAAATAACAGCGCTAAGCCCAGCACTTACGGGAACTGTAACCAGCCATGCGGTGGCGATACCTTGAAGAGTTTTGAACTGAACTGACTTAGGATTTTGTACCAATCCTATACCAACTACACCACCGACAAGAGCATGAGATGTGGAAACGGGTAAACCGATTCGCGAGGCGAGTAGGATGGTGGTAGCGGTTGCAAGTTCCGCACAAAATCCACTACTGGGCTGTAGGGGAATAATACTTTCGCCAATAGTTGCAATAACTTTTTTACCCCAAATGGCTAAGCCAGCAACAATCCCTACGCCACCAAGTATTAAAATCCAGATGGGGATGGTAATGCCATTTATGGGTACAGTGCCAGTAGTATTAATGTAAGCGATCGCCGCCAAAGGAGCGATCGCATTACCGACATCATTAGAACCATGAGCAAAAGCCACAAAGCAAGCACTTAAAAGCTGAAAGCGTCCGAATACACTTTCAATAGGATTTTGAATTTTGGATTTTGGATTTTGGATTTTGGATTCTAACTTTCGCCAGCTATAAACGGTAAGTGTAACTGCTCCTGTTGTACCTAAAAGTAATGATATGTCATGAGTAGGAATTTTGATACCTACTTTTGCAATTAAAAAATTCGCAATTGGTGGAGTAATTGAAGGTAATACAATCACTCCAAATACCCCTAGCAATAATGCACTTAACCAGGGAATCCACTCATTTAGTCGTAATAATTGATTCGGCTGATCTAAAATCCAGCGCTTAATTTGACTGTAGAATAAAGCCGCAATTGCACCACTAATGATTGGCGTCACAATCCAGCCGAGAGTAATTAGTCCAATTGATGACCAATCTATCGCACCTACTCCCAAAGCTACCCAACTAAATCCAGCGATCGCGCCAACAGTTGCATGAGATGAAGATACTGGTAAACCCCGTGAGGTAGCAATTTGCAACCATAAACCACAACTTATCAGCACCGTTACCATCCCAACAACTAACATTTGCGGTGTACTAGCAAACAAACTGGGATTAGCAATTTCCGTAGCTAGAGTTTCCGATACCTCCTGTCCAAACAGCACCGCGCCTGTAAATTCTAATACACCTGCAATTACTAACGCTTGTCTAAGAGTAACAGCCTTGGAACCGACAGAAGTTCCCATTGCATTAGCAACGTCATTTGCACCGAGATTAAAGGCGAGGTAGAAAGCTAGAAGGGCGATTATGGTAATGAACATTGTTAGGAGTTAGGAGTTAGGAGTTAGGAGTTAGGAGTTAGGAGTTAGGAGTTAG
>JBHYDF010000272.1:0-9599 GCA_051861145.1 Nostocaceae cyanobacterium
TCCCAATTCCCAATTCCCAATTCCCAATTCCCAATTCCCAATTCCCAATGCCCCTAACCCCTAGCCCTTAACCTTTTACCTTTTTTCGTATAAAGAAACACCTTTAATCTGGAAAATCTTACGCTTTGTATAGTATTTTTAAGGGTTAGTAATCTTTCCCATTCACACTACGCTTTCGACAAGGCACACGTCTAATACAATACATGTTTGGTCTAATCGGACATCTTACTAGTTTAGAACACGCGCAATCGGTAGCCAGAGAACTCGGCTACCCAGAATATGCCGACCAAGGGCTGGAATTTTGGTGCAGTGCCCCGCCCCAAATAGTTGATCATATTACCGTTACCAGCGCTACCGGGCAGAAAATTGAAGGAAAGTATGTAGAATCTTGCTTTTTGCCGGAAATGCTGGCAACTCGGCGGATTAAAGCAGCCACGCGTAAAATTCTCAATGCGATGGCTCATGCTCAAAAGCATGGTATCAATATCACAGCTTTAGGCGGATTTTCCTCAATAATTTTTGAGAACTTTAAATTAGAGCAGTTTCGGCAAGTCCGTAACATCAAACTAGAGTTTGAACGCTTCACCACAGGGAATACACACACTGCTTATATTATTTGCAAGCAGGTGGAACAAGCATCGAAACAACTAGGAATTGATTTGTCGAAAGCGACTGTTGCCGTATGTGGGGCAACAGGTGATATTGGCAGCGCTGTTTGTCGCTGGTTAGATGCGAAAACGGATATGAAAGAGTTGCTGCTGATAGCCCGTGATCAGGAACGTCTTAAAAACTTGCAAGACGAACTGGGGCGGGGAAAAATCTTGCCTTTGGAAGAAGCGCTACCCCTAGCTGATATTGTAGTTTGGGTTGCCAGTATGCCTAAAGGTGTAGAAATCGATCCCACAATCTTAAAGCAACCCTGTCTGCTGATTGATGGAGGTTATCCAAAAAATCTCGGAACCAAAATTCAGCATCCCGGTGTGTACGTTCTCAATGGCGGCATAGTCGAGCATTCTCTTGATATTGAATGGAAAATCATGAGAATTGTAAATATGGATGTTCCCGCCAGACAGTTGTTTGCTTGCTTCGCAGAATCAATGCTGCTTGAGTTTGAGAAGTTGTATACGAACTTTTCCTGGGGACGCAATCAGATTACCGTAGAAAAGATGGAACAGATTGGTCAGGTGTCCGTAAAACATGGATTTAGACCGCTGGTGGTATAGGGAATGGGGCATCGGGCATCGGGCAAAGGGCATCGGGCAAAGGGCATCGGGCAAGGGAAAAATCAGTACTTCAATTCCCAATGCCCAATGCCCAATGCCCAATTCCCAATTCCCAATGCCCAATGCCCAATGCCCAATGCCCAATGCCCAATTTCCTACTTTGGAAAACTCAACTTTTATCAAGTCATTCAAATGGCAACTACCGAGCGCAAACCGCTACTGTTAGATTTTGAAAAGCCTCTGGCAGAATTGGCAAACCGAATTGATCAGATTCGTCAACTTGCAGAAGAAAATGGCGTCGATGTTTCTAGTCAAATTCGTCAATTAGAAGCTCGTGCCATGCAACTGCGTGAGGAAATTTTTAGTAGTCTATCACCTTCTCAAAGACTGCAAGTCGCTCGTCATCCCCGTCGTCCTAGTACTCTAGATTACATTCAGACTATTACTGATGAATGGATGGAGTTACATGGCGATCGCTGTGGTTCTGATGATTCGGCTTTAATTGGTGGTGTTGGTCGTTTGGCGGGACAACCTGTTGTGTTGTTGGGTCAACAAAAAGGGCGCGACACTAAGGATAATATTGCTCGTAATTTCGGTATGGCTGCCCCTGGAGGCTACCGCAAAGCGCTGCGGCTGATGCAACACGCTAACAAGTTTGGGATGCCGATTTTAACCTTTATCGACACCCCAGGCGCTTTGGCTACCCTAGCAGCGGAACATCAAGGCGCAGGAGAAGCGATCGCTTACAATTTGCGCGAAATGTTCTGCCTAGATGTGCCTATTATCTGCACAGTCATCGGTGAAGCCAGTTCTGGCGGCGCGTTGGGTATTGGTGTTGGCGATCGCTTGCTGATGTTTGAACACGCTGTTTACACCGTTATTAGCCCCGAAGGATGCGCAGCTATTTTGTGGAAAGATGCCAGCAAGGCCCCGCAAGCCGCAGTGGCACTGAAAATCATTTCCCAGGATCTGAAAAATTTGGACATTATCGACCAGATATTGCCTGAACCAGTCGGTGGCGCTCATTCCGATCCCCTGAAAGCCGCTCAAACCCTTAAAGCTGCCCTCATCGATAACTTGGAAGAATTGATCCGCTTAACTCCTGCTGAACGTCGCCAACTGCGGTATGAAAAATTCCGCAAAATCGGTGTTTTTACCGAAGTTGCCCACTCTTAAGCCTGAAAACCTTGATCAGCACAGCAGCAGTGTTATAATGCCTATGGCACGTAAAGATTTTTAACAATCTTCAAGAGCCATAGGTTTTTGCATTTTTAGCCAACTAACTCAGTCTGATGAGTAGTTTGTTTAAAAAAAGTAATAAACTATTAGGGTGCTACCTTCAGACCAAGGCTGGCATCTTTGATGTTTCCTTGGAGAAAAATTTTAGTGACAATATTCCCATCTTGGCAATGCAGTATAGCAGTTGTCAAAGCAAAATTATCAGATTTTTAGGTTTGCTTAATATGTGCAAACCGAAGGATTTGAATAATAAATGGATGGCGATAGGTTTCGTCTGCCAAAGATTTTGGAACAAAGCGTAAGCAACCCCCGGATTGAATCCGGGGGCTTCAGCACTCATTTGAAGCCTAGCTTACCCGACTAAGTATCGTGAATACTACGTTAACGGTAAGAGTTTAAGTTCTCACTCCGGGATACGTGATGCCAGTCCCGTGACTCTGAAACCGAAGAATTAAACAGGTGTAAAGGTTTAAAGCCAGTGTTCTTTGGAAAGTACCGACCGTTAACATTGTCCAGGCTCACATTACCCGAAAGGAGGGACGTATGTCCAAAGTTTTAGTAATTGACACTAAAAAAAGACCGCTTAACCCCATCCATCCTGCTCAAGCAAGACAACTTTTAAGAAACGGTAAAGCGGCAATATTCCGCAAATTTCCATTCACAATTATTATCAAAGAATCACGTCCAGAAGTATCAGTACAACCATTAAGAATCAAGATTGACCCTGGAGCAAAAACAACTGGGATTGCAGTAGTTAACGATTCAACAGGTGAGGTCGTACTTGCAGCCGAACTACAGCACAGAGGTTTTGCAATTAGAGAATCTTTAACCTCTCGTAGACAATTACGTAGAGGCAGAAGGAACCGTAAAACTCGTTATCGTCAGCCACGTTTTGAGAATAGAAAACGTCCAGATGGTTGGCTACCACCAAGTTTAATGAGTCGTGTTTACAATATCGAAACTTGGGTTAAACGATTAATTAAATTGGCTCCAATCATTTGTATATCTCAAGAATTAGTTAGATTTGACACGCAGATAATGCAGAACCCAAGCATCCAGGGTAAGGAGTATCAGCAGGGAACTTTACGGGGTTACGAGACTCGCGAATACCTGTTAGAAAAGTTTGGTAGAAAGTGTGCTTACTGCGACAAACAGGACGTGCCTTTGCAGATTGAACATATTCATCCACGGGCAAAAGGAGGCTCTAATAGAATCTCAAATCTGACTTTGAGTTGCTCAAAATGCAACATCAAAAAGGGAACTAGGGATATTAAAGATTTTCTCAATAAAAACCCAGAGCGTTTAAAAAAGATTGAATCCCTTGCCAAAAAATCTCTCGTTGATACTGCGGCAATTAATGCAACTAGATTCAAATTGCTTGAGGTTTTGAAAAGTACAGGATTACCAGTTGAAACTGGTTCTGGTGGATCAACAAAGTTCAACCGCACTCAAAAAGAGTTAGAAAAAAACCATTGGATAGATGCAGCTTGCGTTGGTAAATCAACTCCAGAAAAACTAATCGTTAAAGGAGTTAAACCGTTGTTGATTCAAGCTGTCGGACATGGTTCTAGACAATCATGTAGGACTGACAAGTATGGATTTCCAAATCGACACGTATCCAGAAACAAAATACATTTTAGTTTTCAAACAGGTGACATTGTTAAAGCAGTTGTCAAGACTGGTAAAAAAGTTGGTGAGTATGTTGGGAAAGTGGCAATTCGCTCATCAGGAAGCTTCAATATTTCTACCAAAAACGGGTTAGTGCAAGGAATTTCCCACAAGTTTTGTAAACATATCCATAAAAAGGACGGTTATTCTTATGCGTTTTAAGAGGTTTGAACGGCAGTTAAAACTATCCTTGGAGCGTTTCCTCCACGAGAAGACAGCTACGTGGTTTCCACGCTCCCGGAGGTTTTTAGATGAGTGTTGAGCAAAAACAACGCGCCTTGATTACAGGGGCAAGCAGTGGAATTGGCAAAGCAGTTGCTTTAGCGTTTGCAAAGGCTGGTGTTGATGTCGCTTTAGTAGGCCGTTCTGTTGAGAAGTTAGCAGCAACAGCAGAAGCAGCTAAACACGCTGGAGTGAATGCGAAAACTTATTCAGTGGATTTAGCTTGTATATCTCAAGTGCAAGAAAAAATGCAAGCGATCGCCCATGATTTTGGTGATATAGATATTTTGGTAAACAATGCTGGCATGGGGTACACGGGTAGTTTGAGTGAAACTTCCCTGTCCGATTGGCAGCAAGTTTTAGATTTAAATCTCACCAGCGTGTTTCAGTGCATTATGGGGATTTTACCAGGAATGCGCGATCGCCACAAAGGCACAATTATTAATATTGCCTCCATTGCTGGCAAACATCCATTTCCCAACTGGGGAGCCTACAGCGTCAGCAAAGCCGGTCTAATTGCTCTTTCTCAAACTTTGGCACAAGAAGAACGTCCCCACGGCATCCGCGTCACAGTCATTAGTCCTGGTGCCGTGAATACTGAACTTTGGGATCAAGAAACAGTGCATGTTAATTTTGACCGTTCAAAAATGTTAACCCCAGAAATTGTCGCTGAGTCAATTGTTCACACTGCATTGTTACCACAACAGGCAGTTGTTGATGAATTGACCCTGATGCCTAGCGCAGGAACCCTCTAACTGCCGAGTGAAGAGTTATGAGTGAGGAGTGAGGAGTTAGAAGAATAACTCATAACTCCTAACTCATAACTCCTAACTCCTAACTCCTAACTCATAACTCCTAACTGAGTTAAACCACTATTAAAGACTTGATACC
The DNA here is from genome assembly GCA_051861145.1 of Nostocaceae cyanobacterium. GTDB lineage: Bacteria > Cyanobacteriota > Cyanobacteriia > Cyanobacteriales > Nostocaceae > JBHYDF01. The sequence continues at coordinate 5,244 of JBHYDF010000272.1, forward strand.
ATGACTATTGCTCGTTCTAACGGTTCCAACAGTTCCAACCGTATTCAATCTCCTTTGATTCCCGACTTAACAGAAGTGATTAACACTAGACCTGATCGCAATACTCACGACGGGCGAGAACCAGACTTGCACCCGCCTGGTGAGGAACAAATGGAGCAAATGACAGACGCCGTACGGACACTGCTACTGGGTGTGGGAGAAGATCCAGAACGCGAAGGACTCTTGAAAACTCCCAAGCGGGTGGCAGAGGCAATGCGGTTTCTGACTAGCGGCTATAATCAATCCTTAGAAGAAATCGTCAATGGAGCCATTTTTGACGAAGGTCATAACGAGATGGTGTTAGTTCGGGATATCACCGTCTTTAGCTTGTGCGAACACCATATGTTGCCATTCATGGGTAGGGCGCATGTTGCTTATATTCCTAATCAAAAAGTTGTGGGACTGAGTAAACTGGCTCGTATTGTCGAGATGTACTCCCGCCGCTTGCAAGTCCAGGAAAGACTAACCCGCCAAATTGCCGAAGCAGTTCAAGACATACTAGATCCGCAAGGCGTTGCTGTTGTGATTGAAGCAAGCCATATGTGCATGGTAATGCGGGGTGTGCAGAAACCCGGTTCCTGGACTGTCACCAGTGCAATGCTGGGTGTGTTCCAAGAAGAACAAAAAACCCGCGAAGAATTCTTTAATTTGATTCGCCATCAAGCAGCATTCTTTTAAAGTTAGGAGTTAGGAGTGAGGAGTTAGGAGTGAGGAGTTGTGAGTTAGGAGTTAGGAGTTAAGAGTTAAAAGATTCTTCATAAATCTATAACTCTTCACTCCTCATTCTTAACTCCTAACTCCTAATTCCTCACTCCTCACTCTTAACTCTTAACTCCTCACTCCTCACTCCTAACTTTTTCTCGCAGTCTCTCAAACAGCCTAGCCACCTGATCCAAATCTTTATCGCCTGGGGCACGTTCTACACCACTTGATAAATCAATGCCACTGGGGTTAAGCTGACTGAGGGCTTCCAAAATATTATCTGGCCTGAGTCCCCCAGCTAAAAACCAAGGAAGACCAGGGTTAAACATCTGTAGCATCTGCCAATCTAAGGTTTTACCTGTACCGCCCAACTGTTGGGGATGATAGGCATCCAGCAGTAAGGTATCTATGCAGGTAGTGTAGATAGCTACTGTGTCCAAGTCCTCAATCTTGCGTATTCTCAAAGCTTTAATAATTTCAACTTTGGGCAGAGATTGACGCAACTGTACAGCAAATTCTGGTGATTCATCTCCGTGTAACTGGACGCCAGTCAAGCCAGAGTTAACCACCGTTTGAGTGATTTCCTCGATGGTTGCATTGGCAAAAACTCCAATTTTGTCTATTTTTTCTGGCAGTTGATCCACTACTGCTCGAATTGTATTTACTTGAACATAACGAGGAGAAGAAGGAACACACATAAATCCTAATGCTGTCGCCCCCAAGGAAGCGATCGCTTTCCCCTGTTCTGGTTGAGTAATGCCGCAAATTTTAATTCGCATAGAAATTTAAAAATTTTTCAGAGATTTTTAGCAATATTGAAAGTTATACCAATTTGAAAAATATTTGCTATATTAGATGGATTTTTGAAACCATGACAAAAAAAGGCTTGCACAATCCAAAATCTAAAATCTAAAATCTAAAATCTAAAATCCAAAATAGTATTAGTTTTTCCCCAACCAATTCTATAATTTTTGTGGTCTGTATCACTTTTTTTCTATAGGAGACAAAAACTTGTTGTCATCAATTTTACTAGCAGTCGCCTCTACAGTTCCCGCCACACCTGAGTGGAGTCCCAAAGTAGGGATTATTATCAGTGTCAGCTGTTTAGTTGCTGTTTTGCTAACCTTTAAGATTGAGAAACCCAAAGTTGGCCCCAAAATGCCTGCACTCCCGCTGAGTGTTCCTGCATTCGTCGCCGCAATGTGTTTCGGTCATCTGATCGGTATTGGCATCGTTTTAGGGTTGACTAATATCGGTCGTATCTGATATCTTGCATCAGTTGCGAAAAGCCTGGAAATAAATTTCCGGCTTATAGCTTAAACCCGTTTCAACGGGTTAAAAACTTTGTCTAGTTAGCTAAAAGCTAACTTCAGCTTTTAGCCCGAAATTTATTTCCGGGCTAAATTTTAGGCTTGTTGAGATTGCTGCAAGATATCAGTCGTATCTATAGCAATCTTAAATCATTTGTGAACAATAGATGATTTAGTAGGGTGGGCATTGCCCACCAAGCACAACGGTGGGCAATGCCCACCCTACTACTACTTTCACAAATCAAATAGGATTGCTATAGTTCTTTCTCTAACAATTATCGCCTAACCAAGGAAAGAAGTGTTAACCTCACCTTGGAAGGAAGATAACGCTACTTGATTGGATAGAGCATGGACATGGCTGTAGAGACACGAAGTTTCCTAGGAGATTTCGCGTTTCTACAGCTAAATCTATATGATTCATCCAGGAGAAAGAATCATGGTTTCATCAATCTTGTTAGCAGTCCAAAGTACTGTTCCCAACACTTACACTACATGGGGCTTGACACAAGCACTATATATCACCGGCGCTTGTCTATTGTGTCTTTTTATTATTCCCCGCGTTGTTTGGTATCCCCATGTTGGCCGGAAGATGCCCTTACCTTTCCCTTCAGCTTTCAACAATCCTAGCGTAGGCACCTTTCTAGCTGCGATGGCTGCTGGTCACTTGCTTGGTGTTGGTGCAGTTTTGGGATTGACCAATTTAGGTGTTCTGTAAATTTCAATTTTCTATCATACTACAAGTCATACAAAGAGGCAGCAAACCAAGCTTGGTCTGCTGCCTTTGTTTGTAATTGTCTATTCTAGAAATAAGAGCATCTCAAAGCTACGAATGTTAATTTTTTTGTAGTCATTTGTCATTTATCCTGTGTGCTTTCTAATGACCAATGACTAATGACGACCATAACGAATAATCTTATAGCTCAAATAATGTTGCTATATACATCTTTCTCGATAGCTGGAAAAAAACTAGTTTCAGGAAATAAGAATGCAAACAAATTGGAAAATTGGGTCTTTATTTGGAATTCCCCTGTTTTTAGACCCCTTGTGGTTTGTAATTTTAGGGCTGGCAACTCTTAACTTTGGAGTAGCTTACCAAGAATTAGGGACTGCTTTTGCTTGGAGTGCTGGAGTAGTAATGGCGTTACTACTATTTGCCTCGGTATTGTTACACGAATTAGGTCACAGCTTAGTAGCGCGATCGCAAGGCATTAAAGTTAACTCCATCACCCTATTTCTATTTGGCGGTATCGCTGCTATTGAAGAAGAATCCAAAACTCCCGCTAAAGCCTTTCAGGTTGCAATAGCCGGGCCAGTTGTTAGCATCGCCCTGTTTTTTCTTTTACGCCTGGGTGCTGATGTATTACCTGACACTAATCCTCTGCGGGTTATGGTAGGAGATTTGGCGCGAATTAACCTTGTGTTAGCGCTATTTAACCTGATTCCTGGTTTACCGTTGGATGGCGGACAAGTGTTAAAAGCAGCACTCTGGAAAGCTACGGGCAACCGCTTTCAAGCTGTACGTTGGGCGGCGAAAGCGGGGCAATTTTTGGGTTACGGAGCGATCGCTTTGGGTTTAGTGGTAGATTATCTAACAGGTGAGTTAGTAACAGGTTTGTGGATTGCTTTGTTAGGCTGGTTTGGCATCCGCAATGCTGCTAGTTATGACCGCATCACCGTTTTGCAAGAAACTTTGCTGAAGCTAAATGCTAGTGAGGCTATGACTCGTGATTTCCGTATAGTCGATGCTAACCAGACTTTGCGTTCTTTTGCTGATTTATACTTACTGGAGACGACTCCTTCACAGGTGTATTTTGCTGAGTCGGATGGACGTTACCGGGGTATGGTTTCTATAGACGACTTGCGTTTAGTAGAAAGAAGTGAATGGGAAACTAAGACTGTAGAAAGTATTGTGCATCCACTCACGGAAATTCCTACTGTTGAAGAGTCTACTAGTGTAGCTGAGGTGATTAATAAACTGGAAAATGAACAATTACCCCGTGTTACTGTACTTTCTCCTGCGGGTACTGTTGCAGGTGTAATTGATCGGGGGGATATTGTGCGGGTAGTGGCGCAAAAGTTGAGTTTGCGGGTAACGGAAGCGGATATTAAGCGCATAAAAGACGAAGGGAGTTATCCGCAAGGGTTGCAGTTACAGGTGATAGCGAAGTCAACGATGAGTTAATTTATATGGCAGGTTGTTCATGGTTCATGGTTCATGGTTCATGGTTCATGGTTCATGGTTCATGGTTTATGGTTCATGGTTCATGGTTCATGGTTCATGGTTCATGGTTCATGGTTCATGGTT
>JBHYDF010000273.1:0-9547 GCA_051861145.1 Nostocaceae cyanobacterium
GCCCCTAGCCCCTAGCCCCTAGCCCCTAGCCCCTAGCCCCTAGCCCCTAGCCCCTCACTTCACAAATGCGGGCATAATTTCAGCGGCGGTGAATATGCCATAAATACCCCGTTGGTGCAATTGCACCCCAGCCTTAAGATAACCAAATGCCGGGCCGCAAACATTAGCTGCCATGCTGGTTTCATCTCCTAATGTGAATGTGTGCGTAGAAATCCTACCTTCAAAGGTGCGGCCTGTTACCTTGACGTTAGTGCTGAGAGGTTTTTTGGGGTTACGAGTATCGACGACGCCGCCAACTGTAACGCGATCGCGCGAACAAATTCCAGCAAGTTCCAACATCACATCATCGGCATGTTCCATGTTCTCTAATGTCAACACGCCATTAGTTTTATCTAACAGTGCTTCTACTTCTGCATCAGTCATTGCCCTGGCTGTTTCCACTGTATAGCCTGGCATATGGGCGATGTCTTCGCGGATGGTGGCGCGGTAAGCTTCCCAATTGGCAATGCCAACTCCAAAGGTAATTTCCACACGATGAATTTCGGCGTAGCTTTGTGCTGCTAAGGCTGCTGCTGCGGTTAACAGTCCTGGTGTTGCCCCACATCCTGTCATGTAGGTTATTCCTGCGGCTTGCAGTTCTTCTTTCATTGCTAGTAGCTGTTCTACCGCACTGGTGCGTTTAATTGCATCCACTAATACCCCACGCCAACCAGATTTGATAAATTGTTTGGCAACTGAGGGAATAAAGTCATTAGGTAGGTTCGGTAAAGCTAAAAAATAGCCGTCTACAGGATGACCACTTTCTATTAAATCCTGGATACTACGGTTGCTTAATGTGCCAAATGGTTCTAAGTAACCTACTGAACCTTGAGATTGGTAAGCTGCAATGCAATCTTTGGCATTTAAACCCTCGGTAGCGTAAACGTAGCCTTGTTTATCTGCCGCCGCTACTAAAATCATTTCTCGTTTTGGGGCAAGCACTCTAGCAGCAGCTTGCCCTAGTCCGCCAAAGCCTAGTACTCCGATGCGTGTCGCTTTGGGAAAATTGGTAGAACCTGTCACTTGCTGTGCATTCATAGTTGATTGGTTGGGTGGAAGAAAAGCTTTAGCCTAGCTTCAGAGAAATCTCCGCTTTGCCTACCTCTTTGAGGAGTGTTGTACACTTAACCACAAGCGTATTCTCTTGCTAAACGATTAATTGTACCTTGTGGCGGTAGATAGATACCGAATGATTGGCATAGGCTTTGCTCATAGCTAACGGTTATTACTTTCACAAAGTTATTATTATCCAAAGTTATTTCCTTTCTAGAAATGAAATTTGGCGTATGGATGCGTTAGAAGATTAGAGAATCAGCAATTTTGAGTAAGTTGCATGAATTTATTGGAAAAATATGTAAATTTGCCTTTTGGTTTCTTTTATTGAATAAAGATAATGATAATGATAAAAATTTTCAATAATCGACTGATTTTTTGATTATTTCCGTTTCTTCAACTATTTCTGCTGCTTATGTTTGGTACGTTTTGGAATTTTCGAGAGCAGTTTGCTTTTGACCTTGACTTCTAGGTATGCTTAAGAGAAACTTACATATAACAATTGTGTTGACTAATAAAATTGATAATTTTTGTAAAGTTTCTGAGATATATATTTTGAGAGATGGAACATTAGTTAACAAATGGCTAATTTGTAGCTAAGGGATAATGCGATTCCCCGTGGCTACAAAAGTAGCCTTCTGTGAAAGCAGTACAGTCCAAGCGTACTATTCGTTTGTGGTTGGCCAAAAGCATGGAAACATTAGAATTCATTATTTATCCAGATGGACGGGTACAAGAAAAAGTCACTGGCATTGTGGGTGCTTCATGTGCTGAAGTTACAGCCGCAATAGAGGCACAGCTAGGACAAGTGCTTAGTCAGGAGGCTACCTCAGAGTTCTTCGCCGCCAAGGTTCAGCAATCATCTGGAGTGGCGAATACACAAACCAACTTCAGCGATTGGTAAGTTTACAAACATAGTTTTTAGTTTCGTTCATTCACAACCACCATGTCACACTTTAGCCAAATCAAAACCCAGATCCGTAACCTTGAATCTTTGGAAGAAGCCCTAACTGAGTTGGGCATAGATTGGAAAAAGGGCCCGCAACAAGTGCGTGGTTATCGGGGTCAAACTCATGCTGCCGAAGTTACAATCGAGCAGGATAATGGCTACGATATCGGCTTTAAATGGAATGGCAAGGAATACGAATTAGTAGCTGACTTGCAATATTGGCAACAGAATCTATCTGTAGAAGGGTTTTTGCGCCAGGTGACGCAGCGTTATGCATACCATACAGTAATGAAAGAAACCACTCGTGCTGGCTTTGCAGTTGCCGAAGAACAAAAAAATGAAGATGGTTCGATTCGCCTAGTTGTACAGCGCTGGAGTGCGTGATGTCTGATTTTTTGCCGTCGTCAGAAGAACAGGAAGATAACCGATCCGGTTTGGAACCAGAATTAGGCGGCTTTTTGCGGGATGCCCCAGAACGTTCTGGTTTAGAGCCAGAGTTAGGGGGCGTGCTGCGCCAAAAAGGTGTTTATGTAGATGAAATCACCTGTATTGGTTGTAAGCACTGTGCTTTTGTTGCTCGTAATACATTTTATATTGAACCAGATTACGGGCGATCGCGTGTGGTACGCCAAGATGGCGATTCAGAGGAACTTATTCAAGAGGCGATTGATACTTGTCCGGTTGATTGTATCCACTGGGTTGATTACACCGAACTTAGAGGGTTAGAAGAGGAGCGCAAGTATCAAGTAATTCCTGTGGTCGGGTATCCGGTAGAACACGCGGTTGCCGCAGCCGAGCGACGGCGCAAAAAGCTGAAGCTAAAATCAAAACAAAAAAAATCCCGTTACTAAGTACAGCTTTGTATAAGGAAGGTAGTGTTTTTTAACGCAGAGGAACGCAGAGTATAACGCAGAGGAACGCAGAGTTTTTCTGAATTCGTTAAGAATTTGTGCAATGTTGTACTAAGTTAAATTACTTTAAAAATAAAGTACAGGGCTGGTTATACCAGCCTTTTTGTTTTTAAAGTTTTGTAGAGCTATGCCCTAATCCAAAATCTAAAATCCAAAATCTAAAATAGATAAAACCCCTTTCTATCTACCCAAAGTATGGGGAGACGAAAGGGGAAAAGTAGTTACACGGAAGCCCAATATTTTTAGTTAATTATTTATTCTTTCTCTGGAAAAGTTTGCACTTTACCATCGGGATTGAGGACGGCTCTAATTCTTACAGCTTGTCCATTTTTGTTAGGAGAAACAAAGGGTTCACCTATCAAAGGCATTCCTGAACGATCTACGTAGTCTCTCGCAGCCTTTCCTAGGGGAAAGATACGTTCAATTCTGCCATCAACACCCACAATTAAACTGTACTGTATTGCTTGCTTTAAATTCGCAGGTGGTTGCCAACGCTTGCTTAAAAATGCTCTAGCTTCTGCTACTTGAGCTTTATAGTCAAACAATGTACCAGTGGCAACTTCTTGGGGAGTGTTGCGACCTTGCCGTAATCTCTCGGTTAATTGGGGATTATCATCGAGTGTTGCAGAAGAGTTATTTGGTAAAGAGGTTTGGTTACGGGCGTTGCTAGTAGGGTTAGTGGGTACGTTAGTAATAGGCGGCGGAAGTGTGGAAATACTGGAAGATATGCTACCTGTTGTGTCAGGTAAGTTTGGTGACTTTCCATTTTGAGGTGCAGTTGCACTTTGAGGAGCCGATGCACCACTGTTTTGCTTGGGAATATTGGGTTGAATGGCTATTTGCGGGTTTGTAAGTGTTAGTGGTGCGCTAGTTTGACCTGGAGGGGTGCTAGTCTGTGATGAAGGTGAGGAGGGGAAAGTGGAAGTAGCACCAGGAGATGATGGGGAGGAGCCAGGAGCTTTAGCTGATGTTTGAGGAGGTATTGTTCCAGGCGCAACAGGCTGACCTGGGGATATTTGAGCAGCCGGAGGCGAACCAGGCAATGGGAGGCTAGAAGAACCAAGAGGTACGGGTGGCAATTGATCCGGAGGGGTGAGTCCGGGTGAAGGTGCTGCCAGGTTCGGTGAAGGTGAAGATTCTAAGGCTGTTTTTTCTTCTTGTTTATCAGATTTGGCTGTCTGCCATTCTTGTCTGGCACGATTCGCATATTGCACAGTCAGCGGCAACAAACCTACACCTAGCAATAGCACTGCTGCCACAGGTGCCCAAGCAGGAATAGCTGAGGATCTGGTTTGATAGAGAACTGGTAGTGCTAGTACATCTTCGGAGTATTCATCTAATGCGGTTGCTAAATCAAATAGTTGCAGTAGAGTGAGTTGAATAACTGGGGTAGATGCCTGGTAGGCTAAAGAACCGAGAAACAAGTTGTGTGTTAAATGACTGCTCGGTTTTAGATGTATATCTGTCCCTGGTTCTTGGTTATTATTAAAGGAATTTACTGTTTGAGTTGACAGGGTAGATGGCTTCGATTCTTCTGATTCTCTAACATCAGATTCTTTGCTTGAGTCCTCAAAGCCTGAGAAATTTGCCCCAAAGTTCTCAGGGGACATTTGGAGAAATTCCTGCACGTAGCTTGTTACCGCTGCACACAAAGCTTCAAGTTGGTCGCGATCGCCCCGAATAACAACCCTTTGTTCTTCACTCAGACGCGGATCGTCAAAGCGTAGCTCAAAGCGTAGCTGCTTCAGGACAGATTTGCCTACCCAACGAGATAAAGGTGAGCTTTGCGCCATTACTTCTAGCGTGCAAGTGGGCGGTGTATACCGACGGATGACAGAATTTGTTAGAGGCATGGCAGGAACTGCAAGCAGGACATTTTCAAGCAGGACATTTTAAAATTTTGTTGAACGGTCTATTAATGCTAGCCAGAGGCGGCGGTGTCCACCGGGACCACTGTAAAAAAGTAAATCAATCAACAGTTTTAAACCCAGGTGCGTAAGTTCATCTGTGGAGATTGCGGAGTCTTCCTCCATCCTTTCTTGATAAGTGTTGCAGAAAGCATCGATATAATCTCCAAGTATTGCAGCCTGATGAGGTTCGCGGTTATTTTCCGCCATCTGTTCTAACAAGCCAACAGCACGGCGAATCAACTCTTGATGCTGTTTGGCAAGGTGGCAAATAATCAGAACCAGCGCCCGCGCTTCTTCTACATCAAGCTTCTTTCGCCCTCCTTGACCTTTACGTAGCGGGTTAGACTGGCGCAGCCGCCATAGCGCTACACGGTCTGGCACTCTGGACTCTAAATTCAAATCAGTAGCCGCTGAGAGCATTGCCTCGGAGCCAATGCCAGTCAAAGTTTCTAGCGCCAACAGCACCAAGTCCAACTGGGTTTTAATGTTGTCCCACTGAACTGTATTTGGAGCTGGGAGCTTTATTAAATCCTCCCACTGGGGAGTCGGAGTGGGTGAATCGGCGGCAGAGTGCATAACTTTTAGCATAGGTGATCGGGCTGGTAGGGGCTGTTGCTGTTACCCATTTTGAAACCAGACTCTTACGAGTAAAGATTGGTTTCCTGTGGCTATTAGCAGAAAAGCGAGCTTATACAGCAAGCCGCTTGATGTTTTCTGCTTTAATAGTTTGGTTAACAGCAGCGGTCTTTGTTTTACTCTATGACGAAAACCGATTTTGGAAAAAGTACAGGCTCTATCAATTACATATCCTCTTAATAAATACACTAATTATGTTTGAGTATCTTTTGCTCAAACCTAAGCTTTCTACATATAAATAAATCTTCCTTAAGATAGATATTTACCCCTGGTCAATTGTAAATTTTGGTTATTCTCGCTTGAAAAAGGGAGTAGGGAGTAGGGAGGAGCCAGCGCGTTGCGCGGGTTCCCCGCGTTGTAGCGACTGGCGTTGGGGAGTAGGGGAAGAAATATTTTTTATGCTTGATCGTGGGATTTTCCCGTGATTTACTAGCTTGAAAAACCCCACCCCCTACCCCCTCCCCGCAAGCGAGGAGGGGGATTTAAGTAGCGAGGAGGGGGATTTAAGTAGTGAGGAGGGGATGTAGTAAGCAAAAAGGGGGGATTAATAAATTTTTCATATGTGAGGTGGTTTGCAGTTAAATTATGAGTACTTAAATCCAGAGAATAACTGATGAAGTATTTTTCAACAAGCAAAGAGAGAAAATAAGTATTTTTGCTGTAGTAAGAGTTTTGTCAATAAATAAGCGTAATTATAGTTACATGAAAAAATTGGGTATTTGTGTGTCTAATTCCCAAAAAAGCTGTTTCTGAAAAAAAATACTTTTTATCTTTATATGCATATACAGGTTTATGTGGATATAGCTGCTTGAGATTATGCGATCGCTTACCCTAATCATTTTAAGTAATATTACTAAGACAAAAGTATCAATTAAACATTAAAATTTCAGATATCACCTTTTTTTACAACATTAGATTTTGTCAGGAGAAAGTATTGGAGTTTAACTCCAGTATTTTGTCGCGTGTGCTGATTAGCGAGTGAATACCTTGTCCTGAAAGAGGTTGTATTTCATCAAAGTTTTTACTACGAGCCTTAACAGATGTTTATCTATACATTATTTTCAGACCCTATACACTTCATCAGGATAGTTTTTATTTTAATAATTTCTATTACTTTGCATGAACTTGCTCATGGTTTTGCAGCGGTAATTCAAGGAGATAACACTCCGCAAAGAACTGGTCATATTACCCTTAATCCTGTAGTTCACATGGGTTGGGAATCAATTATTTTTCTGTGTATTGCTGGTATTGCTTGGGGTAAAATGCCAGTCAATCCCTCTAATTTCCGCTCTGAAAAGCTAGGTAATATTTTGGTATCTGTAGCAGGCCCATTGTGTAATTTAGCTTTATCTCTTTTATTTATTGCACTGCTGAAACTTATAGTTTTTAATTATCCAGAAAGTTTTAGTTTTGAGTTTTTCTATCTAGCAGCACGAATTAACTTGTCACTGTGTTTGTTCAATTTCATACCAGTTCCGCCTTTAGATGGTTTTTATGTTTTCAGTGAAATTTTCCCTTCATTAAAACCACTGGAAAACAGTCAATATGGGTTCTTTGGGTTGATGTTGTTGTTTTTAATTCCGCAGTTTGGAGACGGTTTGGCTGCGCTGGCTGATTTTGTCATGAATTTTCTTCTTTAAGAATATTGAAGAAAGGTAGATGACAGAAGGGAAACTTTGTAGTGAATTAAAAAATGAAAGATAAACAAAAACTTATATTTGCTATTGCTGGAATTTCCTTGACATTGGCTGTTGTCAGTACATGGGTAGGGGCACAGCAATGTTCCCTACGACAGGCTGTATTTAACAAAGAACCAAATTTAACAAAGAATCAAAACGGCTATATCTTAAAAATCAAATAATAATAGTAGTAGTAGTTGTGGTTGGTGGGCAATGCCCACCCTACTAAATCATCTATTGTTCACAAATGATTTAAGATTGCTATATCTTAAAAATCAAATAATAATAGCGCTAACCTAAATACAGGCAAGCGCTATCTTGTTTTATTTAATTCAGGGAGAAAATATAGTGAAATGTGTCCCCCTGAACTTAACTATAATTGACTTAAATTTAATTTCTTACACAGCACTGCGACGAGTTAACACATTCCACAGGAAAACGGCAACAATTGCACCGAGAACTGCCACAAGTATACCAGGAATGCTGAGGGTAGGAGCCGCTAAAGCAAATTGACCTGTGCTGAAAAATACGCCCAAACTACCACCAACAAAAGCACCAATGATTCCTAACAAGATTGTTCCCAAAATGCCGCCACCTTGATGACCGGGGTAGATAGCTTTAGCAATAGCACCAGCGATTAGACCTAAAACAACCCAAGCAAGAATGTTCATTGTTGTTAATTTGGTAAACGTTTTTTACTAACAAACATAGATTAACAATCAAAACATTCACATCCAATCTGCCATCAGAATTAATTGTTTATAGCCTCAAGGAATAGTTAAATCGCTGTTATTTCTTGTGATATATGCCCTAATTTATACCCTAACAGGATTTTGGATTTTAGATTTTGGATTGTAAAAATTCTACTAATACCATTTCACAACAACTCTGATACAAATACAGATGGTGGACCAGACGCGAAATTTGAGGCAGCGCGTTGCGGAGCCAGTCCTGAAGGAGGGTTTCCCTCCGCTCTTAACTGGCGTTGGGGTTCCCCCCGTTGTAGCGACTGCCGTCGCGTCTCTACAAGATTTATATGTATCGTGATTAACGTGAAATGGTATAACCCAATTTGCTGGTTATTAAATACAAAGGAGCGAATTATATTCGCCCCATAATTTTCAAACTTCCTCTAATTACCAGTCAATCTACATAGGCAACTGTAACACCAGTACCACCATCGGCTTGTTCCGCTGCTTCATAGCGACTGACTCTAGGATGCTGCTGTAAATAGGCGTGAACACCTTGCCGCAGTTTACCTGTACCATATCCGTGAATAATCCAGATTGGCCCGTTTGCTTCTGAAATTGCTTTGTCTAAAATTAACTCTGCATCTGCTACTCTGCGTCCGCGCAAGTCTACTGTATTTTGAGATGTGCGGATAGCTGGGGCTGGTTGAGTAGGTGCGACTGGTGTGGCTGGCGTGGCTGGTTTTGGCTTGACTACTTGTTCTGCTTTTTTCCCATCCAAAGATTCCACGTCTTCCAGCTTTACTGTCATTTTCATGATCCCAAAACGGACGGTTAATTCACCATCCTCATCGGTTGCAGTCAATACCTCGGCTGTTTGTCCTAATTTGGGAATGCGAATACGATCGCCTACTTTGGGAATGTATCCTACTTTCGGTTTTGCTGGAGCTGGCGGTATAAATTTTTCCGCAATTTGATTGATCGCATTTGTCGCCTGCTGGGCATCCTGGGCGGTGGGTGTACCTTGCTGTAAGCAACGAATAACTTGAGCTATTTCGCTTTTCGCTTGAGCGATCGCTTGCTGTACTACCACTTCCTGAGAAGCACGCAAACTACGTTCTCTTTCTTCTAAATTTGCGGCTTTTACGGATACTTCTTTGTATAAACGCTCAGCTTGCTGTAATAAATTTTGTGCTTCTGCTGCTTTGGTTTCCTGGCGGCGGCGTTGCGCTTCCAATCCAGCAATTACCTGGTTAACTTCGTCTGTCGCCCCTCCCAAATTACTTTTTGCCTGTTCCACAACTTCTGCTTTCAACCCCAAGCGGCGGGCAATTGCTAAAGCGTTGGAACGTCCAGGAATTCCCCACAGCAAACGATAAGTGGGTGAAAGGGTAGTTTCATCAAATTCTACAGAAGCATTTTCAAAACGTTCATCTTCGTATTTCAGCGCTTTCAGTTCACCAAAGTGAGTAGTTGCCATTGTCAACTGGGCATTTTCTGCTAGGTAGCGCAATAGGGCGATCGCTAAAGCACTACCCTCAGCCGGATCTGTTCCCGCGCCTACTTCGTCGAGTAAGACTAGGGAGTGGGCATTGGGCATTGGGAATTGGGCATTGGGAATTGGGCATTGGGCATTGGGAATTGGGAATTGGGAATTGGGAATTGGGGATTGGGCATTGGT
>JBHYDF010000274.1:0-9531 GCA_051861145.1 Nostocaceae cyanobacterium
GGGCATCGGGCAAGGGGCATCGGGCAAGGGGCATCGGGCAAGGGGCATCGGGCAAGGGGCATCGGGCAAGGGGCATCGGGCAAGGGGCATCGGGCAAGGGGCATCGGGCAAGGGGCATCGGGCATCGGCAAGAAAACCAATTCCCAATTTCCAATTCCCAATGCCCAATGCCCAATGCCCAATTCCCAGTCCTTAAAATGGCTAGCTGTATTTTTGCTGGGCGCTTATTTACTGTCATCCCTAAACCCGAATAAAGATGAGCGCTATGTGTTGCCTTATTTACCGACATTTTCGGTGTTTTTAGCATATGGCTTAACCTGTTTCCGCAGTCTTTGGGGAAAGCGTATCCGTTGCGGTACTTTCGGTTTAGCGGTACTTTTAATGTTGTTCAACCTATTTCCTGTAGGGGGTGTGGTTGGTGATTGGATGACACAAACTTTGAGTCCGAATGCCCAGCATTATCCTGATTTCAAAACGGAGTTACCTCATCGCCAGGTAATTGCCCAAATTATCCAAACAGAACCATATTTGCGTTCTACTTTAGGAGTATTGCCCTCGACAGCAAAAATTAACCAGCATAATTTAAATTATTATGGGGCATTGCAGGATTTTCAAGTTTATGGACGCCAAGTGGGGGTAAGGAAAAAGTTTGTCGAACAGGATGCGCGATCGCTTGAGTGGTTTCTGACTAAAACTGGTAAACAGGGTTCTGTGGGCAAAGCCCAAAACGCTATTACCCAAACTGTAGAACAAGGTGGCTATTTCCAACTCAACAAGTTTTGGAAGTTGTCTGATGGCAATATTCTCAAGCTTTACCACAAAACAACACCCTCTATAGAAGTAAAACCAACTTCGCCCTCTGAGGATCAACAGGTTGAGGAAACCTCACAAGTGCCCCCCTTTTTAAGGGGAGCAACCCCCGTGCGGAGGTTTCCTCCGTTGAGGGGAGTGGCGTGGGTTGGGGGGATCTCACAAACCAAAATTACCCTTTTGCAAGTCACAGTACCAGAAAAAACCCCCCCAGGAGTACCAGTACCTGTAACTTACCACTGGAATGGTTCCCGGAAAGAACTACAAAACGGCATAGTACTACTAACCTGGGAAAATTCTGACAATCCAAAATCTAAAATCCAAAATCCAAAATGGATACACGATCATGCGATCGCTATGGGAAATTTGTATGCAGGCACAAATACACCTGAAGGTAGATTGCAAGTGATTGAAAGGATGGCGATGTTGCCACCTGCGGAAATAGCACCAGGAAATTACACTTTAGAGGCTATTTACCTCAACCGAGTTTCTGGGGAAAGTTTCGCTATTCCTGTGCCAAAAGTGACTTTACAAATTGACCCGCAAGCGACACCGACACCAGCACCAGAATTAGACTTATTGACGCAATTCCGGACTTTATCAGCTAAATTACCTCAAGGAAGGAAGGCGCTGGAACAGATATTTGATGAAATTGGACGTATTAATCAATACGACCCGATTCAGGATTATTTGGTACAAGTGCGGCAGAGTTTAGAATATCGATTGCAGCATGTTGCACAAAACCGCGATTGGGCATATGCTTTAGCTTTAACAAACGTCTTGCAACGTAGGGTGAACGATGCGATCGCATCTTTGCAGCAAGTAACTAAGTTAGACTCAGAAAACCCTTATGCTTGGGCTTATTTAGCATTTGTCCAACTTTATAACTTGCAACCAGCAGCGGCTGAAAAGTCCCTGCAACCGAGTTTAGCCCAAAACCCCAATTTACCAGAAATCCAAGCCCTTAAAGGTGTCGCTACTCTCATGCAAGGAAAGGTAATTCAAGCATGGCAGATTTTTCAGAAGTTAGAAGTGAAGAGCAGTTACTAGGAGCATCTTTTTAGGAACATTTTGGAACTTTTCCATACATTTGTGCGACGATAAATAAAGATGTGAAGCTTTTGCTCCGTCTTTGACACAAGCAGACTTTAACTACGAAAGTTATAAATTGCTTGCACGGGATACAAACATATGCTACGGCGAGTTGTTACTGGAAGCCCGGTGTCTGAAATTAAAAAATTAGAGCCTTGAAGCTTGCTTTGAGGCGTTGCTGGATACGCCTGCATTCAATTCGTTGGATGTTGTTATACTCAGGATTGCTAAGATGTCTATGATGTCTGTAGTTGTTCGGGTTAAAAGTATCAGTTAGGTTAGTTTATATCTTGCACCTGAAAAATATTGCATTACGATATCTTGCACAATTCTCAATAACCCTAAAATTTAGCCCTGAATTAAAATTCGGGCTTTGTAGAGACGCGAAATTCTCGCGCTTGCGCGTTGCGGTGAGTCCAGTCCTGTTCGCGTAGCGTGTCCCCTTGGGACATAGGCGGGTTTCCCGCGCCCTGGGAACTGGCGAACCCGGAGGGGGGTTTCCCCCGTTGTAGCGACTGGCGTCGCGTCTCTACATTGGTTAAAAACCGACTGGTTAAGAGTTCTAACCCATTTTAATGGGTTTGTCCCAGACGTGCCATGGCACGTCTGGTCATAGCCCGAAATTTATTTCAGGGCTTTTTGCGATTGGTGCAAGATGTCAGATTACAAAAATCACTACGTATTTGCTGTTTTTTTCGCCTGAGTTCACGTCCGCCAGGGACTGTAAGTCCCTGGCTTCTAGCAAAAGTCCTCTATAAGAGGACTGATTAAACAAGATTGAAACTTGTTATATTTATTATGTTTTATCTATTGTTTTGCGACTTATACTTAAAGGTACAAAACACGCCCTAGCCTCTTAAAAATTATCTCATACCAATTTGAAAAATGATTGCAACAGATGGATTTACATAATCCATACCCTCCAAAGAGTTTCTCAATCCAAAATCTAAAATCCAAAATCCAAAATCCTGTTAGGGTATTACTTTCTTTTAGTCCACAGCCAAGCCAGCAAGCCAAAAACTAGGGTAGCCAGAACACTCCAAAATAAAGATGACACGAGGGGATGGAATGGGTACTTGAAATTTAAGGGTGCGAAAGGTTTGTCTATATTTTCTGTGACAACACCAGATACGATCGCACCTCCTCCCAATGCTACACCAATGATTTGGATGGTGGTTTCTAAAGAGCGATCGCGTTTGGCTTGTTCTATTTCCACTATGCCACGAATTGAGGATATGGCTTGCTCTAACAATGCCGAACCATGATGAAAATATCCCAAATCCGCACTGATTTGTTTTTGGAAAAACAAAGCATTTTTTTGATAAAAAATTTCTAAAAATTCTAAATTCTCTTGCTGTATTTTACCATGAATTTGTTGCGATCGCTCATGATAATTTTCAGTATTTATGGCAATTGTATTTTGATAATCTTCTAAATTTCGCAGCAAGCGAGTATATTTAGCTGCTAATTGGGGTAATTCTTTTAATTTTTCAGTTAAGCTGTTTAATTTTTCTTGGCTGAAAGATTCGTCAATACTGATTTCTTGCAACTTGTCAATTTCTTTTTCGATATCGCTATAAGACGTTAAATAAAGTTTCCGCATGATCTTGGGGCAAAGCCTGGCGGGTTAATACAGTCAGCGCGGCGGTGTAAGCTGCGATCGCACTTTCGATATTCTCTGCTTTATCTCCGAGTATTCTGTATAAGTAAGCAGTGCCGAGATTATTTTGTGTCGTTGCCCATTGTTGGGGCAAAGCCTGGCGGGTTAATACAGTCAGCGCGGCGGTGTAAGCTGCGATCGCACTTTCGATATTCTCTGCTTTATCTCCGAGTATTCTGTATAAGTAAGCAGTGCCGAGATTATTTTGTGTCGTTGCCCATTGTTGGGGCAAAGCCTGGCGGGTGTAGACAGTTAGCGCTATTTCATAGCCAGTGATGGCAATTTCCATATTGCTGGCTTTGTCACCCAAGGGAAATTGTTGAATTAGGTTGCTAAAGTTGCCAATATCTGCTGCTAGGGATTGCGCTTCATCTGGCTGTACTTCCGCTAGTGTAGTTGTTGCCCAATCGCGCAGTGAATCAGGAAAAAAAAGATTGAGTTTATCTGTGTTTGCTGCCAGTAAGGGGTAAACTATCTGCGCGTCGCCTTCGCTTTCCGCTGTTGCTTGCAGTACTTCTTTTAAGAATGGTTCATATAAATTAGTGGCGAGTAGCGTTGCTAGATTTCTCAACCAATTCGCTGTATTTTCATTTCCCTCTTGTGTCTGCATTTCCGCCACACCTACCAGCACTTCCAACAAGCCAGCATCTAGTAAGTCTTGGTTTGCTGCCAAAATCTCTGCTTCTTCACCACTGGGGCAATTCAGCAGGTTTTGGATCAGGTTGAGATAGGCTTGCAGGCGCTGTTCGTTCATGGGCATAAGCGCATATTAAGTTACACAGTAGGGATTTCCAACAAATAAATTATCTTATCTTGTGGGGTGGGCGTCTCGCCCGCCCGCAGTTAAAGGGCGGGCAAGATGCCCACCCCACAAGAAGCAATTGGATATAGGACTTACGCACCATTTACGGAAAATCAAGTATTTCAGGCGTTGTAGATCCCCCCAACCCCCCTTAAAAAGGGGGGCTTTGCGTAAGTCCTAGGATATTTTTTTTTATTTGGAAGGCACGTCTCTACACAGCCCGAAATTTATTTCCGGGCTGATCGAGGGCTAATCCATTTCCGGGCTGATCGGGGCTAATTTATTTCCGGGCTGATCGGGGCTAATTCATTTCCCGCCTAATCCAAGCTGAATTTCCTCACAAGTTCCTCAACTTTCGCACTTAACGTTACAAGTAGAGCAGCTGATTTCTCAACAAAGGACACAGTTATGAGCCTAAAAGTAACTAACATCCAAGAATTAGAGGAGCTGATCCAACGAGTCAAAGCAGCTCAAGAAGTTTATGCAAATTATACCCAACAACAGGTAGACCAAATTTTTAAAAAAGCTGCTCAAGCTGCTAACGCCCAGCGT
This sequence comes from Nostocaceae cyanobacterium, assembly GCA_051861145.1. Taxonomy (GTDB): domain Bacteria; phylum Cyanobacteriota; class Cyanobacteriia; order Cyanobacteriales; family Nostocaceae; genus JBHYDF01. The sequence goes on from JBHYDF010000274.1 coordinate 4,917, forward strand.
ATCCCGTTAGCAAAAATGGCGGTGACTGAGACGGGAATGGGTATCGTTGAAGACAAGGTAATCAAAAACCACTTCGCCTCAGAATACATCTACAACAAATATAAAGGCGATCGCACTTGTGGTGTGATTGAAGAGGACAAATCTTTTGGTATCCAAAAAATTGCCGAACCTGTCGGCATTGTCGCCGGTATTGTCCCCGTCACCAACCCCACTTCTACTACTGTTTTCAAAGCCCTAATTGCCCTAAAAACCCGCAATGGGGTTATTTTCTCTCCCCACCCCCACGCGAAAGACAGTACCATTGCGGCTGCAAAAATTGTCCTCGAAGCTGCGGTGGCGGCGGGTGCGCCAGAAGGTATCATTGGTTGGATTGATGAACCGACGGTGGAATTGTCTAAAGCATTAATGCAGCATCAGCAAATTAAACTGATTTTGGCAACAGGCGGGCCGGGTATGGTACGTGCTGCCTATTCATCAGGACACCCGTCTTTGGGAGTTGGTGCAGGGAATACTCCGGCTGTTATCGATGCCAGTGCAGATATCCAAACGGCAGTTAGCTCTATTCTACTGAGTAAAACCTTCGACAATGGCATGATTTGCGCTTCTGAGCAATCTGTCATTGTCGTAGATCAAGTATACGCACAAGCTAAACAAGAATTTATCTGTCGAGGGGCATATTTTTTAAGCAATGAAGAGAAAGATAAATTAGGTCAGTTGATTCTCAAAGATGGTCGATTAAATCCGGCTATTGTTGGGCAGTCAGTGGAAACACTCGCAAAACTCGCAGGTATTGAACTAAAACAGGAATTAAGCGGTTGTGGAGAGAGTGTTTATTGCCCCTTACCCAGCAGCTACAAAGTTTTAATCGCCGAAGTTGAAGATATTGGCGCTAGTGAACCCTTTGCCTATGAGAAATTATCGCCGATATTAGCAATGTATCGAGCAGAAAATTTCCATGAGGCAGTTTACAAAGCTGAAAAATTAGTAGAATTTGGTGGCCCAGGACACACAGCCGTTTTGTATACAGACCCGGCAAACCTGGATGATATCGCCTATTTTAAGAATACCCTGAAAACGGGACGGGTGCTGATTAACACTCCATCTTCCCAAGGTGCGATCGGCGACCTCTATAATTTCAAGTTAGATCCATCTCTCACTTTGGGTTGCGGTACTTGGGGCGGTAACACCATTTCCGAAAACGTCGCTCCTCAGCACCTTTTGAACATTAAAACGGTGTCGGAACGGCGTGAAAATATGCTTTGGTTCCGCGTTCCACCCAAAATTTACTTTAAATATGGGTGCTTGCCCGTAGCATTGGCGGAATTAGCAAGTAAAAAACGCGCCTTCATCATTACCGATAAACCGCTGTTTGACTTAGGCGTAGTCGATAAAGTCACGCAAGTTTTGAACGAAATTGGTGTTAAATACGACATCTTCCACGAAGTCGAACCAGACCCCACCCTCTCCAATGTTAATCAAGGGCTATCTTTGCTGAGAAGTTATCAACCCGATGTGATTATTGCCATTGGTGGTGGTTCACCAATGGATGCAGCTAAAGTAATGTGGTTGATGTACGAACATCCAGAGGTAGAATTTGAAGGCTTGGCGATGCGGTTTATGGATATCCGCAAGCGGGTATATGAATTGCCGCCACTGGGTCAAAAAGCCATGATGGTAGCAATTCCTACCACTTCTGGTACTGGTTCCGAGGTAACGCCCTTTGCCGTAGTTACCGATGACCGGGTGGGAGTGAAGTATCCTTTAGCCGATTATGCCTTAACTCCAAATATGGCGATCGTAGATCCAGAGTTAGTGCTGAATATGCCCAAAAAGCTCACAGCTTACGGTGGATTAGATGCGCTGACGCACAGTATCGAGGCTTATGTATCAGTATTGGCAACGGAGTTTACAGAAGGATTAGCATTAGAAGCAATTGGATTATTATTTAAATACTTGCCACGTGCGTATGAATACGGAGCAAAAGACCCAGAAGCGCGGGAGAAAGTCCATTATGCCGCAACTATTGCAGGAATGGCCTTTGCCAATGCTTTTTTGGGAGTTTGTCACTCAATGGCGCATAAACTCGGTTCTACATTCCACGTACCCCATGGTTTGGCAAATGCACTGTTAATTTCGCATGTAATTCGCTATAACGCTACAGATGTGCCATTTAAGCAAGCCATCTTCCCACAATACAAATATCCTCATGCGAAAGAGCGATATGCAGAAATAGCAGATTATTTGAATTTGAGTGGTAGTACTCTGGAAGAAAAAGTAGAAAAACTGGTGGCAGCCGTGGAAGATTTGAAGCGTCAACTAGATATTCCCGCCACAATTAAACAAACCCTCAGCGAGGACGAGCAAGAATTTTATGCCAAAGTAGAACAAATGGCAGAACAAGCTTTTGACGACCAATGCACCGGCGCAAACCCACGCTATCCGTTAATTCGCGACTTGAAAGAATTATATACTTTAGCCTATCTCGGTTGTCGCACAGATGCCGCTCCGTTTTACACTAGTCAAGAGTTAATAGTTAATAGTTAATAGTTAATAGTTAATAGTCAATGGTCATTGGGTAAAATTCTGGCTTCTGCTTTCGTAGATTATGCAACATACAGCAGCAGACCGTGCTTACGACATTCTCCGTTCCGAGTATCGCCCCCTAGATGCTATCTTTGCACCTAAAGCGATCGCTGTAATTGGGGCAACAGAAAGACCAGGTAGTGTGGGACGCACAATATTATGGAACCTAATCAGCAATTCCTTCGGCGACTGTACAATTTATCCAATTAATCCCAAACGGCGCAGTGTCTTAGGCATTAGGGCATATCCTAACATCGCTGCTATCCCCGAACTAGTAGATTTGGCTATAATTGCTACACCTGCTCCCACGGTTCCCGACATTATTAGCGAGTGTGTAGAGATAGGCGTGAAGGGTGCTATAGTCATCTCTGCTGGATTCAAGGAAACGGGAACGGCGGGAGTAGAATTAGAACGGCAAGTACTCGAACAAGTCCACCGAGGTAATATGCGGCTGATTGGCCCTAATTGCCTAGGTGTGATGAATCCCACAACCGGTTTAAATGCCACTTTTGCTAACAGCATGGCTCGTCCTGGTAAGGTGGGTTTCATTAGCCAAAGTGGGGCACTGTGTACAGCTATTTTAGATTGGAGCCTGCGGGAAAATGTCGGTTTCAGTGCCTTTGTTTCCATCGGTTCAATGCTGGATGTAAGTTGGGGCGATCTAATTTATTATCTCGGTGATGACCCGCAAACCGAAAGCATCGTTATTTACATGGAATCTATTGGTGATGCTCGTTCCTTTCTCTCGGCAGCGCGGGAAGTTGCCCTCACTAAACCGATTATTGTAATTAAAGCAGGTCGCACCGAAGCAGCGGCAAAAGCAGCAGCTTCCCATACAGGAGCCTTAGCGGGTAGTGATGCGGTTCTCGATGCGGCTTTTCGTCGTTCTGGTGTGTTGCGGGTGGCGAATATTTCTGATTTATTCGACATGGCAGAAGTGCTGGCAAAACAACCACGTACCAAGGGACCGCACCTGACAATTATTACCAATGCTGGGGGACCAGGAGTTTTGGCAACCGATGCGTTAATTGCTACCGGTGGAGAGCTAGCAGAATTATCAGAAGATGCGATCGCTTCTTTAGATAGTATCCTCCCCGCTCATTGGAGTCACAGCAATCCCATCGATATTTTGGGCGATGCTGACCCCAGCCGGTATACAAAAGCACTAGAAATTGCAGCCCGTGACCCTAATAGTAACGGTTTGCTGGTAATTCTCACACCCCAGGCAATGACCGACCCCAGCCAAACTGCTAAGCAATTACAATCCTACGCCAAACTGAGAGGTAAGCCTATTCTCGCTAGTTGGATGGGTGGAAATGACGTTGCAGCAGGTGAAGCAATTCTCAATCAAGCAGGTATTCCTACTTATAGATATCCGGATGCGGCGGCTCGGGTATTTAGTTATATGTGGAAATATAGCTACAACCTGCAAGGTATTTACGAAACCCCCGTCCTTCCCAAAGCAGAAGGGGAAGGGATGCCTAACCGCAAATTGGTTGAGCAAATTATTAATACCGCCCACCAAGAAAACCGCACCTTACTGACCGAATTTGAATCCAAACAGGTATTAGAAGCATACGGTATTTCTACCGTAGAAACACGTATAGCTACCAGTGAAGAAGAAGCTGTCGCTTGTGCAGATGCGATTGGTTATCCAGTTGTTCTCAAACTATTTTCCCAAACTATTACCCATAAAACTGATGTGGGTGGTGTGCAATTAAATTTACCCGATGCCGCAGCAGTACGACGAGCCTACCAGGAAATTCAGGCTGGGGTTGCCAAGTGGGAACAAAAAGAGAACACAGGGAAACGGGCATCGGGCATCGGGCAAGAGGCATCGGGGAGCCAGCGCCGTGCGGGGGTTTCCCCCGTTGAGGCGACTGGCGTCATCGGGCAAGGGGCATCGGGCAATGGGCAAGGGGCATCGGGCAATGGGCAAGGGGCATCGGACATGGGTAAAAAAACCAATTCCCAATGCCCAATTCCCAATGCCCAATCCCCAATTCCCAATGCCCAATCCCCAATTCCCAAT
>JBHYDF010000275.1:0-9291 GCA_051861145.1 Nostocaceae cyanobacterium
ATGGTTAATGGTTAATGGTTAATGGTTAATGGTTAATGGTTAATGGTTAATAGCCTTCAATTATGAACTATTAACTATGAAAGCAATCCTGTAATTTTTATGCGGTAAGCGAGTCAAGTTTACTAGTTATTGTCAAATATGACATTCGTAAATTATCAGTTTCACTATTCTTTCAGCGGCAATTATAATAAACCGCTGATTCTTTTTTTGCATGGTTTTATGGGTAGCTGCCATGAATTTGATGAGGCTATAGAATTACTAAATGACGAGTTTTATTGTCTGACAATTGACCTGACTGGGCATGGGCAAACTCAAGTTTTTGGTGGTGATGAATGCTATACAATGGCTAACACTGCTCAAGCTTTAGTCAAGTTTTTAGATGAATTAAAAATTAGTAAATGTTTTTTAGTTGGTTATTCTATGGGTGGAAGATTAGCATTATATCTCACCCTGAATTTTCGCGATCGCTTTCCTAAAGTAGTGCTGGAATCAGCCTCACCCGGTTTACTAACAGAAGCCGAACGTTTAGAAAGATTTAAACGCGATGAGCAAATAGCTAGGAAATTAGAAAGGAGTGTTGAGAAAAGTGATTTTCTAGCTTTTTTATCAAATTGGTATAGCCAACCTATTTTTGGCAATATTAAAAATCATTGCCAATTTCAGCGTTTGATAGAAATTCGTTTACAAAATAATCCCACAGAATTAGCTAAATCTTTGCGCTTTATGGGTACTGGATGTCAGCCTTCTTTGTGGAAAAAACTTAAAGATAATACAATTCCTTTGCTTTTACTTGTTGGTGAATATGATGAAAAATTTATCGGTTTGAATCAAAAAATGGCTCAAGACTGTGATTTTTGCCAACTAAAAATCATTAGTAATGCAGGACATAATATTCATTTTGAAAATACTCAAGCATTTGTGGAAAATATTAAATTTTTTTTGATATAATAATAGTATAATATCTGGGATAGATTTTTAAGTTTTAGTTTGGATAAAATATTTGTGGAAATATAATTATTTTTACAAATGAATTGGGGAATTATTGAACCTTACAACAGCGGATTGGTAGAAATTATCCCTGAAGGTGAAGGATTTGATGAGTGTTCCGATAATTGGGCACTTCTCTCACATTACTGTCTGATAGTTAAGCTTGACATTTTACCTACCTACTGGTAGGATAAAAAGATGAATCCAAACGATACCCAAACGCAAATTCTCGATACCGCCCAAGAACTCATCCAACGGTTGGGAGTTAATGCCATGAGCTACCAGGACATCAGCAAAGCAGTGGGTATCCGTAAAGCCAGCATTCACTATCACTTCCCAACGAAGGATGATTTAATTGCTGCATTGCTTGACCGATACAATGCCTATTTTCTCCGTCTGGTGGATAGTATCATTGCTCAGCCTGACTCAGCAGAAACCAAACTTCGTCGCTACTGTGCGTTGTTTGAGGCAACGCTCAGCAGTGGAGAGGGGGACAAAGCTTGTCTTTATGGGATGGTGGGGGCTGAGCTGGCAACCCTTAAGCATCCACTCGCTGAACGTGTTGCTGCGTTTTACCGTAACAATGAGGAACGGCTGGCACGGATTCTTAAACAAGGCACAAACGCTGGAGAATTTGGTTTTGCTGGAGATGTGCAAGTAATGGCAACGCTCGTCTTCTCCCTCTTAGAGGGCGGAATCTTAATCGCCCGCGCTCATGGAGGTGCTATCCAGTATCGGGCGGTTATTGAGCAACTTATGCGACTGGTTAAAGGTTAGGTCTTTTTTTTAATTTTATTCTACCTATTAGTAGGTAAGGAAGGAAGGAGGATTTTGTTTATGGCAACTATCGGAATTTTAGGCACTGGCAGAATGGGAGTACGCCTTGCGCTCCTATTTGCAGACCTTGGACATCAAGTAATCCTGGGTTCTCGGGATAGAGAACGGGCAGATCGAATCATTCGGGAACTAGGTCACGAAGCAATTCAGCCTAAGAATTACCAAGAGGCGGTTAATGCTGAAGTTGTCCTACCAGCAATATTTTTGCGGGATGGGGCGTTGGATATCCTTGAACCCTTCCGCAGCCAGTTGGACGGCAAAATTTACATCGATATCACCAATCCATTCAATGCAGACTACACGGATTTCATTCTGCCTTGGGATACAAGCGGGGCGGAGCAAATCCAACATCGATTCCCCAAGACGCGGGTGGTGGGAGCATTTAAAAACGTGTGGTGGGAAGTATTGGATGCTCCCCAGTTTGGAGATACAGTCAGCGATGTGTTTGTGGTTAGTGACGATGCACAAGCAAAAGCCGAGTTTTTCAAGTTAGTTCAGGGCAGCCCTTTTCGGTATATTGATGCCGGAAAACTCAGCAATGCTCGTACTGTTGAACGCATGACCTTGCTGAGTGGTGAGTTGGGGCAACGGTATGGTTACTTTCCCCGGATGAACTATAAGTTATTGGGTGAACCTTGGTCTATAGGAAAGTGCGATAAACGAAGCGATTACGCCTCCGGCGTATCGCGTTGCAACCAGGGACGTTACCCCTTTGGGGAATTAAAAATTCAAAATTTTGAATTTTACATTTTTAATTTTGGCGTTGCTGATCAAAAGTATGAATTTGCCTCTACGTAGATTGTAGATCCCCCCTTAATCCCCCCTTAAAAAGGGGGGAAGTAATTTCTAGCCCTCTAAGAAGCGCGCTTTGTTAGGGGGATCAGATTTTCTTTATCAATGAACTCTGAGGAAATGGAGGGAATAACCAATGACTAATGACTAATGACTAATGACTATTACCAATCCACAGGTAAACCCAATCTTTCCAGAGTATCAGCTTCTCGCAACAATGGCTGAATTTCGCTGTCTATATGAATACGACCTCCAGAAATTACCAAAGCTCGATGAGTAACTTTGCTTAACCAATGCAAATCATGGGAGGCGACTAACATAACTTTACCTTGCCACCGTAACAATACTTGAGCAAAGTGACGCCGCCATGCTGGATCTAGACCAGTTGTCGGCTCATCCAATATTAAAATGTCAGGTTCGAGAGCTAAAATTGCAGCGAGAGCAGCAAGTCGTCTTTGTCCTCCTGAAAGTTCGTGTGCAGAACGATTGGCGTAAGCTTCTAGACCAAATTCAGCTAATAGCTGTCTTGCTTTGTCAATTGCTTCTGCGGTTGGTACACCGTAGTTACGCGGTCCAAAGGTAATATCTTCTAGGATAGTGGGCATAAAAAGTTGGTCGTTGGCATCTTGAAAGCCAAAACCAATTTGTTTACGCACTTGGGGTAAATTTTTCGGTTCTACTGGAATGCCATTAATCCAAATTTCTCCTCTTTGGGGTTGTTTTAAGCCGATCAGGTTCTCTAGTAAGGTGCTTTTTCCTGAACCAGTTGGTCCCATTAGCGCTACGCGATCGCCTGCATTTAAGGTAAAAGATATTTCTCGTAAAACCGGCTCAGAATTGGAATAGGCATACACTACATTTTGAACCGCAACAGCTATTTGTGACATTCTCAGGTTGTTAATGGTTAATGGTTAATGGTTAATGGTTGATGGTTAATGGTTGATGGCTATTAACTATTAACTATTAACCATTAACTAATCCAAAATCGGTATAGGAAGCTATTGTCAAACAAGTAGCAATTACACAAGCTGCTATTACTAAAAAACGCTCTTTTGCTCTTAATGTAGAATCTACTGGTAGGCTTCCTTTGTAACCACGAGCGACCATTGCCGCATAAAGTCGCTCTGCCCTTTCTAAGCTACGGAGATATAAGCTGCCAATCATGGCTGCACTGGCATAACGTAACCAACCAGTGGTGCCATTTAAACCCCGTAGTTGAGCAGCACGCTGCATCCGAGTCACTTCTGACAATAATATTTCTATGTATTGTCCAGCCAACAGCAAACTTTCTTTTAAACTTGCTGGAACCGGTAAACTTTTGAGGGCAATACCGAAACTATGTGGCGGTAAGGTTAACAAAAAACTATTCATCGTTATCAAACACACGAGGGAACGAACTAACAGAAAACTGGCTCGTTCCCATCCCAAAGGTAATGCTAGCAATGACAGGAAAATTAATTCTACACCTAATAATCCTGTGAGTTGGCGAATAGGTACTCGCAATAGAACAGCCCAAGTAAATGCGATCGCGCCATATACAGCCAACCAATACCAAGCATTCTGCTTTAATAAAGCTGCTCCAACTACAATCACTAAAGATAACTGCAAGCGTAACGGTAGTGAAAATTTAAACATTATTCGGTTTGACTACTTTTGCAATACCAAAGGCAATAGCAAAGCAAACTATAGACCCAAGAATTCCAGCGATACTCGTACCTATTGGTCCCAATCCCTCTATTTCGTAGTCAGCTAAAGGTGTTGGTACTGGTACTCGTACGTTGTCTGCTAATTCGATGAAGCCCAAGTTTTCAGCTACTCTTTCCAAGCCGTCAGGCCATGCTGAGGCGACTAAAGACAGTAAACCAGAAATTAACAGAATACTAACTACTGGCACTAACCATCCCCGCATCTGCTGCTGTTCTCCTGGTAACAAATCTGGTCGCGCTGTGGCAAGGTAAGCTAGTACACCTCCAGTAATTAATCCTTCACCAATACCTATCAAAATATGCACGCCTGTCATTGCTGGTAAAACCAACAGTGGCGGTGCTGTACCAGAAAGCGCTAATTCTATGGCGCAAGCCACAGCTGCTACAACTACACTCACACCAGCAGCAATACCCGCTGCTAAGGGTAAACGTGTTCTAGATCCCCCTAACAAGCGCTGCAAGGTTTGGGTTAAACCCCAGCCTACCCAAACTCCAATCACTGCCATGTTAAAAATATTCGCTCCCAAGGCTGTAATACCGCCATCGGCAAACAACACAGCCTGAATAATTAAAACTGTGGCAATGCACAGCATACCCGCCCAAGGACTACCTAAAACTATCGCCGCTAAGGTTCCCCCCAACAAGTGACCGCTAGTACCTCCTGCTACCGGGAAATTAATCATCTGGGCAGCAAAAATAAAGGCGGTAGTTAAACCTAAAACGGGCGCACGTTTGATACCAAAAGCATCTCGCGATCGCGCGGAGGCAATACCCAACCCTACTACACTCGCTACACTAGTAACTGCCGCTACCGGTACAGAAACAAACCCATCAGGAATATGCATTATTATGTCTCCGTTTTTGTTTCTATTAGCACGTGGTAATCATTAAAACTACGGCACTAACATTCATAAAAAACAAATTTCCTCCTAATTTTGCAATGCCCTCTTGGGGGATTTTATGCTATTACTTACGGATTATTGACAATATCTTTTTGTAAAATTATTTACTATTTTCTCTTTATTGTAAATTTTTAATATTCTTTTTTACATTCAAAAAAGTTCTGTCAAAATTTCCTGAATATCTTTGACTGCAAATAACATTTAAATCAAATATTTCATCTTGATTTATTGTTAAAAATTAAACGCTAATTTTAGTGATATGCCTATCACCATACCAAGGTTCCCTTCATTGTATGTGCAGCTTAATATACAAAGATTCTCATTCTTATCAAGATAATTTTTTCTCTTCCTAAGACAACTAATTATCTGTGTCTATCTGTGTCTACCCCCCTCACTCCCACGCCACTTGCTACAACGCGGGAAACCCGCGCAACGCAGTGGCTCCCCTTACAAGGGGGGAAGACAGAGGAAAAACTTTTATTTATTGTCCATCTGTGGTCGATTTCTAAAACCTGATTTTGCTTGCCGTTTTAATTCACATCAAGTCGGGGCACAGCATTGCTGTGCCCCTACAACGCGCTCCGGTTTTTACCCCCTATGCAGGATGAGGAAGGCAAAAGTCAGAAAGATTTGTATCATTTTGCAACCTTTGATTGCAAAAGTACTTGAGAGTTATTGACAATAATTCTTGATTCCTATATCAATAGGAATAATTGCAAATACTTTGCAATTTTGTGCGCTGAGAAAGATTTATAGTGCCATGCCTAACAACTTTACTCTGAAAAGAGAAAAACTATTGAATCGCCGTCAACTGTTGAAGTTGGGATTGGCTGGTATTGGTGCAACTGGAGTAGCAGGGGTATGGCACAAGCTAGCAGCACAAAAGCACTTGGTAAGAGTGCCTCCTTTGGAGATAGAGGCAAATTCTAATAGCGTTGCTAACCCGATGCAGGTAGCGCGGGAATTTGATTATGGCACGACCAAGCGAGAAAATGGACGCACAATTCGAGAATTTCGCTTGACGGCTGGAAGTTCACCAATAAAGCTAAATAGTGCTGTTTCTTACAATGTCTGGGATTTAAATGGTCACATACCAGGGCCGACATTGAGAGCAAAACAAGGCGATCGCGTACGAGTTCTGTTTTACAACAAGGCTGGACATTCCCACTCTTTACATTTTCACGGTATCCATCCCTCAGAAATGGACGGGATTCGTCCAGTTAGTAACGGTAGTGCGACAATTTACGAATTTGACGCCGAACCCTTTGGCGTTCATCTCTATCATTGCCACATTGAACCAGTAACCCGGCACATTGCTAAAGGACTGTACGGAATGTTTATCATCGATCCACCATCACCGCGATCGCCAGCGGATGAAGTGGTATTGATAATGGCTGGGTATGACGTAAATGATGATAACCGGAATGAATATTATGCTTTCAATGGTTTGCCGCACTATTTTAAAGATAATCCGATCCGCATTTATCAAAATCAGTTAATTCGGCTGTATGTCCTCAATATTATTGAATTTGATCCGGCGGTAACGTTTCACCTCCACGCCAACTTCTTTGATGTCTATCCAACTGGGATGACTCTTACTCCTAGCCATAAAACAGACGTAATTACGATGGGTGTAGCTGAAAGGCACATCTTAGAATTTACCTTTCGCTATCCAGGAAAGTATATGTTTCATCCCCATCAAGACGCGATCGCAGAAAACGGCTGCATGGGTAACTTTGAAGTAGTTGCCGAAAAAGACTCTAAAAATACTGCGTTGATGGTTGATGGTTGATGGTTCATAGTTCATGGTTCATAGTTCATGGTTGATGGTTCATAGTTCATGGCTATTAACCATTAACCATCAACCATTAACCATTAACAAATGAGAGCAAATTTTAACAAGTTTTGTTTTATCAAGTAGCAAATTGAAAAAAATTATTAAATTCTATCTAAAGACTTAGCAAGCAGTTGATAAATACTTTCATTAGTGCAACAATATCTAAACAAAATCTAGGACACATTGTCAAACTTAACCGCTGCGATAAGTAGGTAGGTACAAATAAACCTGACTATATAAAGAAAGATAATTAAAGCTTTGAAATTGGCTTGTAGTAAGCGCTTTAGCGCTAAAGCGCTTACTACATACCTTTAATTTTTGTTGCCCACCTACTAAGTTTAAAAGTCTTTCAATAATTTACTTTCAAACATCTCTTGGAGCAAAAATGATAAAATTTCGTTACATTTGTTTGGCTGTTGCTGCTTGCGCTATTGTTAGCTTGAGTTCCTGTAATAGCGGTACACCAAACGCAGAAAATTCACCAGCACCTAATTCTGCCGCTAACTCCGCTTCACAAACCACAGAAACAACTCATAGCAATCACGGTAGTAAAAAGAAAATTAACATCAATACTGCTATTTTGTCCGAATTAGATAAGTTTGAAGCACAGCTAGGTGTACCAGCGTTATCGAATAAAATTCAAGCAAATCGTCCTTATGCTAATCCTGAAGAATTAGTTAGCAAAAAGGTGATTTCTCAACAGCAGTTTGACCAAATTAAAGACCAGGTTACTGTTCAGGAAGTAGCTTTAACTGGAGAAGCCAAAGATGTCGATTATATGACCAAGCTGGGGTTAATGAAAGGTCATTTGTTAGTCGCACAAGAACTGTTAGATCAGAATCAACCTAAACAAGCAGAACCGCATATTGGACACCCGGTAGAAGAGATTTATGTTGATGTTGAAGACCAATTGAACGAACGCAAGGTGAAAGAATTTAAGACTAATTTAGTAAGTTTGCAAGATTTGGTAAAATCTAAGCCCAAAGATGCCAAAGTCAAGAGTGATTTTACCACTTCAGTGCAAGCAGTGGATGGAGCGATCGCAGCTTTACCAGAAAATCAACGCACCAAACCAGCATTTGTACTACAAGTAATTAACGGCTTGCTAGATGCAGCTAACTCCGAATATGGTGCAGCAATTGCTGACGGAAAAGTTTCCGCCGCCATTGAGTATCAAGATTCCCGTGGCTTTGTAGTATACGCTAACGATTTATATAAAGGTATTTCCAGCCAAGTAGCGAAAGAAAATCCCGCAGCAGATAAAGCAATTACAACAAGTATGGCTGAACTGACCAAAGTTTGGCCTTCCGTTATCCCACCAGCGAAACCAGTCAAAACCCCTGAAGAAGTATCCAAGTTAGTGAAAACCATTGAACAGGAATCTCAAAAAGTGATTGATAAAGCCAGCACTCAAGCGCAGGGGACTTAAAATGAAAAAGTTAGGAGTTAAGAGTTAGGAGTTAGGAGTTAGTGGATAGTGGATAGTGGTTAGTAGTTAGTAGTTAGTGGATAGTGGATAGTGGTTAGTAGTAAAGATTAACAACTCCTCACTCCTCACTCCTCACTCCTAATTCCTAACTCCTCACTCCTCACTCCTAACTCCTCACTCTTCAAACTTTTGGTTTGTAGCTAGAATTAAAGACTGATGCAAGAACTTGACCATAAAAAAACAATCGACCTGCTGAATTCTATTATGGAATTTGAACTAGCAGGAGTTGTACGTTATACTCATTATTCGCTGATGGTAACTGGGCCCTACCGCATTCCAATTGTGGATTTTTTCAAGGCGCAGGCGAGCGAATCTCTACTTCATGCTCAACAAGTTGGAGAAATTCTTACAGGTTTAGATGGACATCCCAGCCTGAAAATTGCGCCAATGGAAGAAAGCTACAAGCATTCAGTTAAAGATATCTTGGAAGAAAGCTTAACACACGAAAAGAAAGCACTGGATTTGTATAAAAATCTCCTAGATACTGTTACCAATGCCAGCATATATCTAGAAGAATTTGCTCGAACTATGATTGGTCAGGAAGAGATGCATAATCTCGAACTGAAAAAAATGTTACGTGATTTCAGTTAATAGTCATTAGTCATTAGTCATTAGTCATTTGTCCTTTGTCATTTGTCCTTTGTTATTTGTCATTTGTCCTTTGTACAAAGCTGATGACCAATGAATAATGACCAATGACCAATGACCAATGACCAATGACCAATGACCAATGACCAATGA
>JBHYDF010000276.1:0-9179 GCA_051861145.1 Nostocaceae cyanobacterium
GAGTTAGGAGTTAGGAGTTAGGAGTTAGGAGTGAGGAGTTAGGAGTGAGGAGTTAAGAATTAAAAGTTAGGAATTAGGTGTTAAAAATTAGGAGTTATGAAATTATAAATTTAAACTCTTAACTCCTCACTCTTAACTCCTCACTCCTCACTCCTAACTCTCACTCTTAACTCCTCACTCCTCACTCTTAACTTTTGGCAAACCGTCGCACGGCGAATAAGCTTCCCATTAATCCTACGGTTGCACCAAAATTCAAAAGAATCAATGGTAATAATAAAGTTTGTAATGGAGTGAGTTGCAAACCGTTGGTAAGAAATTTAATAAATTCGGGTTGATTGGCTAGCAAATGTCCGAGAAACTGTTGAATCAGACTAATAAAACTCCACGCGATCGCACCGCCTGCTAAACCAAAGGTAATTCCTTGTAAGATAAACGGTAGGTAAATCCAAGCAGAGGTTGCTCCTACTAGTTGCATTATCTCAATTTCCCGACGTCGCGCCATGACTATAAGTCGGATGGTGGTGCTGGTAACTGCGATCGCTGTTAAGGTGAGGATGATAGTAATTGTCAGTGTCACCCAGTTTAAACCTCGATGCAATTGAGCAATACGTCTAACGGCTTCATCTACATATTGCACCGCATCAACTCCTCGTATTTTCACTAATTGCGTTGCTAAATTTGGTACAACCTCAGAATTACGTGCTTTTACCTTTAATTCATCTACGAGAGGGTTTTCACCTAGTTGCTGGGAAGCGCCTTCGATATCAGAAATTCCTAATTCTTTAACTAGTTTATTCCAAGCTTGCTCTTTGGTAATAATTTTTATATCTGCCACTTCTGGCATTGTCGCTACCAGTGGTTGAATACTTTCTGCTCGCGCACCTGCATCGAGATAAACTGATACTTCTAGCTGACTACCAAATTGATAAAGCAGTTTTTCTAATTGCCAGGAAGTTTGCAAACTGAAACCAAATAAAAATAGTAACACCGTAACTGTACTGATAGCCGCCCAGTTCATCCAGCCGCCACGTTGCAAGCCAATAAGCGTTTCTTTGAGTAAGTAGTCAAGTTTAGTCAGGATTTTCAACACACCCACCCTCTAATCGGATTTTGGATTTTAGATTTTGGATTTTAGATTTTGGATTTATCACATTTTGCATCAAATAAGCCCTGAAATAAATTTCGGGCTTAAAGCTAAAGTCGGTTAAAAACCGACTGGCTAAAAGTTTTAACCCATTTTAATGGGTTTGTCCCAGACGCGAAATTCTCGCTGTGCGCGTTGCGGGGGTTTCCCCCGTTGTAGCGACTGGTGAGACCAGCGCTGCGGGAGGGTTTCCCTCCGCAGGCGACTGGCGAACCCGAAGGGCGTCGCGTCTCTACACATCCGGAAATTTATTTCACGGCTTCTTGCAACTGATCCAGGCGGCGAAAAACCTCTACTAACGTCTTTGACGTATAGTTATGGGTAGTTTACATTCCGGAACTAACTTTGCGCTTGCTGTAGCAAAATAGGGAGCATCCCAATTTTGACAAAATACTTGTTAAAGAGTTTTCCCAGTCCTCTTGTAGAGGAATGCGCGCTTTCAGACAGGCACTTAAGTGCCTGGCTGGCTATTGTGGCTATTCATGCAAAATTGGGATGCTCCCGCAAAATATGTTCTAGCAAGCAGCGCAACTAAAAATGGCTGAAGTCAGTGGTAGTTGCAGCTATATCTTGTTGGGTGCAATCACCTTTTTGGCTGCATCGATGATTTTCGCAATTAATACAGTATTACTTTTAACCGAAAAAAATGCTCGAATTCGCAGCCTAGAAAAAATAATAATCATTGCGCTGCAAAAACCTAGTTTTTACGCACACACTTATCAACATCAAGGAGATATTATGCCTGAAGAACAAGGAATTTATATTAATCCCCAAGGAGATGCGATCGGCGTTTCTGTTGGTGATGGCAATATTCTTGAGGGAGTTTTCACTAAAACTACTGGTGATGTAGCCAATGTTGCCAGCCAGACACCAGCTTCACAGCAAGCAACTTCACCCCGGATTAACGCACTCCTGACTCAACTGCAACGTCAGATAGAAAATGATAATGAGTTGTCAGCACAAGACAAAGCTAATGCTCTAGAACAGGTAAAAGCGTTAGGATTACTACAACAAGACAGTACAAAGCAGGTAATGATGGCAACATCAGAAGAATTGGTGCCAGATTTGTAATCCAATTTTGGACTGTTGAGTGCAGTCCCTACCCATAACGTTAGTTTGGGTAGGGTTAGCGAAACCAATATAAAAAGCGAAGCAACATTTATTCAGGCTTCTCTTAGTTTTGTACGTAATCTGAAGGTATAAATCACACCCTGTGACGGGAGCGATCGCAATTTCAACCAGAGGAGATATCAAGAGACGTTGACATCCATCAACCGCGAAGTTTGCAGTCTATCCATCCACTTTTCTAAATAGACCCGATTTAGTCTTTGTTCCTCTGGATCTTGCGTATCTACAGGATAAGGCATAAGTCCCAAAATTGCTGCTGTAGTCACGCAAAACATCGATTTTTGGAAAGTCACGCAAATTTGTACTCGCAAGTCATCTTCTCCCCGACGACTGCGACGATAAACTTCATGTAAATATTCTGGGAGAAAGTGGCGCATATCCTGCATTAACAAAGTGGGAGGAATACCCGCACCGCCAATAGGTAAGGGATCAGCATACAAAGCGCCATACTGAAATCTAGCTTGGTCTGCCGGAATTTGATATGCTTGGGCGTTATATGAAACTGTACCTGGGAAAGGCGTTCCTCGAAAGAAAACTGCTTCTACATAAGGTATTGCGGTATCTGCAAGGAATGTCAAACCTACAGAAGCAGGAATAATGTTATAGACTTGATTGTGAATTTTGACAGAATAGATAATTGGCTTATTCGCATTTTCAACCAAACCAGTTTTTATGTGATTAACAACTTGGGGAATTGACTTAATTTTCCCTTTGTCGTACAGGTCTGATAAACTCAAAAAAATATCAGCCATTACCCGCCAAAATTGGCCCAGTCCGCTGTAGTATGCAGAAACTCGTAACTGTTCAACCAAGAATTTTGGAAACAGTTCATTCACTCCCATCATGATGGGATTATTTTGAAATTTAGCTTTGATAACTGCTTCCGCTCTTTCTTGAAATTCTTTTGTATCTAAATAACTATCCAAACCACCGCCACCGTGCCAGAACATAGCTTTCATGCAATATTCAGCATATTCAAAATTAATTCGCTTATGCCACCAGTGACGGAGTAATTTTTGGAAAGAAATTTCTCCATTAAAATATTTAAAAAACGGAAAGAAAACTAGAAATTGATTCTCAGCTATATAAATAAGATTTTTCGAGTAAGCATCAAGAACTACGCCATAGCTCTTGAGAATGCCGACTACTTCTAATACATTTTCTGGAGTATCAGGAAGTAATGCTCCTCCTGATTCTAGGCGTTCTATATATTCAGCTAATGGGTAATTTACGGGTATATTTTCAGTAGTTACCATTACTATTTCTCCTAAATCAGAGGGAGTGGGGAGTGGGGAGTGGGGAGTAGGGGCTAGGGGTAGAGGCTAGGGGTTAGGGGTTAGGGGTTAGGGGCTAGGGGTTAGGGGCTAAAGGCTAGGGGTTAGAAATTCAAAATTTAAGAATTTAATTCTAAAGTTCCTTATCTCTATTCCCTAGCCCCTATTCCCTAGCCCCTAGTCCCTAGCCCCTAGTCCCTAGCCCCTAATCCCTTATGCAAAGACACATTAGCTACGACGCTTTGAGTATTTACCATTGCTGTTGTTGTTGGTTCAGTCCAACGCACTAACCAAGTAGGTTGAATACCAAAAATTACAATCAATACAGCTAAAACAATGGCAGGAATGCGATCGCTCCAATATACTCTCGGTAAGCTAATAACTTGTGCAGATAAACGTCCAAAAAAGGCGCGATTGGTCAAAATTAAGAAATAAACGGCTGTTAATCCTGTACCAATAATGCTCAGCAGAGTTTGTACCGGAAAAACTGCAAAACTGCCGCGAAAGACGACGAATTCAGCGATAAATCCAAACATTCCCGGTATACCAGCACTTGCCATCACACCCAGTACCATTAAGCTACCAATTACAGGCATTCCTCGTTCTGGATTCAACAGTCCCCGAATCACATCTAAATCACGGCTACCTGCTTTTTCATATACAACCCCCACCAGTAAAAACAGTAGCGCAGAAATCAAGCCGTGACTAATCATTTGCATGACTGCTCCCAATACGCTGAGGGGAGTAGCAGCGGCGGCGGCGAGAAGCACGAAGCCCATGTGTCCTATGGAACTGTACGCTACCATTTTTTTCATGTCTTTTTGAGCGATCGCGCAGGATGCACCATAAAGCACACTCACCACTGCCCAAATTGCCAAAGCGGGAGACAAGTACATCCAAGCATCCGGTAACAAGTACAAGCCAAACCGCAGTAAGCCATAAGTTCCCAGTTTCAATAATATCCCAGCCAACAGCACGGAAATAGGTGTGGAAGCTTCAACGTGAGCATCTGGCAACCAAGTATGGAAGGGAACTAAAGGAATCTTGATACCAAAACCAATCAAAATCCCTACCAACAGTAAAATTTGTGTTGCCAAAGGTAAAGTTTGGGTATTCAGGTTTTCCAACGCAAAGTTAGAAGAACCACTCAACCAAACCATACCAAGGAAACTTGCCAAAATCAAAATTCCGGAAACAGCGGTATAGATCAGAAATTTGGTTGCTGCATAACCCCGCCGTTCACCACCCCAAATGGCAATTAGCAAATATAAGGGAATTAATTCCAGTTCGTAAAACAGGAAGAATAGCAGTAAATCCTGTGCCATAAATGCCCCGGTAACACCAGCATTTAATAGCAGTACCAAACAGTAATAAAAGCGCGATCGCTGAAGATTTTCATTACTACTGTAGATGGCAATGACAGTCAATAGCCCGTTTAAAACTAGCAAAGGCAAAGACAAACCATCTATACCAAGGTGATAGTTCAAGCCTAACGTATCTATCCAAGGCAAGAACTCTATAAATTGTTGACTGATTATGGTTAAGTCAAACTGACTTGCTAAGACAATAGTCCACAAGAAAGCTAAACTGGCAAAAACCAAAGCCACGTTACGGGAAACTTTCCCGATGCTAACCGGTAAGATACTGATTATAGCTGCGCCTAATAACGGCAGGAGAATTAAAGCACTGAGCATGGTTAGAAGTTAGGAGTTAGGAGTGAGGAATTAGGAGTTAGGAGTGAGGAGTTAGGAACCAGGAGCGAGGAGTGAGGGATTTTTAACTCTTAATTCTTAACTCCTAACTCTTAACTCCTAACTCCTAACTCATAACCCCTAACTTTCGTTAGAAGGGCAATTTTTCCAGTAGACCTAATGACCAGCTAATGAAGAAACCAAGTATACTGACGCCTATAAGGATAGTTAAGAGATAGGCTTGAGATTGACCGGAAGCGCTATATCTCAAGCTTTGCCCACCGAACATTGTTGCAAAGCCAACTAGGTTTACCACACCATCTACTAAATAGCGATCGCTCCACGCAGAAATTTTAGAAAGTATAGCTACTGCACTAACTACCGTCAATTTATAGATGCGGTCAATGTAAAAGTCATACCCCAATAAGTCTTGCACAAATCTCCAAGCGAGTATTCGCGAACGTGACCAAGCTTTGTGCAGATAAATTGTAGACCCAATGCTTACCCCGGACAAGGTAGACAAAACTAACATTGCTACTACTACCCATCTAATACTTTCCCAAGTCGGCAGCAAATACCATTGCTGTAACATTATCGGTACTAATAGCGTCATGATCGTCAGGGATACCATTGGTAATGCCATCGGCCAAGGTACTTCTGGGGCGCGGCGGGTCTTTTGTTGTGGTTCACCCCAAAATACTAACCGGAATACTCTTGTTAAATTTAATGCTGTTAAGCCATTGACTAATACTAAAATCCAAATTACCCAAGGGGTAATTATTGCCAACCCGTCAGCCCAAGATAGCATTGCCCAAAAGCTTCCCAAAGGCAGCAAAGATACCATTCCCGCTGCACCGACAACAAAGGCGCTAGTTGTTGCTGGCATCCGCGACCATAAGCCGCCCATTTCTGTTAAATCTTGGCTACTGGTAGTATAAATTACTGAACCAGCACTCATGAATAACAGTGCTTTGGCGATCGCATGAGTAAACAGTAAAATCAGCGCCACACCGCCTTGTTGCAAGCCTACTGCCAAAAACACCAATCCCATGTACGCACTCGTCGAATGAGATAGCGCCCGTTTAATATCTGTTTGGGCAATGGACACTAAAGAAGCGCCTACCGCCGTCACTGCACCGATAATTACTAGACATTCCAAGGCAAAAGGTGATAATGCAAGAATTGGTTGTATTTTATACAGCACATATCCACCCCCAGCTACTACCATTGAGTTCCGCATTACTGAAGCTGGGTTTGGGCCTTCCATCGCCTCATCTAACCACAGGTGTAACGGGAATTGAGCGCATTTACCCGCAGGCCCGGCAATTAACGCCAACCCCAATAAACTTGCTGTTAAAGGACTTAACTCTGCTGTTTGTGCCCATTCATATAAATTGGAAAAATCCAAACTACCTGCTTTTGTGGAAAGAGTTACTACTCCCATCAACAGCAGCAAATCTCCTACCCGCTTAGTTAAAAATGCGTCTCGTGCTGCTGTCACAACCAATGGTTGAGCGTACCAAAATCCTACCAGCAAGTAAGTAGAGAGAGTCAGCATTTCCAGCAAAGCATAGCTGAGAAACAAGGAATCACTAACAGCTAAGCCACTTAGCGCTGCTTCAAAAAATCCCATTAAGGCAAAGAACCGAGCCAATGCCCAGTCCTTTTCCATATATCCTAAAGCATAAATTTGCGCTAATAAACTTAACCCAGCAATTAAAACAGTTGCCCCCACACTAACTGGTGAGATTTCCAAGGCAAAGGATATATTTAAATCCGCAGCGTTGAACCAGTTTAAGACTAAATATTCTGGTTCTCCATTCCAGATGTCTTTAAAGACAAGCAGGCTATGGAAAAAAGCGAAAACAGTCGTCAACAAGTTAAAATACGCTGCTGGTCTTGGCCCTGTACGCCGAATTATTCCCATTGCCCAAGGCAAGGTCAATAATGCCCCTAATAAGCCATAAAATGGTATCCACCAAGTTGTTGAGTAGAGAAACTGATTCATTTAATTTTCCCTTGCTGTCTCCGTTTTGCAATTATTTTATTGATAAATTAAGTTAATAAATTAAACTGTATTCTTCGATGACGTTCTTGTTCTTAAAGAATATTCTTTCATTTTTTTACCTCATAAATATGCAAAAATCGATAGCCTTGCCAATAAGTAAATCTTTACTTTATCTATGCTAACCTGCGCTTATTAAGTTATAATTTTTGAAGTTAAAACAGCCATTTATATCAATGATAAGCAAAACTTATTTATTTTTTTAATACATATTTGACAAAAACAGCAAAAACGAGGAAGGACAGACATACTACCCTCTCGGTTGCTTGTCACTCCCCCCAAGACAGAATTTCTGTCTGTATGAACTTGGCTGAGCCTAATGTAATAAAAAAATTATAAAACAGAAGTGGCTGCTCTAGGAATCCGTAAACTTTGGTTGAGCAGAACGTACCTCAAACTTTTCGTTAAGTTATTTTAAACTATTTTATTATAAACTATTATAGTAATTTATATTGCCAGGGGAGCAAAGCTTTCATATGCTTAATTTGAGAGCTGTTAATTAGCTCAAGATGAGCATCCCCGTCAAAAATTTCCCAAGAGAGTACTAGTAGCATTAATTGTGTAGGAGTTCTGCGATGCCAATTGCAGTTGGAATGATTGAAACTAAGGGTTTTCCGGCAGTAGTGGAAGCTGCGGATGCGATGGTGAAAGCCGCTCGTGTAACCTTGGTAGGCTATGAAAAAATCGGTAGTGCCCGAGTGACAGTGATTGTCCGAGGAGACGTTTCTGAAGTGCAAGCTTCTGTTGCAGCGGGAGTTGAAGCAGCCAGAAGAGTCAATGGTGGTGAAGTGGTATCCACCCACATTATTGCTCGTCCTCACGAGAACCTAGAGTACGTCTTGCCGATTCGATACACAGAAGCGGTGGAACAATTCCGTACTTAACCGTTTTTAGATTTCTGATTTTGGATTTTGGATTGACTCTACAAGCAAACGCACAAGGGGTAGTAGATAGGAAATGCTCGGTTTTAGATTGAGCAAACCCCAATCTAAAATCTAAAATCTCAAATCTCAAATTCTTTGAGCTTTGCTTGTGTTCATTTGATAATTCGTTAGTTGGAAGCTTCTTTAAGGAATAAAAAGCATGTCTATTGCAGTGGGAATGGTGGAAACGTTGGGCTTTCCAGCGGTAGTGGAAGCAGCAGATGCGATGGTGAAAGCTGCTCGCGTTACTCTGGTAGGTTACGAGAAAATTGGTAGCGGTAGAGTTACCGTTATTGTGCGGGGAGATGTTTCGGAAGTGCAAGCCTCAGTTGGTGCGGGAGTAGAATCAGTCAAGCGAGTCAACGGCGGGCAAGTATTGTCAACTCATATCATTGCTCGTCCTCACGAGAACTTGGAATACGTCCTACCAATTCGTTATACAGAAGACGTAGAGCAGTTCCGGGAAAATGTGAACGCAATTCGTCCTTTTGGTAGAAGACCGTAAAGTGAAATAATGCAAATCGCCAAAGTACGTGGCACTGTAGTTAGCACTCAAAAAGATCCAAGCCTTAGAGGTGTAAAATTACTGTTGTTGCAATTAGTAGATGAAGAAGGACGCGTTTTGCCAGAGTACGAGGTGGCTGCCGATAATGTTGGTGCGGGAGTGGATGAATGGGTACTTGTCAGTCGTGGCAGTGCCGCCCGCCAAGTCCTTGGCAACGAACAGCGTCCGGTAGATGCAGCAGTAGTGGCAATAATTGACACTATTCATGTTGAAGACCGCTTGATTTACAGCAAAAAAGACCAATATCGATAGGAGTGAGGAGTTAGGAGTGAGGAGTTAGGAATAAAGTTAGGAGTTAAGAGTGAGGAGTTAGGAATAGAACCCGTAACTCATAATTCATAACTCATAACTCATAACTCATAACTCATAACTCATAACTCATAACTCAT
>JBHYDF010000277.1:0-4543 GCA_051861145.1 Nostocaceae cyanobacterium
TGGATGAGTTAGAAAGACTGGATTTAGATCCATATTTCAGCGAAGATGGTGAAACCATCGATTTGCAAACCTTCATCCAAGAAAACCCCGGTTTCCGCGCTCGATGCAGCAAGGCGCTGGATATGTTTCTCAGTGATATCGTGGTTGAAACAAGCCATGACCTATTGCAGCTTAAGGGTGGTATGGAACAAATTATCCATCGTTTGGCACAATCAATCAACGGACCAATTAACTGCAACCAACCTGTAACTGCGATACGGGTACGTGAAGGCTACACTGAAATTGATTATTTGGATAATGGACAGTTGCGTACACGTCGTTGTGATTATGTACTGTGTACAATTCCTTTCTCAGTACTCCGGAAAATGGAGTTGAGCGGGTTTGATGAAAAGAAACTTGACTCGATTCACAATACCGTATACTGCCCAGCAACTAAGGTTGCATTCCATACTGCACAATCTTTCTGGTCAAAGGATGGAATTAAAGGAGGAGCATCCTTTAGTGGTGAAGGTATCCGCCAAACTTACTATCCTTCTGTGAAGTTTAACCCTTCTTTGGGTAGTGCAATGCTGGCTAGTTACACTATCGGTGACGACGCTGTACGCATGGGTATGATGTCTGAACAAGAACGTTACGCCTATGTTAAAAAGGTTGTTGGTAAGATTCATCCCGAACTCACAACTCCTGGTATGATTGTTAACCAAGCTTCTATTGCCTGGGGCAACTATGAGTGGAGTGCCGGTGGATGTACAGTTCATTGGGGCAACGACGCAAACGATGAATCGAACCAGCAAATCAATTATCTCGAAGCTGCTAGACCTCAGAATACACTTTTCTTTGCTGGTGAACATTGTTCCAGATTTCCCGCATGGCTGCAAGGTTCGATAGAATCTGCACTTGAAGCGGTTTACGATCTCGTTTCCTACGAACCCAAAATGGCTACAACTATCCCCTCTGTGTCTGTAAAAGAAAATACCCCTACTCTTGCTTACGCCGTTTAAACGCGATGCTCCCGGTTCTTGCGGTCAAATAAGATACCAGATAATTTCAACGATTAGCGACCCAACACGCAAACACCATCCAAATCAGATTCACCTCAAAAAACACCCCTCACACGGAAACAGCCAGATTGCGAGAATGAAGTTCATAAATTTTCGACAAAATTAGATTACGGAGTCAAGCCTTCCCATAACAGTGCGATACGCATGACGGCGTAATCGCTTCGCTTATCGCATCAGCCACAGCAGAATGGATTTGTTTCGGTAATGGCGCTCCAATACTTTCATACAATGCAATGTTATGTAAGTGCGAAAGTAAAACATTAACAGCATATATTGGGTGACGGTTGCACTTGGCATCGGCGAACGGCTGTCGATTCTCCTTATTAATCCAGGCTTTGTGATGGACTGCGTACGCGGACAGCAAAGAAAAAGCCCTGACTTTTGCTAGGGCTTCAACTTGTTGAATACTGCCGATAATACTCGGTATTATGGTGGCTTAATCTTCCCTAAGAACTCGCACGAAACAGTCATCACTGAAGGTTAGATAAAAAAGCTTCCATTTTAGTTGTTAACAACTTTTAATTAACTGCAAAATCTCTGAAACAGTCCACCTTGAAGCGATCGCATCACTGCCAGAAGAATCTAGAAAGCGTCTTAATCTGGGAGGAATCACCATAGTAACTGGCGGCTCAAACTTTGCAGTAAATGCCCAGCTATGTTCCAGATCCAAAATGCCCCAAATGTAGATTTAGCAGCAATCCTTGAAGCAACGGCACTACGACACAGGCGCGATCGCATGGAGCATTCTTGAGGCAGTAGTGAGTGAAGCTGAAAATTCGAGCAAGTATTTCAATCCATTGAGAATACAAGAGATTTTGAATGCGCAGTAGAGACAGCCTGTGCAATTGCCTACGGGGTTGGCGCAGTTGTCACGCATAAACCGGAAGATTTCGCAGGATCGGGCTTGCTAGTCTGGTCAGTGGATTTGTTGATGTTTTTTTTGTCATTGGATTCGTTTGTTTGCAAAGTCCTCCTCACCGAGGAAAATGGAAATTTCATTGTGCCGACAAGACAGATTAAAAATTTCATTGTGCCGACAATGACAGAGAAATTGCCGAAAAGAGAAGAAGAAATTGCAACAAAAATTGCCAAACAAAGAAAAGAAGAAAAAGAAAAGAAAAAGAAAAAAAAATCAAATTAACGGATCTGTCAAAATCTGGATCATTGGGGAAAGGGTAAAAAAAGCCTCCAGTCCCTCTTGGAACAGTGAAGACTTTAGCATCAAAGCATCACCGCCTTTTGTAACAATCTATTAACAAAAGCACTTTCTACGAATTGGAAGCGATCGCTCTCCAGTTGTGGGGGAATACTGTTACCAGACAACAACCAACTGCTTACGCACCATTAGGGCTACTTCCCCATCATCCTGATTCCAAGCCCATAATGTTAAATAGTTAGAGGACTAAATAAAAGCTGTTGATACTTAGGTTTAGCTGCTTGTCTTCCAAGGTCGTCACGGGCAGTTACAAACCAGTAGATTATCCTCCAGAACCGGAACGCAAGAAACTTGTTAATGGGTTTAGGAGTGCGATCGCTCCTTTGTATGCCTCAAACACTCATTCGATGGTGGCATCGTTCCGGCTATATCTATAGAAGTAAACGGCACTGATTTTCGCCCTTTACCAATTTT
This sequence comes from Nostocaceae cyanobacterium, assembly GCA_051861145.1. Taxonomy (GTDB): domain Bacteria; phylum Cyanobacteriota; class Cyanobacteriia; order Cyanobacteriales; family Nostocaceae; genus JBHYDF01. The sequence continues at coordinate 2,692 of JBHYDF010000277.1, forward strand.
CACCGCCGACTGTGATTAAAAACACCTATCGAAACGCGGTAGTGCCAATCAGAAATTACTTTACAATTTTCGATTTTGAGCGCAACTGACGTTGGCGATAACGCATAAAAGCGTAAGGATAGCCCCTGCTAACATCATACTGCCTCCTGTTATGGGTTCAGGTACAGGTTCCGGTTTAGCAGATGAACGGAGTTAATAAGAAAGCACTTCTTTGTTTACGATTATTAATACCAAAGCCAACAATCTGCCCTTTATCGTTAATGGCAGTGGCTCCAGAGAGCGTCAAACCCAAATTCTTGTCAATTAGGGTGTTGAGGTCTTGCATCACACCATCAGTGTAGAGGAAAGCTCGATCACCCGAATAACCAACCACTTGGCTCTTATTATTAATGTCAGAAGCAAAACTGTAAGCATCCGTAGGAAGTAGTTTGCTCTTGTCAGTCATACCTGTATTGCTGTCGTAAATAAAAGCCGTACCATCATCAACACCAGTATCACCTGAAACTCCTACAACTTGACCCAAGTCATTAATGTTCATGGCCGAACTGTAATCGTCACCAGGGAGTGTGCCGAGATTAGTTAATTTGCCTTTATCGTACAAAAAGGCAAAGGCTAGGGGCACCAAAAATGCCGACCACCTGACTTAAGTTGTTCATGCCATAAGCAACATAATTTTCTTCTTGATTGTTATTAATGATAGTTGTCTGACCATTGCTGTACAAAAAGGCAGCTCCATAAGGGAAAGCCAGTGGGGGGAATTTACCTCCTCCTGATGTACCACCTACTACTTGCCCGGAGTCATTATTGTCATAAGCGATGCCCTCAATATCAAGACTTTGCTTTGCGCCGTTCTTGTAGACAAAGGGTCTAACAGTCGAATTTTTTTCGTTGCTTGAGTTCGCAACTACCTGTCCGAAGTTGTTGATGCTATTAACGCCAACATCAGTGTCACCAGAAAGGGGACTAATTTCAGTAAACTTATTGTCTTTGTAAATGTAAGCGCGTGAAGGTTCACCGTTGATAGAGCCTACACCTGAACTCAAAACTACTTGACCGTGATTGTTGATGTCAAAGGCGGTACTATTAGAACTTCCCAGTCTCGCTCCAAGGTCTTCAATTGAGTATAAAGACGCTGCATAAGTTGATTCAGGTGTAATCAGACCCATTGCAGTCAGTGCTGTTAGTATGGTGGCTACTGAGAGTTTATTCATAATCTTCACAAAACAGTCAGTAATTATACTTGTAACTTTAACAGCCACCGTTTCACAAAACCGGAAAAATCTGACAGCCTTATTACTAGAATCTTCGTTCTCCTTGTGGCAAGGCGCGGCAACAATCAGACACAGCAGAACCGGCGGTCATTTTCACCGGACTTTTAGGGGACAAAGCGTGCAGCCAAGAACTGTCGCCTTTTGTTTTCATTTCAAATTGGCGTACGCACTTAAGATTCTTGGGCGTGCCATCTGGGTTGAGCTATCGCTTAACTCTAGGAATACCGATGAGGTTGTAGTACTCGTCTATCGCGTAGTATTTGTCTACGATATCCCTCACTCAGACATCACCACCAGAAGAACACGCTCTTCCTCGACCCTGGTTGCCAACAGAAAGTTGCAGCTCTCGATGATGCTCAGGTTTCCGCGCTCGGTCGTCCCGAAGGGCGTACGCACTTCTTCGTCGGGACGCTCCCATTACCCGAAGCGGCCTGCGTCAAGACACCCATTACTCAACTTCAGTTGAGGTACACATTGGCGATCGCTCTTTGGGGCGCTCCTAGATTTCTACTACACTTGTAACATATGTAGCGGTAGCCACCACCGATATAAATAAATAGATTAATCAATTCATGACTACC
>JBHYDF010000277.1:4643-9103 GCA_051861145.1 Nostocaceae cyanobacterium
AGTCGGTGGTGACTACGGTTTCTACTACATTTGTAATATATGTAGTGGTAGCCACCACCGATATAAATAAATAGATTAATCAATTCATGACTACCAATTTCCCAATCTCGACTACAGTCGGTGGTGACTACGGCTTATATTACAAAAGTAGTGTGTGTAGCACTAGCCACCACCCATATAAATAAATAGATAAATCAATTCATGACTACCAATTTCCCAACATTGACTACAGCAGGTGGTGACTACGGCTTATACTACAAAAGTAGTGTGTGTAGCACTAGCCACCACCCATATAAATAAATAGATAATCAATTCATGACTACTAATTTCCCAATATTGACGCCCAGTCGGTGGTGACTACCAAAATCTAAGAGCGAAAATCAAAAACACCCATTGCAAAACGGCAACAGCGATACACTGCTGCTGCTCCCATCGCAAAGAAGGTCGCCCACGAGAAATCATGCCGCCAGTTCAAAACACTCTCGTCGCCACACAATAATCTCCAATCCACAGACAAGTTCCACAACTGCCTTGAAGAATTTCTCGTGTGGTCTATCTTCAAATGTTTTAACAATTGCCTCAAACCATTGGGAGTAATACCACACCCAACAACGCTTAGAGGATGCATTCTGTTGTGGTTCGGGTGTCGGACTGGGTGCGATCGCCGCAAGACATGGTTGTGCCAAAATTTCTTGAGTAGCAGGGTCACGCATCACGTCAGATTTCAACACTGTCTCGACATCTCGCTTCAACCAAGCCTCAAAAACTTGCTCTCTACCATCCTCTACAGCGATCGCTTGTCCATTGTTGTCGAGTCGATACTTGGGTCTAATGCTGAAGTTGTTTTCTACTTTTTCAAAGTCTGCCCCAGGAGTGCCATAAATCCTTGACTGGTTGCCCCTACGCCCTTCCTTGCGTAGGAACGGCATTTTGTGCCCAATTAAATTAAGAATTCGCCTCACACATGTAATCGGGTCGTTAATTTTAGAGAAATCCCAACCGAAAATTAGCTTCAAATCATTGGCATTTCGTTTGCACTTGTCAAAAATATCTAGAATTACAGGATGATTCTTGCTAAAGTTTGTGTCTTTATATAACCGCTCGATTCCTAAAAAGATTAAAGCATCAATCTTTTTACCCAAAAGCCGCTTATTGGTGTCCACCATAAAATACTCGCCTTCACTCAAGAGGGATGTCAGAGTAGTGCTATCTTTTAGGTTTAGAAAATCTCGCCCCACATCAAAATAATAATGCAGTCTAATTTTTGAATACCAACCATCATCATCTTTTGCAACTAGCTCGGCATCTACAGAGATGTTGTAAGTGCGTTCTAGTTGCGCTTTTCTTAGCTTTAATAATTCCGATTTAGTCCTTGTTTGCTGTTTGCTTAATACCTCATATTGCTTATCATCAATACTTGATGAGGCGGAAACTTCTGATTTATATATTTGATATTGTTCGTCTCTGGTATCATCAATATCATGCTTTGTCGCTGAAACTTCTGATTCATTTGGTAATAAAATCGGGTTATTATCGCCATCAAGTATATCTTCATTCGCCTCATCAGATGATTTGATGATATGTCCTTCTGCTGCCAAATCTGCAATTATTTGGTCAGAGTAATTCCACATACCCTGATTTATAATTGCCCCCAGTTTTGCCCAAGTAATTAGACAAATCGGCTCAAAATTCCCATCAACAGATTCTTCAAACCCTGCTGAAACTAACTTATTAATATGGGCTTTATCTAGCTTTCTTTGACTCTTCATTAGACTTTTGTAATTGGTGGACTTGTCACCAACAAATCCCATTCCCACAGGCTTAACCCATATATATCTGGGCACTCCTGGGCGATATCTAGACAAGTGTTGACGAACTGAATCAGCAGGGGAACTACCTTGAAATATACCCCAAACACCTTGAAAATGAACCTCTTCAATCGACACCCCAGTTTCAAGAGTTGGGGTACAAATAACTAAATCGTAGTCAGCAATTATCTGATTTATATTACTGGTGCAGCCATATGCTGGATGAGTTGGGTCAGCAACTGTTTCGGAATCTATTCTGAGGATTCTAATCCCTGGTACTTCCTTGTTGTACTTCTCCTCCAACTGTCGGCAATAGTCAGCCGATTCTTTGTAAAAGGGAACGGGGAACAGGGAACAGGGAACAGTGAGTATCCCTTCGGGATAAGGGAACTGGTTCGGAGCCTCAAAGAGGCTTCCCTCTTCCCTCTTCTCCCTTGCCCCTCCGGGGCATTTCCTGTTCCCTGTTCCCTGTTCCCTGTTCCCTTCTTTTTGGTAATACGCCTCCAAGCAGGTACTTCCCCAACGAGACTTAGCCTTCTGGGCAGAAACACAAAGCAGATGCTTCTCGCCTTTTAGAAGCCTTTGTTTGAGCGTGGCAACTAGTTTAGCAGGATTCTTGTCTTGGAAATGATAAATCTTCCAAGGTTCATCAAATTTGTAAGTATTTTCCAGTATCCAGGTCTTAACATCAAAGCCAATCAGTCCTTTGATAAAATCGATGGCGATATCATTTAAGTCGGCATCGGCAATGATGATTTTACCTCCAGATTTCACAACATTAATCAATAGTTGTTGTAGGGTTTTGATGATTTTTACCCTTGATTTTGTGCAGGTACTTGATGACAGTAAATGCCAGATTACTTGCATGACTTCATCAATAACTACATAGCAATTCTTCCATTCGTCGGGATTGAACCTAGCTTGAGATTCACGATGTAAACTATCAATGCAAAGTCCCATACCAAGCCAATTGCCCTCGGCAGTCCCCCTAACTTCAGTAATATATGGGACACCTACCCTATTGGCAGTTTGAGTTGACAGTTGTATGCGATGAGTTATTAATAAAACCGGCTTTTCTGGGCTTCTTAAAAGTGGTTCGACGTACCAACTAATCCATTCGGTTTTACCTACTTTCTTGGGGGCTTTTAAGCAAATAAGCTGACAGTCCGCAGGGGGTAAAGTATCATTGGGATTTTCACGGTTTAGTAAATAGCGACGGTCTAGAGATTGGTCAACCTGATAGGTCAACTGCCGCATCTGTTGTGTTTCCCAGTTATCAAAGTCTTGGGCATTTCGATAGATGTTGCCCATTAACTCATCAAAGTCTAACAAGAGTGCTACCCTTTGGGTTCGCCAGTCCCCCCTAAAGGCAGAAGCCAAGACGGGGGCTGGTCTCACGGCGTTAAAGAATACGTCATCAATGCCTTTGCCCAGTTTTCTATCCCAAGACATCACACAGGGGGTGCAGCCTTGCTTTTTAAATAGCTTGGCTGTTTTGGCGATAAGCGAAGCTTAACGCCTAAAGGCGTATCGCACTGTTCACGTCTCGTCGAGTACTGCGCTTGCTATCCTGGTCAAAGGCAAAATAAATTCTCCTCCCAAGTGTTGCAAACGGGGCTAGCTGAGGTATCAGGGTCGGCTGCCCTATCGCTTCCCCATACTCGTCGCGCTGCACACGATAGCCAGAGCGGATTCCTGGTAATGCTAGAGCTACATAACCACAGCTAAGAATTGCCGCCGCCTTCTTGCATCCCTCGGTGATGATGATGGGGATATTGTTGTCTATCACCCACTGCCAAAAAATCATTGGCTCTGACAAAACGTCAGCATAGTCAGAGGGCACAGGGACATCGTAACGACGGCTGATTAGTTCAAAAACCCTCACTGAAACTCTAAGGAAGAATGCCTCTAATTGAGTCTTGGGCGGGTGTTCGTACTTAATTACCTTGCCATCACTATCAACTCTAGGGGTATTGGGCTTGAAACATCCCCACTCGGACATATGCCCTGTAAGGATATCCACCCCACAACACCACCAACCACCCGCCTCAACGTGTCCATACTTACCCCTCAAATACCGCCACTGTGCGTCGCCCTGGACCCGTCCGGATACCTTACCGGGGTCAGGAATTAAATATCGATAAGGTTCGTCGCCACAAAGACTTCGCAGATTCAGCGCGGCTATCTCGGAATCTATGCAGCTACCCAAAACCCATTCATCCCAGTGGCCTTCGTCAACAGAGCCTGGTTTTTCAAAGCAATCTTCAGCCCGGCTTGTGCTTTCAACATTCCCACTAATAAATCCCTTTGCGCCCTCCTGAGAGTCAAAGTTCCTGGATGCAATTTCTTGATTTTCTTTGATTGGGGATGCATTATATTTTCTCTGTGCAATTGTTGTAACTCGAAAAATTTTTATGTGTTCTTGCCGCAGTGACGAATTGTGCTTGGGAAGCTTTCCAAATCCTTTCATGCTGCCCTCCGAACGAAGGCTGCTTTACTCAACAGCAAAATCATTTTGCTACTCCGGTGGGTTCGGACCCACACCTCCCACACTCCCCACACTCCCCACACTCCCCACACCTCCCACACTCCCCTCTCTCCCCACACTCCCCCCTCTCCCCACACTCTCTTCACAGGAGCTGCTGTGTTATC
>JBHYDF010000278.1:0-9051 GCA_051861145.1 Nostocaceae cyanobacterium
AACCATGAACCATGAACCATGAACTATGAACCATGAACCATGAACCATGAACCATTAACCATTAACATTAACAACTACAGCCCTAATTTTTCCAGCACTGGCTTGGTAGAAACAATGTGCCTTTCCAAACCCAGTTCTTTCGGACTAATACCGACTGCCAAAGCAATTAACTGGGGTAAGTGCAGCACTGGCAAACCAAGCTTACGCCCGATTACTTTTTCTACCTCTGGCTGGCGAGAATCTAAGTTTAGATGACACAGAGGACAAGGTGTCACCATGCAATCAGCACCAGTTTCCAAGGCTTCTTGAATATGCGCCCCAGCCATTTTAAAAGATTGAGTGGTAGCATAACTTGCCAGAGGCCATCCGCAACATTGCGTACGCCCTCGGTAATAAATTGGTGTGGCTCCTACTGCCCTAAATACATTTTCCATTGCTTCTGGATGGAAGGGGTCATCATAGGGCATGAATTTTTGGGCGCGCAGAAGATAGCAGCCGTAAAAAGCAGCACATTTTAACCCAGTTAACTTGCGGGTAACTCGTTGTTGAATTTCCTCTAAACCGTAATCTTTAACTAAGGCGTAAAGGAGATGTTTAACTTCTGTACTTCCTCGATAAGGCAAACAGCTTTCTTTTTGCAGTAAGTTGTTAACTTGCTCAACATAGGCGGGGTTGGTTTGCTGGCATTCTTTGAGGCGTTCATCAACATGACCGATAACACCTTGACAAGTGCTGCAATGGGTTAGTAACGGCAAATTTAATTCTTCCGCCAAAGCAATATTTCGGGCATTGACTGTATCTTCCAACAGTTGAGAATCTTCTTTAAACGTGCCGGAACCACAGCAAGCAGCTTTTTTGAGTTCTATTAGTTCAATACCCAAAGCTTTAGAAAGAGCAGTAGTAGACTGATGCAGTTCTCGACAAGCACCTTGGGCAACACAGCCAGGATAGTAAGCGTATTTCAACGTATGGGATAGCATAGAAGTTGGTTAATTAAAAGGGAACTAAGCTATTAAGCATTTAATAGCGTGTTGAACTTGTGGGGGTCGTTTGAAGGACATTGGACATTGGGCATCGGGCATTGGGCATGGGGCATCGGGCATTGGGTATGAGAAAAAATCCAATCACTAATGACTCTTGACTAATGACTAATGACTAATGACTAATGACTAATGACTAATGACTTATTATCGCTTTTAGTGGCGGTTGCAAGACTGTTGATGCTGGGGTGCATATTCTGAAAAAAAAAATTTAGTAAGAATTGCAAAACAGGATGCTTTTTAACGGTGTATGCGATCGCGCTTTCCGATAAGATGTATATGCTCAAAACGAAGTCGTCCATAAAGAGCAGATTATAGCAACCGGTTGAGGAATTTAATCTATGAGCCAAGCGGAAACTTTTGAAAAAGTCAAGAATATTGTTGCCGAACAATTGAGCGTTGATGCTGAGACTATTACACCACAATCCAATTTTGCCAACGACCTAGGGGCTGATTCCCTGGATACCGTAGAACTGGTAATGGCTTTGGAAGAAGAGTTTGATATCGAAATCCCCGATGAAGCCGCCGAAAAAATTACTACAGTTCAAGAAGCAGTGGATTACATCAACAACAAAGTTGCTGCATCCGCCTAAATAGGGCATTGGGCATTGGGCATTGGGCATCGGGCAACGGGCAACGGGCATCGGGCATCGGGCATTGGGCATCGGGCATCGGGCATCGGGCAACGGGCAACGGGCATCGGACATGGGTAAAAAACCAATAATGCTCAATTCCCAATTCCCAATGCCCATTGCCCAATGCCCAATGCCCATTGCCCAATGCCCAATGCCCATTGCCCAATGCCCAATGCCCATTGCCCATTGCCCATTGCCCTATTTTTTTCTGCATGGAGAGCCATCTGTAACGAAGTCATGACAGATTTTATACGTAAACGCGTTGTAGTAACTGGTGTTGGCGCGATTACACCGATTGGTAATACACCTGCCGAATATTGGGAAGGATTGGTAAGCGGGCGCAATGGTATTGGCGAAATCACCTTGTTTGATGCTTCTCGCCATGATTGTCGCATTGCTGGTGAAGTGAAAAACTTCGATCCGCATGATTATATAGACCGCAAAGAAGCCAAGCGCATGGATCGGTTTTCCCAATTTGGCGTTTCGGCTGCAAAACAGGCTTTAGCGGATGCACGGTTAGTCATCAATGACCTCAATGCTGAACAGATAGGGGTCATAATCGGTTCTGGTATTGGTGGTCTTAAAGTGATGGAAGACCAGCAAATTATCTACCTAAACCGTGGACCTGACCGCTGTAGCCCGTTTATGATACCAATGATGATTGCCAATATGGCAGCAGGGTTAACAGCAATTCACACTGGTGCGAAAGGACCTAATTCCTGCTCCGTAACTGCCTGTGCTGCTGGTTCCAACGCCATTGGTGATGCTTTTCGCCTGGTTCAAGGGGGATATGCCCAGGCGATGATTTGTGGAGGTACGGAGGCGGCAATTACACCATTATCTTTTGCTGGGTTTGCCGCCTGTAAGGCACTTTCCCTACGTAATGATGATCCTGCTCATGCTAGCCGTCCGTTTGATAAAGACCGTGATGGATTTGTCATGGGCGAAGGCACAGGAATTTTAATTTTAGAAGAACTAGAACACGCCAAAAGTCGCGGGGCGAAAATTTATGCGGAAATCGTCGGCTATGGCATGACCTGCGACGCTTATCATATTACCTCCCCCGTACCCGGTGGAGACGGAGCCGCCAGAGCCATACAATTGGCACTCAAAGACGCTGGATTGACTCCGGAAATGGTCAGTTACATCAATGCTCACGGTACTAGTACCCCGGCAAACGATCCGACTGAAACCGCCGCAATGAAAAAAGCCTTGGGCGATCGCGCTTATAAAATCGCAATTAGCTCTACTAAATCCATGACAGGTCACTTGTTGGGCGGTTCTGGTGGTATTGAAGCAGTGGCTACAGTACTAGCGATCGCTAATGACCGCGTTCCACCCACAATTAACCTTGTAAATCCTGACCCGGAGTGTGATTTAGATTACGTTCCTAACGTTAGTCGTGCTATACCTGTTGATGTAGCACTATCCAATTCTTTTGGTTTTGGTGGTCATAACGTCACGCTAGCCTTTAAGAAGTATGTCTAGGGTTTGAGATTGGCGATTTTGGATTTAACCCAAAGGATGAAAATCACAGATGGCATCAAAAGTAGCGTCTAGGACAGCCTGATTGCATAGTTTCGTCCCTTTCGCAACTAATATTGGAAGGAATCCTTCATAAAATAAATTCAAAATCCAAATCAAAAATCCCAGCATCTGTGGCTTGTCGGTCAACAAGTACCAATGGGAAGATGAGGATACTGCTTGGGGAAAATCCAAACCCCAACAGTAGACTTCTTGCCCAGGTGGGGAAAAGGTGCAAAGGAAAAAGTGGGAAAAAATTTCAGGGGGAAAGGTTAAAGGGATTAGAAAAGCCCTTTCCCTTTTCCCCTTACCCTTTACCCTTTACCCACCTCTTCCAAAAGTAACTTTGGCAAGAGGTCAACAGAAGCTACAAAGAGTGCTAACCCGTCGTTAACAACAAGAGATTATGGCTGTTGCAACCAAAACCCTTGAAGAACTTTGTATTAACTCAATCCGCTTTTTGGCGATTGATGCTGTAGAAAAGGCAAAATCCGGACATCCAGGACTGCCAATGGGTGCTGCGCCAATGGCGTTTGTGCTGTGGGATCGCTTTATGCGGTTTAACCCCAAAAATCCCTCTTGGTATAACCGCGATCGCTTCGTCCTGTCTGCCGGTCACGGCTGTATGTTGCAGTATGCCCTACTCTACTTGACTGGTTACGACAGCGTGACGATTGAGGATATCAAACAGTTCCGCCAGTGGGGTTCTAAAACTCCCGGACACCCAGAAAACTTTGAAACACCCGGTGTCGAAGTAACCACTGGCCCCTTGGGTCAGGGAATTGCCAATGCAGTTGGTTTGGCAATGGCAGAAGCTCACATGGCTGCTAAGTTTAACAAGCCAGATTCCAAATTAGTAGACCACTACACCTATGTAATTTTGGGTGACGGTTGCAACATGGAAGGTGTATCTGGTGAAGCCTGTTCCTTAGCAGGACACTTAGGATTAGGTAAGCTCATCGCCCTGTACGATGACAACCATATTTCCATCGACGGTTCAACTGATATCGCCTTCACTGAAGATGTGAGCAAGCGCTTTGAGGCTTACGGTTGGCACGTACAGCACGTTCCAGATGGTAACAACGACCTCGAAGGCATTGCCAAAGCGATTGAAGCCGCCAAAGCTGTCACCGATAAACCTTCCTTAATTAAGGTGACAACAACCATCGGCTATGGCTCTCCCAACAAAGCTAACACCGCAGGTGTCCATGGTGCTGCCCTTGGTGGTGACGAAGTAACAGCCACTCGCAATAACTTGGGTTGGGAATACGAACCATTTGTAGTGCCAGAAGACTCCCTCAACCACTTCCGGAAAGCAGTAGAACGCGGTGCGAACTACGAAGCGGAATGGAACAAAATTTGGTCTGACTATAAGACCAAGTACGCCCAAGAAGCGGCTGAGTTCGAGCGGATGACCAACCGCCGACTACCAGAAGGATGGGACAAGGCTCTTCCTACTTATAAACCCGAAGACAAAGCGATCGCAACACGTAAAACTTCCGAAGCTACCATTAATGCCTTAGCGAAGGTTTTACCAGAAATGATTGGCGGTTCTGCCGACCTTACCCACTCCAACAATACCGAAATTAAGGGAGCAGGCGACTTCCAGAAAGGGCAATACCAAAACCGTAACCTCCGCTTTGGTGTACGCGAACACGGTATGGGTTCGATTTGTAACGGTCTTGCCTTACACGGTTCCGGATTAATTCCCTACTGCGCTACTTTCCTGGTATTCACCGACTACATGCGGGCAGCAATTCGCCTTTCCGCACTGTCGCAAGCAGGAGTCGTTTACGTGATGACTCATGACTCAGTTGGTTTGGGTGAAGATGGTCCCACACACCAACCAGTTGAAACCCTAGCAGCACTACGGGCAATTCCCAACCTTGCCGTTATTCGTCCTGCTGATGGTAACGAAACCTCCGGTGCTTACAAAGTAGCGATTGAGTATTCCAATCAAAATCGCCCCACCCTACTCGTTTTCTCCCGGCAAAACTTGCCTCAATTAGCTGGTAGCAGCATTGAGAATGCGGCTAAGGGTGCTTACGTTCTCTCAGGCGGCGAAGGTACACCTGATATTATCCTCATCGGTACTGGTAGCGAAGTATCCCTCTGCGTAGACGCTGCTGAAAAACTCCGCGCAGAAGGTAAGAAAGTCCGCGTCGTTTCCATGCCTTGTTGGGAAGTGTTCGAGGAGCAAGACCAAGCCTACCGCGAATCTGTACTACCCAAAGCAGTTAAGAAGCGTTTAGCTGTAGAAGCAGCTTCTAGCTTCGGTTGGTGCCGTTACGTAGGCGACGAAGGCGCAATGATTAGCATTGAGCGCTTCGGTGTTTCTTCACCTGGCCCCGTAGCAATGGAGAAATTTGGCTACACCGTTGATAATGTAGTCGCTAAAGCTAAAGAAGTGTTGGGTTAATTCGCAACAGGATAATTTCTTTGAGGGTGGGTAATATACCCACCTTTTTTGATTTATAATATTTTTCCCCTTGACTCTGATATGCTTATACTTCTGAATCTTTGTTGAAAAAATAGCTTGTTTACAACATTATGAATGTGGAAATTTAAAGAGAGAGCGATCGCGTCCCTAAATTCCTGAAACGTAAAATTTTCCCATATTTAACTTTATAAAGAAGCTAACGGAATTGTGATCGCGTTATACTTTGTTTTGCGTAAACCCGTTGTAGTACAATAGTACTAAATATAAATTTATTATTTATAGTGAGAGGCGATATGAAAGCAGAGCTTCTCAAAAGGCTGTTTAGGGCGATCGCTAGCTCAGATCAATCGGCGATTGACAAACTCACGCACCTCGTAATTGAGGAAGAACGCAGTAAGGGACACACACTGCTAGCTGATCAATTAGAGAATATTACTAAAAAGAGTCAGAAAGAAAAGTCTAGCAGCCTTAGCAAACCTGCACCCACTTCTTCGGCAACAGAGAACCTACAGGCTTTAAGTGAATTACCAACAAGTAAGCGATTTAACCTTCCCCTAGTCACTGTAATACCGAGAGACAAACTGCGGCATCACATGATACTGCCTGAAAATGTTGAAAAACGTTTTCGTAGAATTGAGCGTGAGTATGCTGCAAGAGATAGGCTTGCTCATTATGGATTGCGCTACAGGCAAAAAATTCTGCTGTATGGTTCTCCTGGTTGTGGAAAGACATTAGGGGCAGAACGTTTAGCTTGGAATACGGGTTTACCACTCCTTAAAGTTAGATTTGATGCAATGGTGTCATCTTTTTTAGGGGAAACAGCCAGTAATTTGAGACTTATATTTGAGGATGCCTCAAAAAATCCATGTGTTTTGTTTTTGGATGAATGTGACTCTATTGCTAAATCAAGAGAAGACTCTCAGGAAGTAGGAGAAATCAAGCGAGTAGTAAATACATTTCTTCAAATATTAGATGAATATGAGCCGTCTTCTGGTCTTTTAATAGCAGCTACTAACCTCAATAAATCTCTTGATACTGCCTTGTGGAGAAGATTTGATGACTTGATTGAAGTACCCAAGCCAGGAAAACAAGAGTTAGAGTTTATACTACGAGATACACTATCAGCAATTGAAGTAGGCTCTATCAACTGGTCTACAATCATTAAGCAGATGGAAGGTTTTTCTGCTGCTCAAGCTGTGAGAGTTGCACAAGACGCAGCTAAACGGGCAATTCTTGAGCGAGAAGAGCTAGTCATTCAGGAACACTTAGAAGAAGCTATTAAAGAAATCAAAGTTTCCTGGAATTAATTTTTGGCGTCTGGAGAACTAAATGGTTGAACGGTCTGAGGGGTTTCCGCACATACAGCTGAGGCTAACAACAGAAGGAAGTGCTGTATCTCCAAGAGGAGGAGGAGAAAAAAATCCAATAACAGTTGCAAATGCTGGTAATCGACAAGGACACGGAAATAAACTAAAAAGTTCGCTAGACTCTTTAATCTTTAGTTGGCAAGATACTCAACAAAAGCGAGATGAAGAGCAAAAACCGCCATTACCTAAAACAGCAATACCTATCATCTTACAAATTGACGCCAAAGCATTTGATGCAGAAGGCTTGAGAAAATATGGTATTGAGGTAATTGCAGAGTTAGAAGACGGGTATATTATTGGTGCTTCTGCCGACGATCCAGAATTTAGTGAACTACAAAAAAAGATAGAAAAATTTGTTCAGGAAGAGCGAGGTGGTAATAAAGTTGCAGAAATATGGGAAATTATTGACGGAAGCAAGCGACCAGAATACATATTATCACCAGAACTACTTAACGAATGGAATCAAATTAAAGATGAGCAAATTTATATTATAGATGTAGGAATTTCTTGTATAGGCACTAAATCACAATTTCCTGATTGCCCAAAACGAAAACCTAATGAAAGTGATGAAAATTATACTAAAAGAGTTAATAGCTGGATAAACAAACGTGATTCAACATATCAGCAATGGGATGATATAAAATCAACAAGGGAAGATGAATTGACGGATTTTGTTCAAGCATATCAAGGAGAAATTTTAAATATCGTAGATGGGCACATTCCTAAGTTTGCTCATTTACCAGACAGTTTTTCCTGCCGTATTCAAATTTCAGGAAAAGGATTAAAAGATTTAGTTTTCAATTTTCCATATATTTTTGATATTAGTTTGCCAGATGAGTTTGCTGAATTGATTGAACGTGAAGCTTCATCAGATGTTGATGCTCCTATTTTTCAACTAGAACCACCAGACTCAAATGCTCCCAAAATATGCGTTATAGATAGCGGGATTCAAGAAAGACATACTCTACTCAAGGCAGCAATTGATTCACCAAACTCAAGGTCTTGGGTTCCTGGAGAGAATAGTAAAACTGCTGATTACGTTAGCAATGGTGGACACGGAACTAGAGTAGCTGGTGCAATACTTTATCCAAGGACTATACCTCGTAGTGGCCATGAAAAAGCAGTTTGCTGGATTCAAAATGCGAGAGTTCTTGATGCTAATTGTAAACTACCAAAACAGCTATTTCCCCCTAATCTACTTAGTGAAGTTGTAGAAATATACCACCAGCAAACAGGAACGAAAATCTTTAACCACTCTATTACTGGGGTTATTCCCTGCCGAACCCAATACATGAGTGCTTGGGCATCAGCAATTGATAATCTGACATGGGAAAAAGATATTCTTTTTATTGTGGCTGCTGGTAACTTACCTTTAAATAACAAAATAGGCTCTACAAGATTATCTGTTCAAGAACATCTTGCTGCCAAGCGACTATATCCAGATTATCTTTTAGAAAATTCTTGTAGAATAGCTAACCCTGCACAAAGTTTTCAAGCATTAACCGTTGGTTCTATTTCTCTAGCGTCTTATCATGCACCGCCCTATTCTTCTATATCAGAGAAGGATAAACCCTCAGCCTTTTCATGCTGTGGATTAGGAATTTGGGATACGATTAAACCTGAAGTAGTTGAATATGGCGGCGATCTAGTAAAAGATGAAGGTACACCACCTGATATTACTTTCCCTAAAGATGTTTGTCCTGAATTAGTACGCTCAACTTTGAATGGTGGACCGGCTATAGCTTCTGACAGAGTTGGAACATCCTTTGCAGCGCCCAAAGTAAGCCATATTGCTGCTCGTCTTGCAGCTGAGTTGCCTGATGAAAGTTGCCTTCTTTACCGTGCGCTAATAGTACAATCAGCCCGATGGACAGAGTGGGCACAGGCAGAAGAGGATAACAGTAAAAAAACGCAGATTATTCGCCAAATAGGTTATGGCATTCCCAATCTTGACCGAGCTTTGGGTAATTCTCCCAACCGTATCACTTTAATTACAACCCACACTCCGCACTTCACTTTGAAGCATAAAGAGATTACAGGCAAGA
>JBHYDF010000279.1:0-9036 GCA_051861145.1 Nostocaceae cyanobacterium
TAATGGTTCATGGTTAATGGTTCATGGTTAATGGTTCATGGTTAATGGTTCATGGCTATTAACTATTAACTATTAACTATTAACTATTAACTATTAACTATTAACTATTAACCATATTAGAAACGCTCTGGTTGAAAAACAACAGCAAACAAGTAAACTACAAGTGCTAACGTCACCAAACCCAAAATTCCTATCGCCCAAGCAGAACGACGTTCCAAAGTACCATCAGCAGCAGCATAAACAACAGGAGCAATCACCAAATTCACACACAAGCCAATAAAAATTACAAGTGGTAACTTTTGCTTACGCCATTGCCACCACACAAAAGAAATTGCCTCCATTGAATCTACCAAAAAAGACTTCTTAAATACATCAATTTCTTTCTTCATAATCTTCCTTACTCACTAAACCTTTGCAAAAATTATTCTCCCTATATTCACCTTTGCGCCTTTGCGGCTTTGCGTGAGAAAAAATAATATTTATGCAAAAAGTAAAAGCCAAAAAAACAAACCACTTCTTCTTTTACCCCTTACCTTCCTAAGCTAAGCCGATCGCTGTAATTAGCAAATCAATCAACTTAATTGCGATAAATGGTGCAATCACACCACCCAAGCCATAAATAAAAATATTACGTTGTAACAGTTGGTTAGACGTCAACGGCCTAAACTTCACACCTCTAAGCGCTAAAGGAATCAAAGCCGGAATAATCAAAGCATTGTAAATCAGGGCTGATAGCACGGCAGAATTAGTACTAGTTAACCTCATAATATTCAGTGGTTGTAAACTAGCAGCAGCAAATAATACTGGAATAATCGCAAAATACTTAGCAATATCATTGGCAATAGAAAATGTTGTCAATGCCCCACGAGTAATCAACAATTGTTTACCAATGCCGACTATATCGATAAGCTTTGTTGGATCAGAATCCAAATCAACCATATTAGCAGCTTCCTTTGCTGCTTGAGTACCTGTATTCATTGCTACCCCTACATTTGCCTGTGCCAAGGCTGGTGCGTCGTTAGTACCATCTCCCGTCATCGCTACGAGTTTACCGGCTGCTTGTTCTCGTTGAATAACAGCAATTTTGTCTTCTGGGGTAGCTTCCGCGATAAAATCATCCACACCAGCTTCTTTGGCTATTACAGAAGCTGTAATTCTATTATCGCCAGTTAACATGATGGTACGCACGCCCATCCGCCGCAATTGCTCAAAGCGATCGCGTATTCCTGGCTTCACAATATCCTTCAGATAAATAACGCCGTAAATATCGTTATCCAGACAAACTGCTAAAGGTGTACCTCCCTGCTGGGAAACCATTTCATAGGCGGAATCTAATTCCGGCGTCATTTTACCGTTACGGGAACGCACAAACCCCTTAATAGCATCTACCGCACCTTTACGCGCTTCTTGTCCGCTGGGTAAGTTTGTACCACTCATGCGAGTTCTGGCTGAAAATTCAACTCCTTCAGCGCGATCGCGGTCAAAATTAATCCTTGCTCCCAATTTTTCCGCTAATCGGACAATTGATTTACCTTCCGGCGTATCATCAAATACACTAGCTGCTAAAGCTACCTGAGCAATTTGTTCGGTAGAGTGACCATTGACTGGAATAAACCCTTCTGCTAAACGGTTGCCAAGAGTAATTGTACCTGTTTTATCGAGAACTAAACTGTTAACATCGCCACAGGCTTCTACTGCTCGTCCGGAGGTGGCAATTACGTTAAACTGGGCAACTCGATCCATACCGGCGATACCGATCGCACTCAGCAACCCGCCGATAGTAGTGGGGATCAGTGCCACCAACAGCGCCACCACAATTGCTACACTGACCGGAATTTGCACATAACTGGCAATGATTGGTAGGGTTGCGACGACAAACAAAAACACTAAACTCAGAACTGCCAGTAAAACCGTTAGAGCAATTTCATTCGGTGTTTTGCTGCGTTCTGCACCCTCTACCAGGGAAATCATCCGGTCAATAAAGCCTTTGCCTGGATCAGCCGTGATGCGGATTATCAATTCATCAGAGATAATTCGTGTACCGCCAGTAACGGAACTGGCAACATCTGAGCCTGTTTCTTTCAGTACTGGTGCGGATTCTCCGGTAATTGCCGATTCATCTACGCTGGCAGTACCCATAATTACTTCCCCATCGGCGGGAATGATGTCACCAGCAGTGACGTATACATTATCACCCCGTTGCAAGCTAGTGGAAGAAACTTCTGTAATATTGCCTTCGGGAGAGAGTTTTTTAGCGATGGTTTCCGACTTGGTTGACCGCAAAGCGTCAGCTTGTGCCTTACCTCGTCCTTCCGCCACTGCTTCCGCAAAATTGGCAAACCAAACGGTGAAGAATAAAATCACCGTAATCAAGCCGTTGAAAAGTCGCGGGTTGTTGTCAGGAACTGGACCGAATAAGTTAGGTTCTATCGTCACTGAAAGAGTAATGATAGTGCCAACCCAAACCAAAAACATCACCGGATTTCTAACTGCATTTTTGGGATTAAGCTTGACAAAAGCATCCTTAACGGCTCTGGAGTAAAGACCTTGAGTATTTACCCGTGCCTGTTTACGTGCTTGACGGCGATCGTTAGAACGAGAACGGGGGGGTCTTGGTTTGGGGGTAGTTGCAGATGGCTCCATGGTATGAGAGTTATGAGTTATGAGTTAGGAGTTAGGAGTTAGGAGTTATGAGTTAAGAGTTAGGAGTTAAGAGTTGTAGAGACGCGCTGTTTGAAGCGTCTGTACAGGAGTTGAAAGTTATGAGTTTTAAAGTAGAGCTTTATTGTTAACTCATAACTCATAACTCCTAACTCCTAACTCCTAACTCCTAACTCCTAACTCCTAACTTTACTTTTTAGTTGCCAGCAGTGATTTTAAAACCTTCGGCTATTGGCCCTAAAGCTAATACAGGGAAGAAGGTTAGCACTCCCAAAATTAAAATCACTCCAGCTGTGATAGTTGTAAATAGCGTTGTATCGGTTCTTAGGGTTCCAGGGGTTTCGGGAACTGGTTGTTTATTAGCCATACTGTCTGCCAATAGCAACAGGGCAATAATGGGTATGTAACGTCCACCTAATATGCTGATACTAGTAGTCAAGTTCCACCAATAGGTATTATCTGATAATCCCTCAAAGCCAGAACCATTATTTGCAGCGGCGGAGGTGTATTCATAAACTACTTGGGAGATACCGTGAAAGCCTGGGTTGGTGATCCCAGCTAAAGTATTGGCATCGCCAACCCCTGTGGTATTTGCAAAATATAATGCGATCGCACTGGGAATCAAAACTAATATCGGATGAACAAGCAGGATCACGCTAGAAAGCACTATTTCCCGCTTTTCAATTTTGCGCCCTAAAAATTCAGGAGTGCGTCCTACCATCAAACCAGTAAGAAATACAGTCAGGATCAGATAGACAAATAAGTAAGCTGTTCCGGTTCCCTGTCCACCCCAAATCATCTGTACAAACATATTGAAGAGGGTAGAAAAACCTCCCGTTGGCATGAGAGAATCGTGCATACCGTTAACAGCACCACACATGGTTGCTGTAGTTAAAACTGCCCACAGCGCGGTTTGCGCCCAGCCAAAACGAAGTTCTTTTCCTTCTAAATTGGGTTGGCGATCGAATCCCACAGCAGCGTTAACGAGAGGATTTCCTTGAAACTCACTAACAGCCGTCACTCCAACCAAAACTGCAAAAATCACAAACACCATCCAAAATAGTAACCAAGCTTGTTTGATGTTGTTGGCAAACACACCGTAGGTGTAAATCAACGCTGCTGGAATCGATACCATTGCGATAATTTCCAGTAAATTAGTAGCAGCATTGGGGTTTTCAAAAGGGTGTGCGGAGTTGATGCCAAAAAAGCCGCCGCCGTTTTCTCCTAGTTGTTTGATAATTTCAAAATGAGCTACCGGACCTCTAGCAATATACTGTGTTGCTCCTTCCAAGGTGGTAATTTCCGCCGGACCTTGTAAGGTTTCCGGTACACCAGCAATCAACAATAACACCGCACCCACAACAGAAATAGGTAGTAAAATTCGCGTAATTGCTAAGGTTAAATCAACATAAAAATTACCCAATGGTCTACCGGTTAGACCCCGAATAAAAGCAATTCCTACTGCTAATCCTGTACCAGCAGAGGTAAACATTAAAAATCCCAAGGCTAACACTTGACTTGCATAACTAAAAGTAGTTTCGCCAGAATAGTGCTGCTGGTTGGTATTGGTAACAAAGGAAATAGCTGTATGTAATGCTAAATCCCACCTCGGCGCACCTAAGTTAGTGGGGTTTAAGGGCAAAGAAGCTTGAAACATCAAAATTGAATAGACCAAAATGCCCATGACAAGGTTGCTGAATATTATGGCTAGCACATACTGCCAACCCGTCATATCTTGTTTGCCACGTACACCCGTTAATATATAGATAATTCGTTCTACAGGTTTCATTACAGGGTCGAGCAGCGTTTTTTGACCCATGAACACACGCGCTATGTATCTTCCGAAAAATGGAGTAATTACTATTAAGATTAATAGTGTTACCCCAATCTGAAAAAATCCTTGTCCCATTTATCTGAACTGAATTATAGGTGGATGAGGTTGATGGTTTAATAGCTAAATTTAAATTTCAGGTTCAATTCACTTAGCTATTTTGGTGTTTGCTCAATAATATAACAATCATTTATTTCCATCTGCTGTATGCACATTAAAGCTCAAGCAGGAATATAGATTTAGGTTTCCTATTTGATTTTGAAAATACACATAGGTGGGGCTATGCCCTACAAAGCCTAGATGTGGTGGGCAGTGCCCACCCTACTTATTTTTCAATATTGATTCAGGATTCCTATTTGCACTTTTGATTAGATGGTAAAAATTAGTAATTTTACTTGACTTTATAGTATTACACAATCTTTCAAAATAATTTAATATTTTTTTACCATCACCAATATTCATCATTCATCTACCTTTAGTGGCAGTTTTTTAATGGTTCTACTGAAGATGAGTTTTTAACTAGATTGCACTTAACCGAAAAATCTGATTTCTTTTGCTTTGAAGCCAGATAAAGCTAAAGTGTTTTCTGAGGATGAGCGATAAACATTATTGTTTTTTCGGTGCTGATTCAGAAATATCATATTTTTCATTTGTTGAGTAATTATTTGTCTGACCATAGCAATTCTATTTGAGTTGTGAGATTTTTTAACGACAGGACTTACGCAAGATGTAACCGAAAACCTTATTCTTGTGTAGCGGTAATTCATGAATTACCGCTCCGGCGCGTTATATTTTGCGTCAGTCTTGAACGAACCGCCTTACGCCGTTTGCCGCAGGCGTGCTGTAGGCATAGGTGGATGCCCGAAGAGCTTTAGGACACCTCCGTGCTTTGGTTTCCATGCGCCCTTCGAGAGTGTCCCTCGCGAAAAAAGACAATAAATAGAGAATTTCACAATCCTGCACAGAGCGCTATATTTATGTAAATTCAGTTATACACTCAAATTCATGTAAGTTTAATTATCTCTTAGTTATAAATTACTAGCAAATAGTTTTTATTAAATGAATATGCTTGTATGTTTACCTGTAGTTTAGATTTATAAATGATAAATATACTTCAATATATAAACAATATACTTTGAGAAATAGATAGCATTTAAACCATAAAAGCAATTAAATTAAATAAACAGTTAAATTGTAATTTTTAATAAAAATATCTGATGCCTATGATACGGTCTTGGTTATTAAAAATCAAAGAAAATTTTTCAACCAAGAATGAACGAAGGCTGATTTATTGGCTAATAACAGGTGTATTTGCTGTAGTTATAGCGTTGGAATACTTGACACCGCCTGAGTATGTGTTCGGCTACTTGTACACCGGGACAATTTTATTAGCAAGCTCTCGATTGAGTCGTAAAGCAGTGTTTGGCGTGGCGCTAGCTGCTTGTACATTGACGCTGTTGAATTTGTTTATTCCTGGAAAAGAAGTGATTAATCCGCCAGCCTTGGCAAATCGTTTTATAGCAGTACTGGCGTTAGTGGTGACGGGGTGGTTAAGCGATCGCATTCGCCGCCATGAAGAAGCGATCGCCTATACACAAGCACGGTTACGCTCCCAAGAACAACTAGCAAGAATGCGAGAAGATTTTGTTTCAACGCTTACACATGATTTGAAAACACCCCTACTAGGAGCAATAGAAACCCTAAAATCCTTTCAAAATGGGTTGTTTGGAGAAGTCACACCCGTGCAACAAAAAGTCATAGAAACAATGGCTCGCAGTCACTGTACCACGTTGCAACTGGTAGAAACGCTTTTAGATGTGTATCGTATCGATGCCGAAGGATTAAAACTTCAGTGCAAACCTGTTAATTTGGTAACAGTGGCAGAAGAAGCAGTTGCCACCTTGAGTGAAGTAGCAAGAGCGCGTAGTGTGTATGTCTCTGTGAACTACGGAGAATCCGATTTTCGCCGTGATTTGTGGGTAAATGGCGATAATTTGCAACTAGGGAGAGTCTTTGCCAATCTTTTGATAAATGGTATTAACCATACTCCCCGTGGCGGTAAAGTGGAAGTAGTACTAGAAAATAATTTCAATTATCAGATTGTGAAAATTCTCGATAGTGGTTCTGGGATCACGCAAGAAGAACTACCCCACCTGTTCGAGCGATTTTATCAAGGACATAGCGATCGCCATGTCAAAGGTTCTGGACTAGGTTTATATTTGACTCGCCAGATTATAGAAGCCCACGGAGGTATAATTTGGGCAGAGAATCGCTCAACTAAGGGAGCAGTGTTTGGGTTTAGATTGCCTGCTTCTAGCATAAGAGTTAGGAGTTATGAGTTATGAGTTAGGAGTTATGAGTTATGAGTTATGAATTAGAACTCCTAACTCCTCACTCCTAACTCCCAATTCCTAGCTCCTAACTCCTAACTCCTAACTCCTAACTCCTAACTCCTAACTCTAAATTGATTTTCAATGAAACCAACTGCTGCACTGCGAATCTTACTCGTTGAAGATGATGAACTGTTTCGCCTGGGCCTGCGGATGCGGTTGCAAGAAGCTGGTTTGGAAATTGTCGCA
Organism: Nostocaceae cyanobacterium; assembly: GCA_051861145.1. Taxonomy (GTDB): domain Bacteria; phylum Cyanobacteriota; class Cyanobacteriia; order Cyanobacteriales; family Nostocaceae; genus JBHYDF01. The sequence continues at coordinate 7,072 of JBHYDF010000279.1, forward strand.
GAAGCAGAAGATGGTGAGACAGCTGTGGAAATGGTAAATCACCATGCGCTTGATTTGGTTTTGCTGGATGTTGGTTTACCAGGAATTGGCGGAATCGAAGCTTGTCGTCAAATCAAGCAGCAGCACTCTGATTTACCTGTTTTAGTTTTAACATCTCGTTCCGAAAAACCCCTGATTGCTAGATTAATTGAAGCAGGAGCGCAAGGTTATTGTCTCAAAGGAATTCCCCCTGAGTCGTTGATATTAGCGATACGTTCGATAGCTGCTGGCGCTTCTTGGTGGGATCAAACCGCGACTACAGAAATTAGAGCAGCTTTTGAGACAAACCAAGCAACCGTATCACCAACAAAAACTCTCGAACCGCAAGAAAATCCATTAACCAAGCGCGAACAAGAAATTTTAGCATTGGTAGCAGGTGGTAAAAGTAATCAAGAAATTGCTGATATTCTCTACATAGCTCCTGGTACGGTACGAGTTCATGTCCATGCTATTTTGCAAAAGTTAGAAGTACGCGATCGCACCCAAGCAGCCGTATTGGCTATTAAAAAAGGATTGGTTGCACCAGAATTATTGATAAATTAGGTTAGGCGATCGCTATAATTGTTCGGTTTGCTTCCAAGCTGATGGCTTTAAAGAGGTACTTTTCAGATGTTCATCGACGCATCTCCCCAAAACGCTGAAACCCTATATTTACCGTTGAGATGCGTCGATGCCTTACAGGACAAGGGTTTGAGGTATGTGTTTTGTTCAATTTTGTTCTACATATATAATGTTTTTCAGAGATGCGTCGATTTGGCAGCCCAAACCCATATTGTGTAAAGGCTCCTAGACGAACTCCCTACCGATTGGGTTAAATCGGATTAGTTGGAAACGTTGGCAAGAACTTGTTCGCGCAACCTTCTCAAAGTCCCTACCGATTGGGTTAAATCGGATTAGTTGGAAACGCTTCTAAGGCATGCTCTGGCGTATCGCCAATAGCCCCCTACCGATTGGGTTAAATCGGATTAGTTGGAAACGCTTTACCTTGAAAGTCTGGGTAAAATTTTCTAAGTCCCTACCGATTGGGTTAAATCGGATTAGTTGGAAACTTTCAGACAATAGCAGGATCGCGGCCTTTGAGATTTAACCCTACCGATTGGGTTAAATCGGATTAGTTGGAAACTGAAAGGCGTGCGGCTGTTTCCACACGCGGTTAAAGCCCTACCGATTGGGTTAAATCGGATTAGTTGGAAACGTTCCATATCGTACACATCCACCCGCAGTTGGCCCACCCTACCGATTGGGTTAAATCGGATTAGTTGGAAACTTGAACAAGAACATAGTAAGAGATGTGCCATATGCCCTACCGATTGGGTTAAATCGGATTAGTTGGAAACATGAGCACAGCCACGCTGTAATACATATGAAGACCCTACCGATTGGGTTAAATCGGATTAGTTGGAAACGTTCACCGCAAAGCCTGGTCGGCTTTGGTAGGTTACGAAAAGCCCTACCGATTGGGTTAAATCGGATTAGTTGGAAACCCCGCGCATTTTTCCCGGCGCGGGGGTTTTCCTTCAAAACCCTACCGATTGGGTTAAATCGGATTAGTTGGAAACTTGCTGTAGCCCCGGCTTTCCAGAGTATTTTGCAAACCCTACCGATTGGGTTAAATCGGATTAGTTGGAAACGCGTTGATAATTGTGAAGGCTGGCGAACTTACTAACCCTACCGATTGGGTTAAATCGGATTAGTTGGAAACGACCAGAAACGTCCCGTACCATCACGCCGGTCACCCTACCGATTGGGTTAAATCGGATTAGTTGGAAACAAGTCGGCATGAATCCGGCTTCACGGATTTTGGAGCCCCCTACCGATTGGGTTAAATCGGATTAGTTGGAAACGTTGAGATCGCCCGCATACCAGAAGGGATGTTACTTTACCCATAAATTTGCACAGACTAGAAGGATAAATTTGCACAACGTC
>JBHYDF010000280.1:0-8969 GCA_051861145.1 Nostocaceae cyanobacterium
ACTAATGACTAATGACTAATGACTAATGACTAATGACTAATGACTAATGACTAAGCCGCAGACAAACAAATAGGGGTAGGTTTTAAACCCACCCCTAACTCTTCTGATATATTCCGCCCGACAGATGCTGCTACGGGTTTTAAGCTTTGAACTAAATTCACCATATCTTCTAAAGATAACGCTTGACGTGCATCAGAAACAGATTTTTCTGGTTCTGGGTGACACTCAATAATTAAACCATCAGCACCAGTGGCGATCGCAGCTTTTGCCATAGGTGCTACTAGTTCCCGCTTACCTACGGCATGGGAAGGATCTACAATTACAGGTAAGTGAGTGATTTGCTTGAGAGCCGCTACAGCTGCCAAATCCAGCACGTTGCGAGTATAGTTATCAAAACTACGGATACCTCGTTCGCACAATACCACATCCGGATTGCCGTGGCTTAAAATATATTCCGCTGCCATCACGAATTCTTCAATTGTCGCCGCCAAGCCACGCTTGAGGAGAATGGGTTTACCCGCTTTACCTAAAGCTTTGAGCAAGTCGAAATTTTGCATATTGCGGCTACCTACCTGAAGCATATCAACATGGGCTGCCACTACTTCAATTTGAGAAATTGACATTACCTCGGTAACGACAGGGAGATTGTAACGCGATCGCGTTTGTGCCAAAATTTTTAGCCCTTCTTCTCCCATTCCCTGGAAGGCGTAGGGAGAAGTGCGGGGTTTGTAAACTCCTCCACGTAACGCTTGTACGGGTGCAGCAGATAACCTTTGAGCAACAGTTTCCATTTGTTCGCAGCTTTCAACAGCGCAAGGCCCGCCGATAATTACTACTTCTGTACCACCAAAGGCGACTTTTTCGGAAAGTTTAACAATAGTCTGGTGTTGAGAATGGGATTTGGCTGCTAATTTGGCATTCATCATGGTGAAATTCTCCTTAAAATTGGTTGTTAATGGTTAATGGTTAATGGTTCATGGTTCATGGTTAATGGTTCATGGTTAATGGTTAATGGTTAATGGTTAATGGGAGCGTGGTTAGTGGGAGCGTGGTTGGTTGATGGTGATTAGGAGTAAACAATAAGAAATTAAGAGTTAAGAATCCCTTTTATCCGTTTTTCCTCTTCCATCTTCTCCACTAACTACTGTAGGCCGTGTGCATTTGCGTAAATAACTTATTTATGAATTTCAAGTTTATGAGCGCAAATGCTATCTCCCTGACGGGAGACGCACTCGCACCTCGCCCCTACTAATTACTAACCACTAACCAAAAATTAAAAAACCCAGAACCTTTGCTCAGTTCCGGGTTTTCGTCAATTCGTCGCCATGACGCTATTTACCCGGAACTTGTTCTGGGCCAAAAGTAAAAACCGTAAAACCAGCTACTACTGAAATAGGTCATGACGATGAAATTCTTTCCTAAAAAAAACAAAAACCGCAGAGTTCGCTCTGCGGTTCACCGGGGGGTTTCCATAAGGAAACTTGATTCACTCCCGGTGAACCGCCCTAAACCAAAAATAAAAGTAGGAACTACTGCTGAACATTTGCGAGGGGTTATCTTAGATAATTTGAATTAGACTTATACTGAAAGACAATAACACAGAGATTAATTTGCGTCAAGACCCTCTTGTTTGGAAAAGGGGATAGGGAGATGGGGATAGCCCCAGGTGATAAAGCTGGGGAGGAAAATGGGAAGATGGGGTAAGGAGAAGAAAGAATTATTACAAAATTATTAATTTGTTTGCTGTTTTATGATTTAGAGAACCATGCAGACCTGCCCACAACCCGAAAAAAACGATAAACTCATGGGGATCGAGACTTCTTGCTTACTGGCTGCCGCGATTAGCACCATACGAGCAGCAATTTTGCATAATTTGATACATATTGGCAACTAGTAGGGGCGAAGCATTTGCGCTCATAAACTTGAAATTCATAAATAAGTTATTTATGCAAATGCACACGGCCTACAGTGGTTAGTGGAGAAGATGGAAGAGGAAAAAGGGATAAATGGGATTCTTAACTCTTAATTTCTTATTGTTTACTCCTAATCACTCAACCAACTACGCTCCCACTAACCACGCTCCCATTAACCATTAACCATTAACCATGAACTACTAATAAACGAGAATTATAAATTTTCCATCACCCTCAAAAAAAATTGACGAATTATAATTTGTATTATGTCCAGTTCTAAATCCAAAATCTTAGCAACATCTTTTGACTATAAAGGAGTTTATCCTTGCCCAGTTTGTCATGTTGGTAAGATTACTAATATGCCATTGATGGAGGCTATGTCTTGTGATTTTTGTCATCAAATTTTTACTGTAAATTTAGAACAACAGCAACTAGTGATGCCTTCTCGGCAACCTCCTCTAATTTGGCGTTGGAATGGCTTTCATTGGACAGAAGCTCATTTAGAAGGTGTGGAATTTGGTTGGGGTTATGTACTAGCAGCAATTACTTTTATATTCCTTCCCACTGTTTTAATTGGGACAGTAGCTTATCTTTTTCCACCACATCCAAATGCCCCCTTATCTTGGGTTCCGTATATTTGGACTGTATTAACATTTTTCTCACATTTCGCAATTATTGTTTGGCTTTTTATTGAAATTTACCAGATTCCTGTGAGGGCATATTTTAGAGCTTTACGACAACGTTTAGTTGGGCGTTAATATTTATTTTTAATCAGGAATAATCTGGTTTATATTGGTAATAACAGTTGTGTTGATGAGATTGATTCAAGCAATCATATTTTTTGACTGAGCTTGTTAGAACAGCATTATTTCCTAGAAATGAGCAATCATACCCAAAAAATGAGATTATTAAAGGCGTGGCGATCGCCTATGCTCAATCTTGACCTAAGAATCCCCCGGATAACCGCAAATCTCAAGCCAGGGGAGTGTCAAAAAAGATTGTTGTATTCGCTCGTAGTCCTTTTTTGTCACTCTCCGAATAAAATTTAATTTTATGCTTGGTTATCAAAACACAACCCAGGCGTTTGGTAGGGGAGGCAGCGCGTTGCTCTGGTTTCCAGAGTTGTAGCGACTGCCGTGCGGGTTTAGGATCATAATTTTCGGCAAGCCGACAAATCATCAACAAAACCCGCCCCTACAACATTTTATCGGAGAGTGACAGAAGAGGGGTAGTTGCGCTGTCTTCGCCAAGGGTGCAACTACGAACTAAGTTAGCTTACAAATATGCAACTATTGGGCAAAAAACTTCAGCAAATCAGATTTTATACCGGTCAAGATGTGAAATCATTGACAAATGCTGGAGAATAAGCGCACATTTTAGCCAAATTGCCTAACAGTAAAAACTTTTGGCAAAGAATTAAGCTCAGACATAGCTGCATCACTCATAATTAAGTTGATTGTAACCAAAATGTCTTATGAGAGAGTTGGAGCGGTATTATCGGGTGTTGGATTTGGAACCTGGAGCTAGCCTAGACGAAGTGAACCAGGCTTACAAGGATTTGGCTTTCATTTGGCATCCTGATCGCATTCCCCAAGAAAACCAGCGCCTGAAAGAAAAGGCGCAAAAAAAGCTACAGGAAATCAATGAAGCTCGCGAAAAATTGCGCTCTCTCAAAGTCAAGCATCAAATCCCGCATCATTCGACGTCATCTGCTCAGAAAAAGCCACAAAGCAGAACCTATCAACCACAGAAGCAAAACCCATATTCACAAAGTAGAACCTATCAATCACAAAAGCCAAACCCTGAACCGCAAAGCGGAACTTATCAATCACCAAAGCAAAACTCAAATTCACAAAGCGGAACTTATCAATCACCAAAGCAAAACTCTGATTCACAAAGCGGAACTTATCAACCACCAAAGCAAAACTCTGATTCACAAAGCGGAACCTATCAACCACCAAAGGAAAACTCTGATTCACAAAACGGAACCTATCAACCACCAAAGCAAAACCCTGACTTGAGTGGGAAAGACTTTAGTCGCGCCAACCTCAGCAATAAAGATTTATCTGGCAGAAACATGAGTTACGCCAACTTGAGTGGTGCTGATCTCAGTGATACTTTTATGCACAAAGTCATTCTCCGAGGCGCGGATTTGTCGAATGCTAACTTATTTAGAGCTAATTTACTGTTAGCTGACTTGCGAGAAGCCAAATTATGTAATGCTAACTTGATTGGAGCAGACTTGAGTGGTGCTGACTTGCGCGGTGCTGACTTAACAGGAGCGCGGGTTGGTTCAGGCGATCGCGTTTTTGTCAAATTGATTGGCGCTAATCTCGGCGGCGCAATTATGCCTGATGGTAGTATTCATCCTTGACATTTTGCTATTTATATGGTTTAATGCGTTCAAGATTTAACCTGCATTATTTGGGCGGGCAAGATGCCCGCCCCACAAGAATTTGAAAAAATTTAGGTTGAACTGATATCTTGCACCATTCTCAATTAGCGCGTTGGTTTGCCCTGAATTAAAATTCGGGCTTAAAGCTAAAGTCGGTTAAAAACCGACTCGAATGAGTAAAAATATTAACCCATTTTAATGGGTTTGTAGAGACGCGCTGTTTGAAGCGTCTCTACAGCCGGAAATTTATTTCCAGGCTTTTTGCGTAGGCGTGCAAAATGTCATAGTTCCAGTTTACATAGTCTTTAACCTTTTCTCTGACAAATGCTGCGAATTCTATTAAAGTTGGGATAATTTTTAACTGATTGGTAAATGACGAAGGAAATAAAAGCGATCGCGTCTCCAATCACTTCCCTTAATTCGTCCTAAGTAGCCTGTTAATGGGGAAGAAAGTTCAATTAAAATTTCGTGCATTTCTTGCGGCTGCAATTTATAAGGTGAAGTGGCGCTAAATGCACCATGAAGTGAATCTACACTCGCTCTTTCAAAACCTGTATTTTCTAAATACTTTTTCACTAGCTGGACAATCTGAGAGCGTAGATTAATTTCTCTGTAAACTTGGTCAATATATTTTTCAATTTCCTCATTAGATTGACCAGCTTTCAAATATTCTTTGAGCTTAAATAAATCTACACAATTGCGATAAATATTTTGCAATTTTACCAGCTTTTCTAAAGTTTCTGGATTAATGATAGCCATACCATGTACTTTTGCAGCGTCTTTGAGTTGGTTTGTTGGTTCACCAGGGCCAATAATTAACTTAGTTGCTTTTTGAAATAATTCTTTGCTTTGCAGGCGTAGTGTTCCCAAATTCAATAATTGCACTGCTGTCTCATTAGGAATTTTTTTACCAGCTTTGCATTCTCCAACTAGAGGATAGGGCTGTGAACAAAATACATCTACACCGCCAGCACCGCCTCTGTGAAAATCATCAACTTTAAAACCTAAAAATTCAAGGCTTTTACGGACTATATTTTCAAAATCTGTTCCAGCTTGATAATTGCTTTTACCTTCATCTTGTTCTTGGCTGCGATTACCCAAGGCTGCAATATCATTTATCCAAGCTAAATCTGGATCGGGTTGATTATTTAGCTTGTCACCACTCCAACCCAAAAATACTTTGATATTCTCATCTAATTGTTTAGCCTTTGGATTTGTGATAGCAAGGGAGGCTATAGCACTCTGTAATTCTTCCAACTCAGGATGCAGTGGAGGCTGTAAATTTTCTAACTGGTGTTTGCGTTGGGCGAAAATGCGATCGCTTAAAACTGGAGTTGCAGTAGAAACAGTTAAGGAAGGACGTAAAGGCACAAACTGACGATTTTGAGATTGCACCGAAATCTCAATCGGTTGAGGCAGCAGATAGACGCGCAGGTAAGCTAGATAAATATGAGGCCGTTGCCCTAATTCATGCTGTAAAGCCTCTTTTGTCCATACAGTTAACTTTGACAAGCCATCGAAGGATTCAGGGGTATGCATTTTACATCCTTCACACTTAGCCCAAGCTTTAATCAAAATTTTTTCAGAGTTTAGTTTAGCTAAAGCTGTTTGGGCAAAGGGCAAAAAACTTGGGCGATAGTATTGATTATAGGATTTTAAGTTAATCGATATATTGGTTGGATAAAGGGCAAATTGCCGCCCCGGATTGATAAATCTCCCAGGCATTGCGGCAATTATTCGCCCTTGTATTAAAGCTTCAATATCTGAAGCTGGTAAACATAAGGCAGTATCAAGCAAAACTGTTTCTCTCATGTTTAATTTAACAACTCACTCAGGTCATCTGAGTCGTCTGTGTCTTCAATGCTAGATGGGTTGAGGAAATCGTTTAATAATTCTTCTCCCTCAATAGTATCTTCATCAATCTGACCAGAAGGATTACTCAAAATTTCTAGTAGCAAAGGATTTTTGCAAGTCCATTTCTGGGAAAAATCTAAGACTTGTTTTTCGGTTAACTGATAGCTTTCGTGCTTCTGATAAAGAGAATACAAGTAAATTAGTTCTCTGATTTCCTCAGATTTCAGATCCACGTGTTCTCCGCCCAATTCTTCCACAAGCTTTTTGAGATACCCGTAAGAATCCCAATTTTTGTGAATCTTTTTTTCTTCAGTTTTGGAACGGACTAAACAACCTCGCGTTATATCGAAGGTTTTATATTCAATTAACCGCCACATTCCGGCTCCTACTGCCCTTCCGTGTGAGTATTGGAGAACAGCAACGCCAATTTTGAAAACTTTGTCTTTCTCTTTGCCAATAACTTTAAAGTTTATCCAACCTTGATTTTTTGACTTGGGCTCAACATCAGCAATATCTTCAATTGTTACTTGTTCTAATTTCTCTCCTGTAGAAGTTTCTCCTTCTAATGTCTGACCTTTCAAGCTCTGAAAGCCAAAACGCAAAGCATCAGCAATTAGGGAATTATTCTTTTCATCTAGATAATTTCTAATCTCTACCTCACTCTCTCTCTTCAAAGCCAATTCAAACCGTTCAAATGGGTCTTTTGGTAGTATCTCATCATCAACCTTAAAGTTTTCAGCACACCATTTTAAAGCTTCCCTTACAGTTAGTTTGTTTTTTCCATATTTTCTTAGTTCACTTTCTTCAAATGGGTAGAGTGGATTATGAGGTTTTAAATTCCTTGCCTCGTAAAAACCTTTAAGCCAAAGGGTGACTAATTCAATCATCGAATCGCCACTAAGGGTTTTTAAATCTATCGGTTGGCGTTGCGTATATTTTGAAACTCGGTCAGGCGTACCACCAGGCATTAAATTTACCTTATCTACCCATGTATCAGTCAGCATGACAGTGAGAATCACAACGCCTTGACCGAGTTCAGATTGTTCGAGAGTATCATGCAGACGCTTTACCAAATCAGCAATTACTTGTGGAGTTGTCAACCCTTCATCACTACAGTTATTTTCTACATCTATTTCGTCAAAACAAATGACGACGGGGTTATAGTAACTCACCAAATTCAATATTTGCTGAACTGTTTTCAGTGCTTCAGCTTCTCTATCTTTATTAGTTCTAGTAGGATTAGGTAATCCCATAACTTCAGCATTAGAGTTTGCTAACTCATCGCCAGACAACCATTTAATTGCAAAAGATGCGTGAGTTTCTGAAAGTGTCCACAAAATAGCTCTAACAATGTAGGGGTCTGCATTTGGTTTTGTTTTGAGAACTTCTTTCGTCAGCCTGTCCATCAAATTTCTATTTCTAGCTGACCAACTTGCATACACTCTGTCAAATCGTTCAACCAATACTTCAGGAGAAAGGCTTGGAAATTTAGAATCAATGGCTTTAAAGCCTTCGTTTGCTATCGTCGCCGCCACTTCCTGCCATTGCATCACCCCTTGACTACCAATGTTGCTGAGACTATTAGCTAGAATTTGTTGAAATTGGTACTTAACCAGATTTAAATCTGTATAGTTATTAACACCGGCATAGATGAACAAAGCACTTCCATTCGCTTTCAGTTGATGGCGAATGCGACTGAGGATGTGAGTTTTACCTACTCCTTGTTGAGCAGTTATAGCAATTGATGTCACCTTCTCTTGAGTAGATTGACTGGTACGCACTAGCTCAATTGCCTGAAAAACTGCATCGGAAGCGTGGGCATTTAAGGTTGGCACATCGGGGAATCCTTTCCCCCAGACATCCTGTTCTTTGACTATGCCAGCGTTAATAAATGGGTTGTGACTTTTGATGGCGGCGTTAAGGGCTTCTATTGGAGACACTGCTGAACTGTCCATAGTGATTTTGTCTGAGGTAAGGAACTACATAAAGATTCAGAGAAATTTAGGAATTTAAACGTTTAGCGTAGTAACGCAATCCTCCTCCAGGGATAATGATTGAGTCATCACGTTTATCAGGGGTGATGTCTCGCATTTCTCCTGCCATCAGCTGAAAAATATCGTTAGCCTGCATTTCCAGTAGCCATTCATCGAAATGCTCACGACTGACGCGATCGCTTATTTCTCTTCGCATCCGATAAATTTGCACTAGACCATTGTTGTGATTCAGCTTGTCGTAGACTTCCAACGCAACAGACTTAAACTCCTCATAAGATTTAATGGCATTCTTTACCCCATTAACTGATGCAGTTGCAATAGCTACCGCACCATTCATCTGACTAATCCACTTCAGTAAGGCATTTGCCGCCCAAGTGCCAACAATAGTCCCTTCAAATTTAAAATCAGGGCTTTTCAAACCTTCACCCAGTACCTCTAAACCTTGAGGAGATGCAAGAGAGTACCCTTTCTTAGAGATGGAAATCGCTCCTTTTTTCTCCAATTCCTCAAAGATGCCCTGATAATCTGCTACTTTCTTGCCCTTTGTAATAATTCGCTTAGTAAGTTCGCCTTTCTTAACTTCCTGCTTTGCTCCTCCCAAATCCCACAAAGCCAACAGGAGGCGAGTTTGAGCTTGGGTAGCTTGTAAATTATTCTTTTTTGCGTTCATACTGAGTGTTATTGTTTACCCTATTCTATTTTAATAAATGTATTTTTGCTTGATAGTAACATTACTGACAAATTTATGTTAAGTTTATACTGAACTTCCCCCGGTGCGAATGTACGCGCATAGACCTCAAAAGCCTGTAGAGA